>JACMPC010000056.1 GCA_014377705.1 Dermatophilaceae bacterium
GCCCACCATGCTGGGCTGTTCGAGACCCTGCGGACCTTCCTGGCCCAGTCGGGGTCGTGGAAGCGGACCGCGGACGAGCTGTTCCTGCACGTCAACACGGTGCGGTACCGCATTGCGCGGGTCGAGGAGCTGACCGGACGGGACCTCTCCCGGCTGGAGGATCAGGTGGACCTGCTGCTCGCCCTGCACTCGCTCTGACCCCGGCCCGACCGCCCCCGGTGGCGCCCTCAGTATCGCGCCCGGTCCAGGTCCGCCAGCGAGGCCTGGCCTCGCACGCCGCCCGGATCGCGCAGACCTCGGCCTGCGCGGTGGTGTCGTTGTCGAGGGTGACCCGGTTCAGGCCCCGCTCGGGAGAACTTCGTCTCCGGGGCGGCTCATGAGAGCTCGAACTGCTTGACGCGGGCCGAGTGGATGGGGTTGGCGTCGGCGACGAAGTCGTCAAAGCGGTGGTTGGCGATGTTGGCGATCTCGATGAGGGCTGTGGCCCGCTCCTGGGTGGGGGAGTTGTGCAGGCGCGTCCAGCCGGAGTCCAGGATGTGCTGGCGGTCCGGGTTGTCTCGCACGCACACGATGAGAGGGAAGCCGAACCGGTCGTGGTACGCCGCCGTCAGCTCGCCGAACGCGCTCTGTTCCTCTTCGCCGAGCTGGTTCAGGCCGGCTGCGCCCTGGTCTGCCAGGGAGTGCTCGCTGGAGGTCCCGTGGGCACCGTCATCGTCCTCGCCGACGATCCTGGCAAGCTCGGGGTAGCTGTCCATCAGCGCCTGCTTCTGGTCCTCGGTGGCACCGAAGATTGCCTCCTGGAAGGCCACCCTCAGATCCTGGGTATCACTGAATGGCCGCAGGGCGTACGCACGGCGCACTACCCAGTCAGGTCCCTGGAAGAGGCGGCCGAAGGTCGTTGTGAACTCGTCCTCGCTCATCGTGTTGACCTGCTCGAGACGCACTGTCCCCTCGCCCGGTGATCCCGCGACTGCCGCTCCCCGGCCCCCGAGGTGGTGGAAGACCAGGTTGAGCCCGATGGCGACGATGCTGCCAAGGGTGATGCCACTGCCGAAGATGATCCTGGCCCACTCCGGCACCCCGGTAGCGACGTTCGGCTGCGCGGTGACGAGCATGGCCACCCCCAGCGACGAGGCCAGGATGACGATGTTGCGGTGGTCGTTGAGGTCGACCTTGCTCAGCGTCTGGATGCCGACGACGGCCACGGTGGCGAACATGGCCAGCGCGGCGCCACCGAGCACCGGACGCGGCACGCCGGCAACAACGGCGGCGGCCTTGGGCAGCAGCCCGAGGATGATCATGATGACTCCGGCCGAGGCGACCACCCAGCGGCTCTTGATCCTGGTGAGCCGCACCAGCCCGACGTTCTCCGCGAAGCAGGTGTACGGGAACGAGTTGAGGACTCCGCCGATTGCCGTCGCCAGGCCGTCGGCGCGAAGTGCCCGCGCTATGTCCGTGCGGGTGATCCGCTTGTCGACGATCGCCCCGGTGGCAAAGACGTCACCGGTGGTCTCGACGGCTGTGATGAGCATGACGACGATCATCGAGATGATCGCCGAGCCGACGAAGACCGGGGCGCCGAAGTAGAAGGGCGTGGTCACGCCGACGACGGCGCTGGAGCCGACAGCGTCGAAGGTCGCGTCCCCGAACGCCCAGGCGACGAGGGTGCCGAGGACGAGGCCGACGAGGACCGCGACGGTGCTCATGAATCCGCGGAAGATCCGCTGGATGGCGACGATGAGCGCGAGGGTCCCCAGCGCATAGGCCAGGTCCCGGCCGTCGACTGCCTTGCCGATGGCCACGCCGTTGACGGCGTCGGACGCCGCGACGGGCAGCAGTGCGATGCCGATGATCAGGATGACCGAGCCGGTGACGATCGGCGGGAAGTACTTGATGAGCTTACTGAAGTACGGCGCGAGGAAGAGGGTGAACAGCCCGGCGACGATGACCGACCCGTAGATGACCTGCAGCCCTGCGGTGCCTCCGCCGCCGGCGACCCCGATGGCGATCATCGGGGAGACTGCGGTGAAGGTCACCCCCTGCAGGAGCGGCAGCTTCACGCCGACCTTCCAGAAGCCCACTGACTGGATGATCGAGGCGATCCCGCAGGTGAACAGGTCCGCGTTGATCAGGTGGATCAGCTGGTCGGTGCTCAGGCCGATGGCCCCGGCGAGCAGGATCGGGACGATCACCGCGCCGGCATAGAACGCGAGGACATGCTGGAACCCGTAGAGGGCCAGCTTCGGGACGGGCAGCACCTCGTCGACCGGATGCGGGGGGCGTCGGGTTCGGGCGTGCGCGGCTTTCTGGCTCATCGTTCACCTCAGAGACGGTGCAGAGCTGGCTACCCCGGGCAGGGAACCCGGGTCGATGTCAGCCCGTTGGCACCTCTCGGTGATGGGCCTCGATTCTTCGACACTGTGCGCCTCCGCGCAGGGGCAGGGATACACACCAAATCGCCAGACTCGGCCCCCGCCATACCGGCTCACTTGTCGGATCGCACAGTAAGGTCCGGCTTCGTCCCCGGCCGCCAGGGGTGCCCGGCAGCCCGTGTGCCTACGGAGCCGCCGACCCGTACAACGCCGATGACCGTAAAGGCCTCTGGCCGACCATCGTGATCGGAGCGGTGTTCGGTGCCGTGGTCGGAACCGTGGTCAGCACGGCGTCGTACGCCCTGTCACCAAGGGAGAAGTCCTGGCGCGGATTCGCGGGCGCGGCCGTTGGCTTTGGTTTCTGGCGGCATCACGGGTGCCTGCCTCGGAACCGGAGTCGGCCCGCTCGCCTCGTCGGCCTGCGGGGCGGAGGGTGGGGCGGCGGGAAGCATGGCGACCCAACTGGTGAGCACGGGGAGCGTCAACGACTGGGGTGCCGTCGGTACCGAGGCGGCTTTCGGGGCTGTTGTCGGTGGCGTGGGGGGCCTGCTGTCCAAGAGGCTCGGGCTGGAGCTGACACAGGGCCAGATCCGCAGCTGGAGTAACTTGCGCAACAGTGAGGCTTGGCTGCCTAAACGCCTCACATCCAACTACTGGAAGAACTCGTGGTTGGGTGGACTCATCGATGGGCCACGAAGCGTCATCTACAACTACCTCACATGCTGAACGGAGTCGCGTGTCCGACTTAGTCGGTGATGCAAGCCGCCGAGTAGTGGCGAACTCTCAGGCGAAATACCTGTATGGAATCCTCGGCGGGCTCGGGGCGATTCCGGTCGTCCTCTGCTTATTCAGCCCCCAGCGGTGGGCGATCCTCGGTTTGGCCGCCGTGGCGGGTGTCCTGGTGTGCCGGTATCGCACGCCTGTTTCGGTGTGGCTGGGGCACGAAATGATGGTCGTCCATCGGCCGCTACCGGCGGTGACGGTGAACGCGGACTCGCTGCGGCGGGCCAAGCCATCGCCCACCTTGGCTGGGCGCGACACCATCTCCTTTCGCGTCCGCGGGACAGTACCATTCAATCTCGTGCTGGGACCTCCTGTGGTTCCTCGAACTGGTCCCTCGCGACGATAATTCAGCTCGTGGAGGCGGGACCGGCGTTCTCTGGCGACCGGGAGCGGGAGGTCAGTAGGCTCAGGAAGCTGGGCTGAGCGTTGCTCCGCCAGATCAGGCCACGCTAACCAATCGCCCTGCGCCGACTCAGTGATGCAGGTTGGGCAGGCAGCGTGGGCTGTACGTCGGCGATGCACCGATGCAAAGTACCGCAGCGCCGAAGTCCGACCGTTGAGGTAGCGGATGTCAGCTGCTGGACGGCGTCCCGTTGCCCGCAGACCGATCGGCACGGGCACCGAGGGTTGGCTACCACGCGTCCGGTCATCGTTCCCCTTGTGTACCACCATGGACGCCGGTGCTCGGGCTGCATCTCTGTAGGTTGGCGCTGACTGTCCGGCCGGCTCAGTCTCCGACGGCTCCGTCGGCGATCTCGCGCAGGATGTCGAGGTGACCGTTGTGCCGCGCGTTCTCCTCGATCAGGTGGAGCAGGACCCATCTCAGCGTGGGGTGCACCCCGGAGCTGAGGGGGAGGGCGGATCGGTCGTCCAGGTCGTGCTCGGCGACGACCGCGTCAGTGCGCTGGGCTTGGGCTGTGTAGTCCTGCAACACCACGGCCAGCGAGGTCGAGGCGCCGTCGATGAACTCCTGGTCGGGTGAATCGTCGGTCCAGGGCCCGAGGTCGGGGCCGTCGATGAACCGGTTCTCGACCCATGAGTGCTCGACCCACCGCATGTGGTTTACGACACCACTGACTGTCGTCAGCGGCGAGGAGGCGAACGGGGCCGATCTCGCGAGCTCGTCGCTGAGTCCGCGGCACTTCCCGGTGGCTGTGTCGCGTGTGTGCTGCAGCATGGTCAACAGCGTTGACCGCTCGTCCCAGGACTTCGGCGTGTCTGTGCGGGTCACGCCGTTGAGTCTGTCCTAAAGGCTTGACGACAGCTATGCCGCCCGGTTGACCATCGTGCTGCGGGTTGGCCACGGTTGCCGGTCATGTCGTGGCGGATAGCACCATGCGGACGCCGGTGCAGGTGTAGCCGCTGCGGGTGAACGCGGCAGCCATGGGGGCGTTGGTGGTGTCCGTGGTGCCGGTGATCCGAGGAGCCCCGTTGTCGGCGTGCTGCCGCGTGATCTCAGCGAGTAGGTCATCGACGTAGCCGTGGCCGCGGTGCTTGGGGACGACGCCCAGGTAGCTGACGCTGGCGTTGTAGGCGCTGCGCGACGGGATGGCCAGCCCGACGAACTCCCCATCCGCTGTGTGGGCGAGGCGCCACCAACTGCGCTCTCCGGGCAGGTCGAGGTAAAAGTCGAAGTCTTCGCGGGCCTGCGCTTGGGCGCCAAGGGCGGCGACGTTACGGCGGGTGAGGTCGTCGAGGCTGCCCTCGGCCACCCTGGCGAATGCCTGGAGGAAGACCTCATCTGCCGACTCGGTTGTGAACCTCAGGCGGGGAGACTGATCAGGGATCCCGTCCTGCGGAATCCAGGCGAACGACAGGCGCTCGAGGGTGTGCGCGAGGCCGGCACGCTGAGCCGCTTCCTGTCGCCAGGCGAAGGCGGCCGCGACGTCTGCGCGATCCCGCCACCGTGGGTCGAGGTCGACCTCGTAGTCGGGCGGCTTCTGGGCGTAGCCGTCTTGCAGACCGGCGTGCCCGGCCTGCAACAGCGCTGTGGCGACCAAGGCGCGGTCGGTGACGTCGTCGGCGACCCACAAACAGTCCAAGGCCATCGGGAACTCTCGCCCTGCTGGAGCCCACCACACCGCGCGGCCGACGAGTTCGCCTTTGTCCTCAGCGAGCCAGGTCCACTGCGGTCGGTAGGAGCCGCTGGCCAGCTCTTGCTGGTAGCGCTCTGGGGTGACCCAGCTGATGGGTTCGGTGACGCGGCAGGACAGCACCGTGTCGACGTCGGAAACGGTCGACGGTCGGTAGATCAGCAAGATGTTCCTCCAGGAAGCGGCACCCGAGGTGAGCCCGGTAGGACGGTTGGAACACGCGCCGAGAGTCGAACGGATATTTCGAACCTCCCTCCGACCAAGCATCCAGTTGGCGCTGTCACAGGTTACGTCTGGCACTGAGCAAGGGACGTGCTCGACGCCTCCGCCTCGTGGATTGCGCACGTCAGCACGGGCGCCGTGGTCCCATCCACGAACGATGACCGGACGCATCGGGACCGAGCTCGGTGTCCGTAGGCCGATCGGCTGCTGGGACAGGCGTTCCGGTCGCCGTTGTCGAACCGGGCGAGTGCTCACGGCGCCCGCTCCAGGGCGGCGTTGGCGCCCGAGGCGCGCTCATCAGTCAAACACTGACCAGCAGATGTCGTTCCGCAACCGCTGGTCATCAAGTACGAGCTCTCGAATCGCCTCTGGGAGCTGGTCACGCTGCCACCGGCACTCAAGTCGCCCGGCGGCGTCGCCCTCACCCTCAGGCGCGGCAGCACGTGCGGCCTTGATCGCATACGCAGCAGCACCGAGTTCGTGCGCGGCGACGTGCGCGACAGCCCCGGCCTGACCCGCAGCGTAAGCGGCATGTCGGGCAGCCCCACGCAGGTCCCTGGCCGCGCCCATTGCATGGCCACCCGCCGCGCGAGCCTGCATCATCGTGACCTCGCCACGCACCCAAGCGCACGCGTGCTCGATCGCCCGACGCGGTCGTGGGTCCTGAGGCTGAGCCGACTCGAACAGGTCAAGAACATGCTCTGCGCACGATGCCGCCCAAAGAGCCAGAAGCTGGTGATCCGAATCGCTCAGGGTGCCACCGCGACGGACCGTCACAAAGCGA
>JACMPC010000057.1 GCA_014377705.1 Dermatophilaceae bacterium
GGTGTCGGCCCCGAGCACAGCTAGCTGAAGGACTCGGGGCGCGTTGACTACGTGCCCTCCTCAGACGACGAGTGCCGGGCTGCCTTCTTCGCGCTCAGTCGCAAGGAGGGCATCATCCCCGCCCTCGAGAGTGCGCACTGCGTGGCGCACGCTCTGGTGACGGCGCGCGAGATGGGGGACCGGCACCATTCTGGTCAACCTCAGCGGCCGGGGCGACAAGGACATGGGCTACGTGATCAAGAACTGGGGCATCGGAGACCCGTCCTGAGGTGCGAGGCATCGGGCCCGGGCCCAACGACCTCCCAGCTTTCGAAGGCATCCGTCCAGTCGAGGCGATGGCCGCCGCTTGCTGCGGGTCCGGTCCGCTTTTCCTGGCCGGACCCCGTCCGCCGACACTGTCAGAACTCGCCGTTGACCAGCCCCATGACCTCGATCCTCCAGTCGTCGAAGCTCATCTTCGGCTCCTGGGCGAGCAGATCGGCCAGAGCCTGCTCACGGGTCGGCTCGGCGCCCAGTGTCACTGCCCCGATGTGCTCAGCCAGCTCGTCGTGGGGGAGCACCCGAACCTGAATCTTTGTCGCTGACTTGTCAGCCTGGAAAGCATCGGCGAGGACCTTCAACAACCCCAGCCTTGCAGTGTGGTCATCGGGTGCCGAAGCCTCGACAAGGGCGTTACCCCCGACCAGCACGACCCGAGCGTCATCCGACATCGCCGGCAAGATAGCCGAGGCCGCACTGAAGCGGGCGAGCAGTCCGTCCTCCAGGAAGTTGCGCACCCGTTCAACAACGTTGTCACCGCGCGCGGCCACATTCACCGGGAGCTGAACGTAGCCCCTCAGCGAGCCCGGCGCGATACCCGCCAGAGCCGCGTCCAGCTTTTCCAGATCATCGACTGAGATCACTTCGGTGCCCGCCTTGCGAAGGGCCTCCGAAACCTCAGCCACGCGTTCTGCCGCTCCCGTTACCAATACCGTCGAGACCACTGTCTTTTCCCTTCTCCGTCGCTGTTAGCAGAGGCTAGCGGTCAAGCACGTCGTTGACCACCAGTAGTGTGTCCGAATGACGGATGCACCCACGGACGACAACCCGACGGACTCACCGCCCGCAACCCATCGCCCCCTGGTGGTGCTCGACAAGGTCAACAAGCATTTCGGGGACCTGCACGTCCTCAAGGACATCGACCTCACCATCGGCGAGGGTGAGGTCGTCGTCGTCATCGGTCCGTCCGGGTCGGGCAAGTCCACCCTCTGCCGGACGATCAACCGGCTCGAGACCTTCGAGACCGGGACGATCGAGATCGACGGTGTCGCACTGCCTGACGAGGGCAAGGAGCTGGCCAGGCTTCGCGCCGACGTCGGCATGGTCTTCCAGTCCTTCAACCTCTTCGCGCACAAGACGATTCGGGAGAACCTCACCCTCGGGCCGATCAAGGTCCGCGGACTCGGCGTGGACAAGGCCAACGAGCGTGCCACGCAGCTGCTCGAACGGGTCGGCATCACCGAACAGGCTGACAAGTACCCGGCCCAGCTCTCCGGCGGCCAGCAGCAGCGGGTGGCCATCGCGCGCGCACTGGCGATGGACCCCAAGGTCATGCTCTTCGACGAGCCGACCTCCGCCCTCGACCCGGAGATGATCAACGAGGTCCTCGACGTGATGACCGGCCTGGCCAAGGACGGCATGACGATGGTGGTGGTGACCCACGAGATGGGTTTCGCCCGCCGGGCCGCCAACCGGGTGGTATTCATGTCCGGCGGGCAGATCGTCGAGGAGAGCACCCCCCAGGAGTTCTTCACCAACCCCAGATCCGACCGGGCCAAGGACTTCCTGAGCAAGATCCTCACGCACTGACCCACACGGGACTGCCGGCATTTGCGGGCAGTCCCGGCAGTTCCCAGCACATCACGACAATTCCCAGCAGTTCCCGGCACGTCACAGCCATTCCGGCGCATCCCTGCAGTCGCGTCACTCGTGTTACTCGCGTTTCTCGTGGATGCGCGCTTCCGTGCATCCACGCCAACTCAGGAGGAAACAATGGGACACTCTCGAAAACTCGTCGTGGCGGGCCTTGCGGTCGCCGCTCTCACCCTGAGCGCCTGTGGCTCAGGCAGCACTGACGCACCGAAGGTGGCCGCCAAACCGAGCCTCGAGGCGGGCACGACCATGGCCAAGATCTCGGCAGCCGGCAAGATGAAGGTCGGCACCAAGTTCGACCAGCCAGGATTCGGGCTCAAGGGCCTGGACGGCAAGCTCACCGGCTTCGACGTCGAGGTGGCCAAGATCATCGGCGGCGCGATGGGTATCGACGCCGCCAACATCGAATGGGTCGAAAGTCCCTCCAAGCTCAGGGAAGAGCTGATCGAGAAGGGCAACGTCGACCTGGTTGCCGCCACCTACACGATCAACGACAAACGCAAGAAGCGGATCACCTTCGCCGGCCCCTACTACGTGGCGGGTCAGCAGCTGATGGTGAAGACCGACAACACCAAGATCAAGGGCCCGGCCGACCTGAAGGCCAACCCGGACCAGAAGGTCTGCTCGGTCACCGGCTCCACCCCCGCAGAGCAGGTCAAGCCGTATCTGGCCAACCCCGGCCAGCTGGTCCTGTTCGACGTCTATGACAAGTGCGCCAACGCCCTGCGCACCGGCCAGGTCCAGGTCGTGACGACCGACAACGTCATCCTGCTGGGCTTTGTCTCCAAGTCCGACAAGAAGTTCAAGCTGGTCGGTGAGCAGTTCACCAAGGAGCCCTATGGCATCGGCATCAAGAAGGGCGACGTCAAGTTCTGCGAGTTCATCAACAAGACCCTCAAGGACAACTCAGCGGCCTACCTCAAGGCCTGGGCGGATACGGCAGGCAAGGTCGAGGGCGCCGCACCGGCTGCGCTGCCGCCGGCCGCGCCCTGCGTCTGAGCTGACCTGACGAGGCAACGGGGGCGCTCGCCAAAGCCGGCGGGCGCCCCCATCCTCACCGACTTCCGGCAGTTCGCGCGTCGAACCGCCGGACCCACCGAAGCACTGACATCGAACACATCGAACACCGGACACATCGAAGAAAGGGGAGGTGACAGATGGACGCGATCACCCAGAACCTCGACCTGTTCTGGAACGGGTTCCTGCGCTCACTCACTATCTGTCTGTGGGGTGGGGTCGGCTCGCTGGTCCTCGGGACGTTCATCGCCACGTGTCGCGTCGCCCCCGTCGCGCCGCTGCGAACCTTCGGCACGGCTTGGGTCACCGTCATCCGCAACTGCCCCCTGTCGGTGCTGCTGTTCATGTTCGCCTTCGGCCTGCCCGAGATCGGCATCAACGCCGAGTACTACTACTTCGGGCTCGCGGCCCTGATCATCTACACCTCTGCCTTCGTCTGTGAGGGCCTGCGTGCAGGCATCAACTCCGTCTCGGCCGGGCAGGCCGAGGCGGCCCGGGCGATCGGGCTGACCTTCACCCAGACGCTGACCCAGATCGTGCTGCCCCAGGCCTTCCGGACCTCCATCCCCCCGGTCGGCAGCGTGATCATCGCGATGTTCAAGAACTCCGCGGTGGTCGGCGCCTTCGGGGTGGGGCTCGACCTCTACAGCGTCGGTGAGTCGCTCACCAGCGCCCAGGGTTTTGCGGCACTGCCAGTGCTGACCGGTGTCGCCATCGGCTATCTGATGATCACCCTGCCCGCCGGCGTGGGCCTGGGCGTACTCGAACGAAAGGTGGCGATCGCACGATGAGCACCCCCAGCGTCCTGTATGACGCACCCGGCCCCCGCGCCCGGCGCCGGGCCGCGGTCGGCGGCGCCTTCGCCAGCGTCGTGGGCCTGATCCTGACGGGCCTGGTCATCAAGCGCCTGGCCGACGCGGGCCAGTTCTCCGGCGACCTGTGGGGCCCGATCGTGAACCCCTCCAACGAGGACTTCCCGGCCGTCTGGAACCTGCTCGCCAAGGGTGTCCAGGCGACCCTGACTGCGGCGGCACTGTCCATCACCTTCTCCCTGATCATCGGCGGAGTGGTCGGCGTGGCCAGGATGATGCTCGGCCGCAGGGCACGGATGCCGGTCGTCGCCCTGATCGAGCTGCTGCGCGGACTCCCGGTGGTGATCACGATCTACTTCGCCAGCCGGGTCCTGCCAGAGCTCGGCGTCGACCTGAGCGGGCTACCGGGTGAAGCCGGGCTATGGTTCCTGGTCATCGGTCTGACGGCCTACAACTGCGTCATCATTGCCGAGATCATCAGGGCCGGCGTTGCCTCGCTTCCGGGCGGCCAGCGAGAGGCCGCACTGGCAGTCGGGCTGACTCCCGGGGCGGCAATGCGACTGGTGCTTCTCCCCCAGGCCGTCCGGGTCATGCTGCCGGCCCTGATCAGCCAGCTCGTGGTGATCCTGAAGGACACCTCACTAGCCGCGGTGCTGGCCCTGTACACCGAGCTTCTGCGACAAGGGAACCTGATCGCGCTCAACCTGCACAACCCGATCCAGATACTCTCCGTGGTCGCGGCCATCTTCATCCTGATCAACTACAGCCTCAGCAGGCTGGCCACCTGGGTCGACCAGAGGTCCATCCGCACGACCCGGCCCAGGCGCGTGGAGCCGGCCCCGGCTAACGTCAGCTGACCTCGCTCACCGCGACGGGGGTGAGCGGACGCAACGAACGCACAAAAACAACGAAGTTCCTACCTGGCGAGAGGTAGGACCTTCG
The DNA here is from genome assembly GCA_014377705.1 of Dermatophilaceae bacterium. Taxonomy (GTDB): domain Bacteria; phylum Actinomycetota; class Actinomycetes; order Actinomycetales; family Dermatophilaceae; genus UBA4719. Next base: position 4,683 of record JACMPC010000057.1, read on the forward strand.
ATGCCCCCTCATTCTACCCGCAATTCCACAGTCGGATGACAGGGTGGCCGGGTCACCCGCGGCGAGGTGTGCAGCCACCGCGCCCTGGCGCGACGAGCGACCCTTTCAGCGGGCGGCACGTCATACAACGGTCAGCGATCTTGGTCAGCGATCTTGGTCAGCGATCTTGGTCATCGATCTTGGTCATCGATCTTGGTCATCGATCTCTGTCATCGATCTCGCCGGCGACACCACCGGTGAACGGGTCACGTCCTCAACATTCGCCGAAGAGCTCGGGAGGTCCCCGAGTCAGGCCAGGCCCAGTTCCTTCGCCTCTTCCCAGAGCTCGGTGCGCACGCTGGGATGAGCGGCATACTCGATCAGGTGATGGGCCTGCGTCTTCTCGTCATAGCCCAGCAGACGGGCCACGCCCTGCTCGGTCACGATCGCGGTCTGCTGGAATGAGGTCACCGGCTCGTCGAGCAGCGGGACGACCGCGGAGCAGTCCGCCTTCGGGTGCCAGCTGCGCAGGGCGATGAACGCCTGGCCGCCGGGAGCGTGCATGGCACCGACGATGAAGTCTGTCTGCCCGCCATACCCTGAGTAGATCCTGGCGTTGATCCGTGAGGCGTTGGCCTGCCCGAAAAGATCGACCTCCAGCGCGGCGTTCACGCTTGTCATCTGCCGGTTGGCGGCGATCAGCGCCGGGCTGTTCGTCTTCTCCGTGCGCAGGAACTGGAGGCTGGTGTTGTGGTCCACCCAGTCGTACAGCCGGCGCGAACCGAAGCAGAAGGACGCGGTCAGGATGTGCTCCTCGTCAAGCGCATGGGCGTCGTGCAGGTCCAGGATCCCGTCGGAGAACATCTCGCTCCAGACCCGCAGGCCCTTGCGGGAGGCCAGCGCCCGCAGGGTGGAGTCAGGCACCGCGCCGATGCCCATCTGAAGAGTCGCACCGTCATCGATCATGGCGGCAAGTCGATCCGCAATGACAAGGCTGGCGTCGTCCGGTCGGGCGTTGTGGGTGTCATCGAGCTCGAAGTCGATCTCGACAGCAAGGTCGACCGCGTCGGTCGAGATCTGCGAGTCGCCGTAGGTGTACGGCATCCGAGAGTTGATCACCGCGATCACCAGACCACCGCGGGCGCGGCAGGCCTCGACGGCCGCCGGAAGCAGGTTCACCTCGATCCCCATGCTGAGCACGCCGTCCTCCGGCGGGGCGCAGTGAAGCACCACGACATCCGGAGGCAGGGTCCGCCCGAAGAGGACCGGCACCATGGACAGCCGGCTGGGGACATAGGTCAGCGCCGGGTGATGACGCATGCCGGAACCCACGAAGCTGGTCTCGGCAATCACCCCGGCGCGCACCGGAATGCCAACCGGGGAGTTGAGCTGGAAGAGGCGATACCGCTCGATGGAGCGGTCAATGGCCTCTAGAGCCAGCCATGGCGTCGTTCCGTTGCCGCCCATCACCACTCGGGGGACGCCCTTGATGGCGCCCAGATGGGTTTGGAGCTCTTCGAGAGTAATCGTCTGCACGGCCCTATTGTGCCCGATGGCCGTCACGACCCTTGACCGGCCAGCCTCCTAGTCCTGAGGTCGATGCCCCGGCTGACTCTGATGGGTCTGATGGGTCTGATGGGTCTGATGGGTCTGATGGGTCTGATGAGTTACCGCGAAGACGGCGGCCTGGGTGCGCCGCTCCATGCCCAGCTTGCCCAGCACGGCCGTGATGTAGTTCTTGACCGTCTTCTCGGCCAGGGACATGACCTCGCCGATCTGGCGGTTGGTGAGGCCCTCCGCCACGTGATCGAGGATTCGACGCTCCTGCGGAGACAACAGCCGCAGTCTCGGGTCCGCCCCCGCGTTGCTGGTCCACCCGCGGCGGATCCGGTCAACCGTCTCGGGATCGATCAGCATCTCCCCCGCCGCCGCCTTGCGAATCGCCTCTATGAGCCCGTTCCCCTTGATGTCTTTCAGGAGGTAGCCCGCAGCCCCGGCCAGCACCGCCGTCGCGAGTGCCTGCTCATCGTCGAAGGAGGTCAGGATCAGCCCGGCGATCTCCGGGTCCACGGAGCGAACCTCCCGGCAGACGTCGATGCCCGAGCCGTCCGGCAGCCTGGCGTCGAAGATCGCCACGTTCGGACGCAGGGCGGGGATCCGGCGGCTGGCCTCGACCGCGGAGCCGGACTCTCCGACCACCTCGAAGTCGTCGACGGTCTCGAGGAGCTCGCGCAGCCCGCGTCGGACGATCTCGTGATCATCGAGCAGAAAAATACGGATCGTCATCTGGTCGCCTTCCCATGCCGGATGACACCATCATGAGCCATCGAGACCCCATCCAAACACGGTCCGCGACGGATCCACCCGCTCGCGTGCCGTCAGCCAAGCCGTCGTCCTCGCCGCCCGGGCAGGACCTGAACGAGGCAGAGGGTTGGGTGACCCGCAGGTCACCGCTGTCGGCAGGCGGTTGCCGAAAGTGGTCCCAGCCGGACGCGGTCAGCCTTGAGGTGCCTTCGAGTCCACGTGTCGGACGCCCTTGACGGACTGCGCGATCGAGATGGCGGCTCCCCGCTCACGTTCCGAGGCATTGCCCGTGACCGTCGCCATCCCGTCGGCGACCTCAACGTGCCAGGCGCCCAGGCCGGTCTCGGCAAAGGTCAGGGATATCTCGGCGGCAATCTCCTCGTCGGTGCGGGACATCGCCCGGATCACGTCGCTGCGACTGACGACTCCCAGGAGCTGCTCCCCCCGAACCACTGGCACGCTCTTCCAGTGGGTGCTGGCAAACGTGCGAGCCAGCTCGGCCACGTCGGTGTCCTCGCGCACCGTGTGCGGGTGAGGCGTCATCACCTGGCCCACGGTCACGAGCTTTGACTGGGTAGCCTGCCGGGAAGGGCGCGCGTGCGCCCTGGGGTCCGGCTCCAGATCCGTCCTGAGCAGATCAGCCTCGCTGATGATGCCCACCACGCGTCCGCCACCGTCGACGACCGGCAGGCCGGTCACCTTTGAGCGCGCCATCAGGTTCAGCGCATCCTCCAGCAACGCGCCCTCGAGCACGCTGTATGCCGGACTGGTCATGATCTCGCGGACAAGCATGTCGGCAACCCCTCTGAACGCAGCACACGGAAACACCAGCATGCCCTGCCCTGCTTCGTCCTGCCCGCTCAGCCCGAATGAGAGAGGAACAGTGACCAACCTCTCATGCACGATCACGGACCCGCCGGGGCCTCCCAGACCAGCGACGTCCCTCGCGGCGACCTGGCCCGCATCGAGAGCGAACCCCCGCGGGACTGCGCGCGCGCTCGCAGGTTGGCCAGCCCGCTCTCCACAGCCCCTGGTGACACGCCGACCCCGTCATCAGCGACCTCAACCCGAATCGCGCCGTCCACGATCACCTGCACGCTGACCCTGGATGCGCCGGCGTGTCTGACGATGTTAGCCAGGCCCTCCCGGACCACCGCGACCACGTCCGCCTCCAGCCCCGGGGTCAACGAGTCCAGCGGCCCGCTGACCGTCAGGTCGGGGGGAGATCCCAGAGGCTGGGCGGACGCCCGTATCAGCTCCTCGATCTCCTCCCGGAGCTCGCGGCTGGGCATAGCCCGATGAAGCTCGAAGATGGTTCTGCGGATGTCCTTGATGGCCGCGTCCAGGCTGTCCACGGCCTCGTCGAGCCTGGCGCGCACCGTCGGATGCTCAGCCAGCCGTGACGTCGACTGCAGCGACAGACCAGTCGCGAAGAGTCGCTGGATCACGTGGTCGTGCATGTCGCGGGCGATCCTGTCACGGTCCTCCAGCAGGGCGACGCGCGATCGGTTCTGCTGGCTCCGGGCCGCCACCAGGGCCAGCCCCATCTGCTGGGCCAGGGCAGCCAGCGGCGGCACCACCTCACCCGCGAACGGCTCGGCCGCCGCAGCCCACGCCACGGCGAGCACGCCGAGCTCGTCGTCGCCTACGGTGATGGGCATGAGCGCCGTCGGACCGTGCGAGTCCGAGCCTCCGAGCGCGCGCACGTCATCGGTCAGGCCGTCGACGGTCAGGTCGCCGACTCTGGTGAGCAGTAGCACAGGCTCACGCGCCGCCACGAGCTCACGCCAGTGACGTTTGTGCAGAACCGTACCGAGCCAGGCGTCGCAGGCTCCGGTGCTCTCGTCCAGCTCGTCCGCCTGCACAGCCCGCACCACGAGGTCCCCGTCGTCGTCATACAGGGCGACCATCGTCAGCTGGGCGCGGGACAGCTGCCAGGTGCGCTTGGCCAGATGCCTCATCGCGGAGCGCTCGTCCCGGCCCTCGAGAAACAGCTGGGTCACCGCCCCGGTGGTCGCGAGCCAGCGCCGCTGCTGACGGCTGGCCTCGTACTGGCGGGCGTTGTCGATGGCGATGCCGGCAGCCGCAGCGAGCGCGACCAAGATCGCCTCGTCATCCGGTGAGAACTCCACGGCTCCCTGCTTCTCGGTCAGGTAGAGGTTGCCGAAGACCTCGTCCCTGATCCGGATCGGAGTCCCCAGGAAGGAGTGCATGGGTGGGTGGTTGGGCGGGAAGCCGTACGAGTCCGGGTGCCCTGCGATGTCCTGCAGCCGCCGGGGACGGGCGTCGCGAATCAGCATCCCGAGCACGCCGTGACCTCGCGGCGGGTCGCCGATCGCCTGCTGCCGCTGCGGGGTGACTCCCTGGGTCACGAACTCGACCAGGTGCTCGCCGTCGGGGCCGAGCACGCCCAACGCCCCGTACTTCGCATCGACCAGATCGCAGGCGGAATGCACGATCCTGGTGAGGACATCGGCAAGCTCAAGGTCGGCGGTCACCGCCATCACGGCGTCAAGGAGGGCGGTCAGACGCTGCTGGGCCCGGGCTGAAGCCTGCTCACGGCTGCGCAGCTCGTTGAGCAACGTCATCGGGTCAAGCGTGGGAGCGACCGGCCACGCGGTCGCCGGTTCGTCAGCAGGCAGGTCTGGCTCCACCCGGACGATTCTAGGGTCTGCCCGGGGACCTATGCCGTGTCCGGGGCTGCCGCCCCGACCCGATTGGTCTGACCTGCCGGCTGCAGGCTCAGGTCCGGGCCGGCGACTGTCAGGACGTCGCAGCCGGCGTGCTCCTGGCAGTACTTGCCCACCGGCTCAACGACCTCGGGTGCGTCGCGGCCGACCACGAGGACGGCCGCACCCTGACTGCGCTCGACCAGGGTGCGGCCGGCCGCGCCCTCGACGGTCTCGAACGTGCACGGAACGCGCCGCTGCTGATGCAGGGCACGCAGGGCAACCCCGAACATCGCCACATCCATCTCCGAACGGTCCTCTGCGCTGAGTCCGGTCGGCAACACCTGGACGAAGCGCACCCGGGATCCGCGGTGCACCGCCTCGCGCACGGCAGCATCCGCGACAAAGGTCGCCATGCCGTCATTGACCAGTCCGGCCACCACATCTCGCGCGTAGTGGGGTGACTGCGTGCCCGCAGGGCCGGGGGTGGTGGGTGTCTGCACGAGACTGATCGTTGCGCGCCTGGGACGGCGGCGGCAGAGTCGAAAGTCCCGGTATGTCAATGAGCTCCATCGCGACCAGCAGGACCAGATGCCCTGTCTGTTCGCACCCGGATGGTCAGACTGAGCGGTGCAGCCGAACCCATCACGTGGACCACCGTCCACCTGCCGGCACTGGTCCGTGAGGGGTTCACCGGGCCCACCCGGTGCACTCAGGGCATCGCCGCACTGGCAGCCATCGCGCTGCGCGGCAGCGCCTACCTGCAGGAGGAGGTGCCGAGCACGCCCCGCCCTGCGGGGGTTCTCCCGGCACGACCCATCCCGCCCCCGGGACGTCTGCACACACACCGCGGCACACACATCGCGGCACACACACCGCGGTCGTCCCGCGGTCGCCCCGCGGTCGTCACGTGGTCAAAACCAAACCTGTTGTCGAATCAGTCTGTCCCAGGCGTGACCGGACAGATAGCGTGTCGAAGAGGAAGCTTGGGCAGTTGTCGAAGGGGGGCCCCGATGGCGTCGTTGGAGCTGGCAGCAGGCAGCCTGCGGGTGACCTACCCGGACAACTACAGGGTGGGGCCACAGCGGCGCGCGCCGGGCGGCCGGGCAGCTGGCCCGTCGGCCTGGGCCGGGTCCGTCGGACCCACCAATGAGGTATCCGCGGTCCTGCTCGAGGCGTTCGCGGCCCAGGGCATGGATGTGGTTGAACCCTTCGAGCTCGAGCCCGCCACCCCCCATGCCCCGACCGGGCAGCGGGGGCAGTCGGAGTTGGGTGGGCGCCAGCCGAACCGTGCCGGGAAGGTACGGGTCTCGATGGACCTGCCGCAGGGCAGGGACGCCGTCATCCTGCTCGAACAGGACGGGCTCTTCTCGTGGCAGCTGCCCACTGGTCACGACACTGGTCACGACACTGGTCACGACGACACTGGTCACGAAGACACGGCGACGGCCCGTTTCGAGATCGACGTGCGACCCGCCATGCCGGCCCGGCCGAGCGCACGGACCCGCCCTGCCCTCGGGCCTTTCGGCGACGTGGTCGTCGGCCGGCTGAAGGCGTATGTGCTGACCTTCTCCTCCCGTTTCGTTCCCGGCGCGATCATGGCCTTTCTGGAACGGGACACCCGCCCATGCCTGGTCCTGATGACGAGCCCGGACCTGAGGAGCTGGGCGCACGCCGACACCCTGAGCCAGGTGAACCTGCCGGTCGGCCGGCCTGCCAGGATCCTGCTCTTCATCCACGGGACCTTCCAGACCACCGTCGGCAGCTACGGCGTGCTCACCTCGACAGCGCCGGGGCGGAAGATGCTGAAGGCCGCCGCCGACTCGTACGACGCGGTCATCGGCTTCGACCACAAGACCCTGAGCAGGGACCCGCTGGAAAACGCGATCGACCTGCAGTCCCGGCTGGACGCCCGGCACCTGGACCTCCCCCCGACGATCGACATCGTCTCGTACAGCCGCGGCGGTCTCGTAGCCCGCAGCCTGGCCGAGTACGTCCTGCCGTCATCGACCTGGCATGCGGGCATCGGCAAGATCGTCTTCGTCGGCGCGACGAACGCGGGGACCCAGCTGGCTGAACCGGAGAACTGGAGGACCCTGGTCGACCTCTACACCAACCTAGCGGCGGGTACGGCGCGGTCCATCGGGTTCGCCACCGGGTCAGCCCCGGCGGCCGAGATCGTGGGGGGCCTCGTCCGCGGGATCGGCGCGTTCGTGAGGTACCTGGTGTCGGCCGCCACCGTCACGGAGATGAGGATCCCTGGTCTGGCGGCGATGGAGCCCGGCGGCCCGTTCATCACCGCCATCAACGCAACCCAGCCGGGCCAGCCCGCACCCGGCACACCCTGGTACGTCGTCTCCTCGGACTTCGAGCCGGCCTTGTTCGATGACCGGCATGAGCCGCCCGAGCTGCCACGGGAGCTGGTGGCCAGGCTGGCCGACGGCCTGGTGGACACGCTGATGGGCACCAGGAACGACCTGGTCGTCGACACCGCGTCGATGTCGTCGGTGGACCTGCCGTCCGGGGGCGGGTTCATCAAGGACTCACTGGCCTTCGGTACGAACGGCACCGTCTATCACCTCAACTACTTCATCCAGCCGCAGGTCTGTCGTGCGCTGGTCGACTGGCTCAAGATCCGTGAGACCGCAGCTCCATCCATGAGACCGCATCAGCATGCCAGGGCAAGACCCGCGAGAGACCAACGAGAAGGAAGCTGACATGACCGCCGCGCCCAAGATGTGCTTCGACCGAATTCTCCCGCGGGACATGATGCGCCCGCGCCTGACGACGACGGCCCCGAACGGTCAGACGCGTGCGATATCGCCGCGCGGCAAGACCTGGCTCAGCGGCTCGACCCTGCGGGTACGCTTCCTGGGTGGATCGGCCGCCGAGCGGGCCACCGCCCGCGAGCAGGCTCTCTGGTGGGGGGAGTTTGCGAACCTCATCTTCGACTTCGGCAGCGCGCCGGACGCCGAGATCAGGATCTCGTTCGACCCCGACGACGGCGCCTGGTCGTACATCGGCACGGACTCGCGGCAGATCCCGAACAACGAGGCGACGATGAACCTCGGGTTCCTGGACGGCGGCACCGCGGCGCACGAGTTCGGACATGCGGTCGGCCTGGCCCACGAGCACTCCAGCCCCGCCGGCGGCATCGAATGGAACGAGTCCGTGGTGCTGGCAGCACTTGCCGGGGCGCCCAACTTCTGGGACGAGGCGACCACCCGGCACAACGTGTTCTTCAAGTACTCGGTCGACCAGATCAACGGCACCGCCTTCGACCCTGACTCGATCATGCTCTACGCGTTCCCCGCGTCCTGGACCAAGAACGGGGTGGCCACCCACGCCAACGACATCCTGTCCGCGCTCGACAAGGAGTTCATCGCCGGCTCCAAGATGTACCCCAAGTCGGGCCCCGGGCCGGGCGCGGCCACCCAGCTCACCGTCGGCGCCGACCGGCTGAAGGCCGATATCGGCACGTCCGGCGAGGAGGACATCTTCCGGTTCACCGCCGCCCATGACGGCGTCTACCAGATCGACACCGGCGGCAAGACGGACGTCTACATGAAGCTGTTCGGGCCGAACAGCACGACCGCGCTGATCGACGAGGACGACGACAGCGGGTACGGCCTGAACCCCCGGATCTCGGCCCAGCTGCTGGCCGGTGACTACTTCGTGCAGATCCGGCACTACGACCGCTCCAGCACCGGCACCTACACGATCGGGGTCAAGAAACGCTGACCCTGGACAGCTGCCCATTCAGGGCTGCGCGGGCAGGGTCGCCTGGAGCGATCCTGCCCGACCGGGGCGGGTTGCGGAGGCCCTTGGCGGGTTGTCCAGGCCCTTCAGGACGTGTCGTGCAGGGTCTGGGCGCAGAAGTTGTAGAGGTCCTTGTTCCCCTCTAGCAGGTCCCGCCGGGTCGGCGCGTAGGGGATGCCGCGGATCCCCAGATCCTCGATCGGTATTCCGTCCGAGACGCCGGACCGGATCGCCCTGCGGATCGCCATGGTGAACTGCACACCGCCGGGCAAGGGGTCGAACGCGTATGGCGTGCTAGCCAGGGCGTCATTGAGCTGCAGGTCGCCCCAGACGTTCGCGCCGCCGGCCCCGGTCGCCTCGCCGATCGAGATCAGCGGACCGATGTCGTGGTCGGCCCATCCCGCGGCGAACAGGTCGCCCGAGGAGTACGTGTTCGGGTCGACCACGAGAGCCGCTGTGCCCGGATAGGTCCGGCCGATGTCCCGGCACCAGCTCGGGTCGGTCAGGGCGACGGGCTTGGAGTACACCTCGCCGGTCGAGACCGCATCGGTCAGGCTGTTGAGCCAGTCATCCAGCTCGAGGTGGTTGAACTCGCTCTCGGCCATCGCCCGGGTGACCGGCGTGGCGAGCAGCGAGAAGCGGGTCGGCTGAATCTCCCTGTCAGTGAACAGCTGTAGCAACCTCTCGGCCGCCCAGATCAGCCCGCCCGGGTTGCCCCGCAGATCGACGATGAGCCTGTCCTGGGGGAGAAGTTTCAGGAGCCGGTCCACCTCGGTGACGAAGGCCTCGTGGTCGTGCACGTCGAAGCTCCAGACCCGCAGGTAGCCGACCTCGGCGCGCCTGGCCCGCAACCCTTCGTGGAACGTCGCAGACACCCTGCGCGCAGACAGGACCTCGAGGAAGGACGTCTCGAGATCCTGGCCGATCGCCACTGCCGCGGGCTTGCCCGTCGCGGTGTCTCGCGCGCTGCCTCGCACCCCGTTGCCCGGCGACGACCTGCCGTGCACCACCTTGGCTCGTGATGACCTGCCTGTTGACGTCTTGAGCCGGTTGGCGTCCCAGGTCTCCGGTGCGAACATCAGCGTCCTGGCCTTGCGGACCGACTCGGCCGAAGGATTCCAGGCGGCGCGCAGCGCACTCTGCGGGTTCTTGCCCAGCCTGGCCGCCGTGATGTCGACCACCCGCCAGGGCATGGTCACCTCGCGCAGCGAACGGCCCACCCTGAACCCGATGGTGACCTTGAGCTCATCCGGGGGCGGCCCGTAGTCCAGCGAGCGGAACGTCAGCGTCTCCAACGCCCGGGCGCGTCGGGCGTCGCGACGTCCTCCCGTCTCCTGGAAGGCGTACACGTCCACGGCCCGTGCCATCGGGACGTAGTTCCACGAGACCAGCTCCACCCCCTGCGCGAACCCCAGCTTCTTCATCGCGGGGGTGTTCGCCGTCCCGGCGAGCTTGGAGACGATGAACCTCGGCGCGTCCTGCGGCCCGTAGGACTCCACCAGGAAGGGCAGCAGCGCGACCTTGCCGCGCAGGCCGGACGGTCCGACATACCGCGTGTGCGCGTCCCGCAGGCCGGTGATGATCCCGGTGACCGCGAGGTGGAACTCTCCGTCGGTCATCTCGACGCACCGCTGACGCAGCAGGCGCAGGGCCTGCACCGGATCCGCCGCGTATCCCGCGCGTTTCTGGGGCAGGTGGCAGTACACGCCCTCGATCAGCGGAACCAGCGTGTCGACCACCCGGAGCCGGTCCTGCGGACCAAGCTCAGGCGTCAGGCCCTCACCCTTCAGCGCCTCACTCAGCCGAACGCCCTTCTGGGCGATCGCTGACTCTCGACTCTGCGCCATGACTTCTCTCCTACCGGTAGAACCGGGCCAGGTCGTCCAGGACGCCACCGTGGTAGCCCCTGCCGACGATCGAGTCGAGGAACTCGCCGTCATGGCTGAGCCCGGCCAGCGCGGGCACTGTGATCTCGTCGAGGTTCTTGGGTAGACCACCCAACGGCGTCAGGCCGGTCGGCATGTCCAGCGCCAGCCGCAGCGGCGGCTGGGGGACGGGCCGGCCGCCGTTGCGCGACCGGGCCAGGTACACCGATGCCATCGCCGCCTCCTGCCTCGTGCGCCCCTTCTCGATCTCGCGCATGGGGTGCCCCCGGACCACCTCCATCCGGGCGACCACGTCGTCCCACTCCCATGTGGCGCCGGGGTCGTCAGGCCGGGTCAGCACCATTGCCCGGGCCTCGCCGTCGACTGAGAGCGAGGTGGTGGCGGTCCCGTTCCTGCCTGCCCTGGCCATCAGCGCCGGCTTCCCGTACTGCGCCCGCCCGCCGATCACCACGAGCTCCACATCTCGCTCGCGGGCACTCAGCAGGGCCCGGAACGGGTCAACCCGCGGGCCGGCCCGGATGACGAGCAGGTCACCCACCGCGCCCGGCTGGAGCCGGCCGACCTGGCGCTTCCAGGGGCGGGCGAGCACGTCCCCGGGGTTCGTGGTCACCATCCGCACGAGGTCGCTGTCGGACAGGCCCCACTGGTTCTCGTCGGAGACCAGGCGCGCCACCTTCAGCTCACCCAGCACGCTGCGAGTCCCGGAGGGACCCCAGTCTGATCCGAGGCAGACCGTCTGTCCTGCCTCCATCGCCGCGGGCACGTTCGTCGTGGAGCTGTATAGCCACAGGTTCGAGAACGGCGACCACACGACGGCGCCATGCCTGCGCCAGCCGGCGAAGTCCTTCGGGTCGATCGCGTTGCAGTGCACCGCGATGAAACGTTCCTGAAGACAGTCGGCCTTCTTGGCGTCATGGAACTCCTGCGCCACGACGGTGCCGACCTGTCCCTCCGAGCAGTGGTAGATGAACGCGCTGCCCTGCCGCATCCGGGCCGCCTTCTTCAGCAGACCCTCCGGGTTCAGCGTGAGGGTCGAGGCCTGGATGAGGTTGGTGTCGTGGGTGCCCCAGGTCTCGTCCTCCGCGTTCCGCACGACCCACCCGTCGCGTGGCCGGTTCTTCGGCGGTGAGCCCTGGATCGTGGTGGTGCCACCGACGATCGCCCGCGTCTCGGCATACGCCAGAAGCTCCTGCGGAGACGCCGTGATGAACGCGTATGCCGGCCACGTCACGCTGGCTGCGTAGGACTGGGCACCCGGCCAGGAGTTGTGGTGCAGGAACGGCTTGGCTTTGTCGCGGGTCTCCTCCGTCCACAGCGGCAACGTGTTGTAGGCCAGATGGTTGTGCAGGTCGATCAGCCCCGGGAACACCAGCGAGCTCCCGACGTCGACCACCGGGGCCTTCTCGAAACCGGGCGGTGCCGCGGCATGGCCATGAGTGCCATGAGTGCCATGAGTGCCATGAGTGATGGCTGTGACCATCCCGTCGTCGCCGAGCCAGACCGTGCCGGCGAACGCGTCAAGCTCACCCTTGCTGACTTCACGGTCCGCCGAAAGCGGGACGATCCGGCCTCGAACAGCGAACATGACAGCCCCCGTCTGGAACGTGGTGAGAAGCGTCTTTCGGATGTCAGAACACCACGTTCCTCCCCGCGCAATGCGAAGGCAATGGGTTCACGAGGGTAAGGTCATCGGATTGGTTCCGGCTGACGCAGGTCCATCCGGGGTCCCACAGGGGCTCTACGGTGACTGCCTTGCAGCCAGAGGTGTGCTCGACGCGAGACCTTGAACGGTTGCGTCGCCACCCACGACGCCGCCTGTGGCTGTTGAAGCAGTCTCGCTGCGTCAACAGCCATCCACGTGCGCAACGAACGACGACCGGACATCGGTTTCGCCCATATTTCACCCATACTGCAGACGTAGGGAAACAATATCCACGCAGATCTTTATGTCAATGGTCAATGGCTCGACGCCATCGCCGGCGGCCGGCGAGAGATCCGGTGCCCCGCCGACAGAACACTGGTGGCAACGGTATCCGAGGGGACGCGTGCGGACTCCGTCACAGCGATCCGCGCCGCCCGCGCAGCCTTCGACCAGGGTGACTGGCCGCGAACCCCCGAGCGCGAGAGGGGGGCGCTGCTCCTTCGAGCGGCAGACCTGATGGTGCGCGACAAGGCAGCCTTCGCCCGGGCCGAGGCCCTGGACACCGGCAAGCGCCTGCTCGAGGCCGAGTACGACATCGATGAGGTCGTCAGTTGCTTCCGCTACTACGGCGGCGTCGCCGGCACGGATGCCGGCCGGGTGATCGACACCGGACGCCACGACGCGATCAGCCGGGTGGTCCACGAGCCGGTCGGGGTCTGCGCCCTCATCACGCCGTGGAACTACCCGCTGATGCAGACCTCCTGGAAGGTCGCGCCGGCGTTGCTGGCCGGCAACACCTTTGTCCTGAAACCCAGCGAGCTGACGCCGTCCACCGCCATCCTCCTGATGCGTGTGCTGGAGGAGGCGGGACTGCCCGCAGGCGTCGCTAACCTCGTCCTGGGCGCCGGCGCCGAGGTCGGCGCAGTGCTGGCCCAGGACCCGGACGTCGACCTGGTGTCGTTCACCGGCGGCCTGGCGACCGGCCGCACGGTGATGGCCGCGGCCGCGCAGAGCGTCAAGCGGGTCGCCCTGGAGCTGGGCGGCAAGAACCCCAACATCGTCTTTGCCGACGCGGACTTCGAGACGGCTGTCGACCTCGCTCTCACCGCGGTTTTCCTGCACTCCGGGCAGGTGTGCTCGGCCGGCGCGCGACTCATCGTCCAGGACGAGCTGCACGACCGGTTCGTCGACGAGGTCGTCCGCCGGGCCAACCTCATCCGCCTCGGCGGGCCCTTCGACGAGCTCACCGAGACCGGCACACTCATCTCGGCAGCGCACCTGGCCAAGGTCACCAGCTATGTCGAGGGCGGTCTGGCCGAGGGCGCGGTGCTGCGCTGTGGTGGCAACCAGGCCCGGGAGGGAGCGCTGGCCAATGGCTTCTTCTTCCAGCCCACCGTGCTCGACGACTGTCACACCGGGATGCGGGTCGTCCAGGAGGAGTCGTTCGGCCCGGTCATGACGGTTGAGCGCTTCACCGACGAGGATGACGCGGTGCGCATCGCCAACGACACAAAATACGGTCTGGCGGGCGCGGTCTGGACCAGCGACGCCGGCAAGGCGCAACGGGTAGCCGGGCGACTGCGGCACGGCACGATCTGGATCAACGACTACCACCCCTACGTGCCACAGGCCGAGTGGGGCGGCTTCAAGCAGTCCGGTGTCGGCCGCGAGCTCGGCCAGGCCGGGCTCGCCGAGTACCGCGAGACCAAGCACATCTGGCAGAACACCCGCCCCGAGCCGCAGCACTGGTTCGGCGAGTCACTTTCTCGCCAGAGCCCGCTGCCGACAACCGAGGAGAGCTCACGATGACCACGATGACCAGGCAGACCCAGCAAGAGTCCACCGCCACAGAATCACTGACAGGGACGCTGAAAGACAGCCAAGACAACCAAGACAGCCAGGGCAGCCAGGGTGCCGTGCAGCCGGCGATCTCGGTGCGCAACCTGTGGAAGGTCTTCGGACCCAACGCCGAGAACGTGCCGGGCACCCCTGAGCTCGCAGCCCTTTCGCCGCGCGAGCTGATGGACCAGGAGTCGTGCGTGGCCGCGGTGCGAGACCTGAGCTTCGACGTCGCACCCGGCGAGGTTTTTGTCATCATGGGCCTGTCGGGCTCCGGCAAGTCGACCCTGGTGCGCTGCCTGACCCGCCTGATCGAGCCGACCAACGGCGAGATCTTCCTGCAGGGCGAGGACGTGCTCGCAGCCAACGAGAAGGCGCTGCGCGACCTGCGTCGGCGCAAGATCTCGATGGTGTTCCAACACTTCGGCCTGCTACCGCACCGACAGGTCATTGACAACGTCGCCTACGGCCTGGAGATTCGCGGTGACAGCAAGGCCGAACGGACCAGGCGGGCCCGCGAGGTCATCGACCTGGTCGGGCTCTCCGGCAACGAGCACTCCTATCCCGATCAGCTCTCCGGCGGCATGCAACAACGGGTCGGCCTGGCCCGGGCGCTGGCCGGCAAGCCCGAGGTCCTGCTCTTCGACGAGCCGTTCTCTGCCCTCGACCCGCTGATCCGCCTCGACATGCAGAACGAGATCATCCGGCTGCACAAGGAGCTCGGCAAGACGATGGTCTTCATCACCCACGACCTGTCCGAGGCGCTCAAGCTCGGCGACCGGATCCTCATCATGCGCGACGGGGAGATGGTCCAGATCGGCACCGGACCCGAGCTCATCGGGGCTCCCGCCGACAACTATGTGCGCGACTTCGTCAAGGAGATCCCGTTCTCGGGTGTGCTGACCCTCCGCTGGATCATGCGCCCGGCCAAGCCCGGTGAGCTCCTGGACGGCCCCGAGCTCGGCCCGGACGTGGTGGTGCACGAAGCCGTAAGGCTGGTGCTCGAGTCCGACCACTCCGTCAAGATCGTCGAGAACGGCGTCCTGCTCGGTGTCGTGGGCAACCATGAGATCCTGCGCGTGGTCGCCGGCTGATGTCCTCGACTGATCGCACGCTTGACACTGAACACACTGTGAACCGAGCTCGTATCCTGCGCTGGGGCTCCGCCGTCCTGGTGCTGCTCGTCTGGATGGTTGGCTTCGTGACCCTTCGGGGCCGCGACACGATGGCCCTGGCCCAGGCTGACCTGACCCCGCTGCATGAGCGGCTCAACGGCCTGAACGACGCGGTGAGCGCCGGGCGCAGCACCAACCCGCTGTTCATCTACTTCTTCGACGTGATCCGCGCCGTCATCGACGCGATGGCGACCGCCGTCCAGGCATTCATCGCCCAGCCCGCGTTCGGGCGCCCGGTCCCCCTGATCGGGTGGCTCGGTGTGGTTGCCGTGGCGACGTTCCTGGCCTGGGCCTTCGGCAACGTCAAGGTGGCCTTGCTGACCGCCGCCGGACTGGCCGTGCTCGGCATGCAGGGGCTCTGGATAGAGAGCATGGACACCCTCGCGCTAACCGCGACGGCCGTGATGCTGTCGCTGCTGGTCGGGATCCCGCTGGGCATCTGGGCCGGGCTATCGGACCGGGTCAACGCCGCCATGACCCCCTTCCTGGACTTCATGCAGACGATGCCCACGTTCGTCTACCTGGCGCCGCTGACCCTGGTCTTCCTGATCGGCCCAGCCTCCGCGGCGATCGCCACCCTGATCTATGCGGCCCCGCCGGTCATCAGGATCACCGCCCACGGGATCCGCGGCGTGCCGCAGGAGACGCTCAAAGCGGCCCAGTCGATGGGCTCCACGCGGTTCCAGCTGCTGACCAAGGTCATGCTCCCGATGACCAAGCGCACCATCGTCATCGGGATCAACCAGACCATCATGGCCGCGCTGTCGATGGTGACCATCGCGGCCCTGATCGACGCGCCGGGCCTGGGACAGGTCGTCCTGAAGGCGCTTCAGTCCCTCGACGTCGGCACGGCCTTCAACGCCGGGCTCTCCATCGTCATCCTGGCGATCGTGCTCGACCGGGTGACCACCGCGGCCAGCGTCCGCAGCGAGCTGGCCCGGCGCAACCCGACGGGCCGCTCGAAGCGGCTTCGCCGCCCTGCCCTCGCGATCGGCGCCCTGCTGTCCGTGTTCGGCGTCTACATGTCGTACACCTACGTGTGGGCGGCGCAGTTCCCGGCCGACCCCGATCTCGGCGGCCCGATCAGACGGACCGCCGACACGACCTCGAAATGGGCTCAGCTGCACTTCAGCGGCGCCACGAACTCCGTCAAGGACACGCTGACCGACAAGGCGCTCAACCCGTTCCAGATGCTGCTGACCGACTCCCCCTGGTGGCTGGTCTGCGCCGTCATCATTGCGCTGGCGCTGATCATCGGCAGCCGCCGGGCGGCGATCGGCGCGGCCATATGTCTCGCCGTGATCGTCGGCACCGGCATGTGGGCCGACACCATGACCACCCTGGCGGCAACCCTGGTGGCCACCGTCGCGGTGATGGTGCTCGGGCTGGTCCTCGGAGTCTGGATGGGTCGCAGCCCCCGCGCCGACCGCCTGATCAGGCCAACTCTGGACGCGGCTCAGACCATGCCGGCCTTCGTCTATCTGGTGCCGTTCGTCGCGTTGTTCGCGGCCAGCAGGTTCACCGCGATCGTGGCAGCCGTGGTCTTCGCCGCCCCCATCACGATCAAGATCATCGCCGACGGGATAGCCGGTGTGCCCGGGGAGACGATCGAGGCAGCCACCGCCGCGGGCTCGAGCCGGTGGCAGATCATCAGCAAGGTCCAGCTCCCCATGTCCATGCGCACGATCGCCCTGGCTACCAACCAGGGGTTGATCTACGTGCTCTCTATGGTCGTGGTCGGCGGGCTGGTGGGGGCCGGCGCACTGGGCTACGACGTCGTGGGCGGCTTTCGGCAGAACAGCCTCTTCGGTAAGGGCCTGGCCGCGGGGCTGGCGATCGTGATGCTCGGCATCATGCTCGACCGGGTGACCCAGGCGGCCTCGCGCAAGGTCGACGTCACCAGCGCCGGACACCACTGATGAATGAGAAGCCAGCCACACGAACGACCGCAAACACCGACGACAGCAACACCGACGACAGTGCATCAAAGGAAAGAGGGCGGCACGCCATGACCAGATCGCTTGCCAGCAGATCCAGGCCGACCCGGGCCGTGGCGGGTCTGGCCATCGCTGCAACCGCCCTCTCACTAGCCTCCTGTGGCGCCACCAAGGTCTCGGACATCTCCGCCGGCGGCGCCAAGGGCTCCAGCGCGAAGTGTGGCCAGTTCAACCTCGCTGTCAACGCCTGGGTGGGCTACGAGGCCAACGCCGCGGTGATCGCCTATGTGGCGGAGAAGAAGCTCGGCTGCACGGTGAAGCTGAAGAACCTCGACGAACAGGTCTCGTGGCAGGGCTTCTCCACCGGTGAGGTCGATGCCGTGGTGGAGAACTGGGGTCACCCCGACTTGGTCAAGAAGTACATCACCGAGCAGAATGTCGCCCGGGACGCGGGGCTGACCGGCAACATCGGCAAGATCGGCTGGTACGTGCCGCCCTTCATGGTCAAGGCGCACCCGGACATCCTGGACGGCAAGAAGCTCAACAAGTACGCCTCGCTGTTCAAGACCAGCGAGTCCGGCAGCAAGGGACAGATCCTCGACGGAGACCCGGGATTCGTCACCAACGACGCCGCCCTGGTCAAGAACCTGAAGCTCGACTACAAGGTGGTCTTCTCCGGGTCCGAGGCGGCCCTGATCCAGAGCTTCCGGCAGGCTGAGGCGACCAAGAAGCCCATGATCGGGTACTTCTACGAGCCGCAGTGGTTCACCACGGAAGTGCCGGTCAAGAAGATCAGCCTCCCGGCATACAAGCCCGGCTGCGACGTCGACCCCGCCAAGGTGGCCTGCGACTACCCGCTGTACAAGCTCAACAAGGTGGTCAGCAACACGTTCGCCACCTCGCACAGCCCTGCCTTCTCGCTGGTCAAGAACTTCAGCTGGACCAACGCCGACCAGAACGTCGTCGCCAAGTCCATCGCGGTGGACAAGATGCCCGCAGACAAGGCCGCCAAGAAGTGGGTCGACGCCAACCCGGACAAGGTCAAGGCCTGGCTTGTCGGAACAGGAGTGAGCTGAGATGAGCACTACGTCATACGACTTCGTCATTGTCGGCGGTGGCTCGGCCGGCTGCGCGCTGGCCAACCGGCTGTCCGCCGATCCGTCCAACAGCGTCCTGGTCCTGGAGGCAGGCCGCAAGGACTCGCTCTGGGACGTCCTCATCCACATGCCGGCCGCCCTGCCCTTCCCGATCGGCAGCCGCTTCTACGACTGGAAGTACGAGTCCGAGGCCGAGCCGCAGATGAACGGCCGTAAGGTCGTCCACGCGCGCGGCAAGATCCTGGGCGGCTCGAGCAGCATCAACGGGATGATCTTCCAGAGGGGCAACCCGCTGGACTTCGAACGCTGGGGCGCCGACAAGGGGATGGAGTCCTGGGACTACGCCCACTGCCTGCCCTACTTCAACCGGATGGAGACCTGCGTCGCGGCGAACCCCGACGACCAGCGCCGGGGTCACCACGGCCCGCTCGTGCTGGAACGCGGACCGGCGACCAACCCGCTTTTCGACGCCTTCTTCAAGGCCACCGAGCAGGCCGGCTACCCGCGCACCGACGATGTGAACGGGTACCGCCAGGAGGGCTTCGCGCAGTTCGACCGGAACATCAGCAACGGGCGCCGGCTCTCCGCAGCCCGGGCGTACCTGCATCCGGTGATGGACCGTCCCAACCTCACCGTGCTCACCCGCGCCATGGTGACCAAGGTGCTCTTTGAGGGCAGGACCGCCGTCGGCGTCGAGTACCACCGCGGCCGGGGCGCGACCCAGACGGTGAGCGCCGCCACGACCATCCTGTCCGGCGGAGCGATCAACTCCCCGCAGCTGCTTCAGCTCTCAGGGGTGGGCAACGCCGTGGACCTGTCCAGGCTCGGAATCGACGTGGTGCATGACCTGCCCGGCGTCGGGGAGAACCTGCAGGACCACCTTGAGGTGTACATCCAGTACGCCTGCAAGCAGAAGGTCACCATGCAGAAGTACCTCAAGCACCGCTACAAGCCGTGGCTCGGGGCCAACTGGCTGTTCCGGCGCAAGGGCCCGGCCGCGACGAACCACTTCGAGGGCGGCGGCTTCGTCCGCGGCAACGAGGACGTCGCGTACCCCAACCTGATGTTCCACTTCCTGCCGATCGCCGTCCGGTATGACGGGTCGTCCCCGGACGGTGGCGAGGGCTACCAGGTGCACGTCGGCCCGATGTACTCCGATGCCCTCGGCTCGGTGAAGATCACCAGCAAGGACCCCAAGGTCTACCCGGCCCTGCGGTTCAACTACCTGTCGACCGACCAGGATCGCCGGGAGTGGCTCGAGGCCGTGCGGGTTGCCCGCACCATCCTGACCCAGCAGGCCATGGACGAGTTCAACGACGGCGAGATCTCGCCCGGCCCGTCGGTGCAGACCGACCAGGAGATCCTCGACTGGGTGGCCAGGGACGCGGAGACCGCGCTGCACCCGTCCTGCTCGCTGAAGATGGGCGTGGACGAGATGTCGGTCGTCGACCCGCTGACCATGGGCGTGCACGGTCTCGAAGGGCTCAAGGTGGTGGACGCCTCGGTCATGCCGTACGTGACCAACGGCAACATCTATGCGCCGGTGATGATGCTGGCCGAGAAGGCGGCCGACCTGATCCTGGGCACCACGCCGCTGCCGCCGTCCGACGCGGGCTTCTACCGGCACAAGGTGGTTGCCTGACCCTGAACCCTGGCAAGAGGTTTCAGGATCAGGCTCGAACACAGTCAGGCTCAGGGGCTGGGACAGTCCGGCTCTAGCGCGGTCGGTGCCGCCGTATCTCGCGTGCGACGGCACCGGCCCCTGCCTCCCCCATGACGATCGTGTAGTGGTTGACGTCCGGCACCTCCCGGATCGCCACGGCGGGCAGCTCGGTCTTCCAGCGCCTGATCTCGCGCGGGCTGTAGAGCCCGGGCGTCTCGTTCATCAGTCCGCGGGGCGCCGTCAGTAGCGTGACCGGCTTGCCCAGCCCGTCAGGGGCCGCGAGCTCGGCGAGCGCGGCCAGCAGCACTCCTCCGCTATACAGGTCCATCGAGTCCTGCCTGACCGCCTCCAGCGAGGCAGACGGGCGCAGCTCCGGCTCTATGCCGGTCAGGTCATAGCCGGCGTACTCGGCGACGTCCTGGTTCCACTGCGCGCCGGCGAAGGCGGGGTGCTGCTTCCAGAACTCCAGGTATGCCGCCACGTCCGGAAACGTCATGGTCAGACGGGCCGCGGCAGGGCCGAGCGTGGCCGTGAGCAGGTCCTCCTTGCTGATGCCGGCCGGGATGGCCAGCGGCAACCCGCCATCAACCAGGAGCACCTCACTGAACCGACCGGGATACAGCTGGGCGGCGACGACCGCGACGAAGGCGCCCATCGAGTGGCCGACGAGCAGGGTGGGCGGCAGGTCCAGCGACTCGATCACGGCCGCCAGATCGGCCGCGTGACGGGCCATGCCGTACGGCCCGGGCAGCCCGGCGCTGCGACCCCGGCCGCGCAGGTCGGGCGCGATGAGACGCACCCTGGGACAGGCCCGGGCGATCGGCGCCCAGGCCAGGTGAGACGCGGTGATCCCGTGGACGGCAAGAACAGTCGGCACCGTCGGGTCGTCCGGACCCCACTCGGCGACGCGCAGCGCCCCACCGTCCACCGGCACATCGTGGACGCGGTACCTCGTGGGCGGTTGTAGCGTCGTGCGCGGGTGGAGCGTCGTGCGCGGTGGGAGCGTCGTGCTCGGGGGAACGTCACGCTGCGTCGATGTCAAAGTCCGCTCCATCTGTCGGGAGATCCTCTTTGGGGTGCAGTCCAGAATGCCGTTGATCGACCGGTCGAATTGTCTCTGGACGACCCCGCTGAGGGGAAGGTACTTTGTCGAAAGAAGTCGTCCGGGATTGACGAGCCCGGCATCGAGTTGTCCGACGAGCACCAAGGTCCGGGGGAACACATGGCGTCGACGGAGCTCCCGAGCTGGTTGTTTCTGACACCGATGCGTGGCGCGAGTGGCTCGCCGCCCATCACGAGGGGGCGACGGGCGTGTGGCTGGTGCTCGCCAAGAAGGGCACCACCGGCCCGACGACCCTCACGTACGACCCGGCCGCTCACGGAGGCGCCGTGCCAGGGCTGGATCGACGGGCAGGCACAGCGAAGGGACGAGGGCCCACTGCCTGCGGTTCACGCCCCGGCGAGCCTGCAGCCTGTGGTCGGCACGCAACGTCGGCATCGTCACCGCCCTAAGCCATCCCCACCGGATCGAGAAGTTCGTTTGGATGCTCGCGCGCGGCGAGACCGCCCACCCGCAGAAGCGCAAGCTCGACTCGTGAGGAAAGACTCCCTTCGCTGCCGCCCCGCGGCCCGAGGTGCCAGAGGCAAGAACGCCTGACCCCCGGCCAGCCGCTGGATCCTCCGCCTCGTCGCTGAGGCCCCCGGGCACCGCGTGCTGGGAGTTCCCGGCGAACGAGACCCGTGAAATCTCCTAGCGCCGTCAACGAGATGCCCAAACACCCAGCCGATGCCGCACGCGCCCTCCGGATCCAAGCGGTTAGCCGGAATCCCGTGGCGGCAGGTGATAGGTGCCGGCAGGAAGAACCGGAGCCGTCACACTGCTCTGAGCTCGACTCTCAGTTCCGCGAGTTGTGGCCTGACGCTGCCATCACCTGCCCCACCGCCGACAGCCGGGCAGCCGCCGACAGCCGGGCAGCCGCCGTCAGCCGGCGTCGAAAGTGTCCATCGCCTCGACTCGCTGGCGCACCTGCCGGCGGATGATCTTGCCGACCTGAGAACGCGGGAGGTCCTCAAGGACCACGACCCGGCGCGGAACCTTGTATCCCGCCAGCCGTTCGCGTGCATAGGCGCGGACGTGCGCGGTGTCGATGGTGGCACCGGCCACTGGCACGATCGCGACGACGACATCCTCGCCCGAGTCACCACCTGCCGGAATGCCGACCACAGCCAGGTCCTCGACCTCGGGGAGCTCCCGCAGGACATGCTCGACCTCGGAGGGATAGACGTTGAAGCCGCCGGTGATGATCAGCTCTTTGATCCGGTCGACGATCCGGACGAAACCGTCAGCGTCCGCGATCGCGATGTCGCCGGTGCGCACCCAACCGCCGGGCAGGAGTACCGCGGCGGTCTCCTTCGGGCTGTTCCAGTAACCGGAGAAGACCTGCGGGCCGGCGATCAGCAGCTCACCCGGCTCACCTATCGGGCGGTCCTGGGACGTGTCGTCCTGATCGACGATGCGAATCCTGGTGGAGGGGAAGGGCACGCCGACTGTCCCCGGCCGGCGGGTCGGCGCCGCCGGGTTGCCGAGCGAGATGGGCGAGGTCTCGGTCATCCCGTAGCCCTCGACCAGCAGCCCTCCACTGACCGACTCCCAGGTCGTGACGACATCCGGCGGCAGCGCCATCGCACCAGAGATCGCATAACGGATCGTGCTGAGGTCGGTGCGACCATCCCTGGCCGCGGCGGCCAGCCGCTCGTAGATCGGCGGGACGGCGGGCAGGAACGTCGGGGGCCGGCGTTTGATCGCCTCGATCATCTGGCCCAGGTCGAAGCGGGGCAGCAGCACCATGGTCGCGCCCATGCTCATCGTGTAGGTCAGGCACAGCGTCAGCCCATAGGCGTGGAAGAGGGGAAGAACCGCGTATACCGTCTCCTCGCCCTCGTTCAGGCCAGGCATCCAGGCGCGCCCCTGGGCTGCGTTCGCCTGCAGGTTCCGGTGGGTCAGGACTGCCCCCTTGGGGACCCCGGTGGTACCACCGGTGTACTGCAGCAGCGCGACGTCCTCCGCGCCCGGCTGCGGCAGTGCGGCGTCGATCCGAGGACTCGAGGAGGTGACCTTCTCCCAGCTGAGGACATCACGCGGCACCGGGCCGGTCATTGCACTCCGGGAAGCGCGTGCCTTGGGGACCGGTAGCAGCAGGGCGAGCCGCTTGCGCCAGGGCAGGGCTCTGGAAAGGTCGACCGCCAGAATGATCTGGACGGAGGTCCGCGCACGCAGGCCGTCGATCACCGGTGCGGTCTTGTCCCAGCACACCACGACGGTCGCACCGCAGTCGGCCAGCTGGTGCTCGAGCTCAGGGGCGGTATATAGGGGATTGTGTTCAACGACGATGGCGCCCAGCCGCAGGACGGCATAGAAGGCCACCACGTGCTGCGGGCAGTTCGGCAGCACCAGGGCCACCCGGTCCCCCGCGCGCACCCCCTCGATACGCAGGGCGTTGGCAGCGCAGCTCACCTGGTCGGCCAGCTGGGCGTATGTCGTCTCCGCGCCAAAGAAGTCGAGCGCAACCCGGCTGCCGAAGCGCTTGCCGCTGGCCGCGAGCATCTCGGGCAGCGACCCGCCCGGGACCACGACCTCGGGGTCGACGCCCGGCGCGTAGCTCGCCAGCCACGGCCGCCCGCGCAGGGGGCTTGGATCCTCCCCGAGCTCCGACACCTTGGTGCGTTCAGTCTCCACGTGATCTCCCCAGCCTCGAGCCCATCGTGACCTGTCGAACGAGGGTCGGCACGACGCAACAAGAAGCACAGTACTCAGCCCTGTTGGACAGGCTCCCCTTGGCTCACACAGCGGGAATCGCTGGCTGCGACGTGTTCGGGATACAGCCGGTCAAGGCGCCTGGTTGGTGAACTGGAACTGCACCCGCACGCTGTTGTCGAGCCGGACCATCAGCGTGGAGTCACTGAGGGACCAGCGGTCTGGGACCAGGAACATCCGGTCGTCGCCCTGGGTGAGGAGCCGGAGGTGCCGGTAGCGATAGTGGAAGGTCTGCCCGGCGGACGGGGGCAGCGATTTCGTTGATCCCCGGCGAGGTGAGGAACAGGCGCTCCCTGGTGTCCAGGATGACGCTGGGCAGCTCGTCCAGATGCAGCGCCCGGTACTGCGCCAGTTCCAGTCCGGACCACTGCGCCACGGTCGCCGTGGCCCAGAAGATGCTGGCGGCGACCGCGACCAGGATGAACACGCCCACCGCCGGTCGCAGCGGTGGGGTCGACGGCAGCTCCAGTGACAGCGTCTGGGCCTGGTCGCGCACCTACCCGGCGAAGTTCTTGCGGGAGTCCGAGGTGAAGTCCGTGCCCTGGACCTGGCCCTGCAGGGACAGGATCACCGGCGGGTTTTCGAGCAGCTCCGTCTCCCTCTACCGTAGCGGCTTGATTGACAGGTCACAGGTGAGATCGGATCCTCGGAAGACGTGACCCGCACTGGTTTGCCTCTCGCAGGAGAGGCTTCCCGACCTGGATACCGCGGGCACGAAGCGCGCGCCGGTGACCTGGACGCCGAGCTCCTCCGGGATCGCGTCCGAGGACTGGACCCGGGTCACGTGGATGCACTGCGCATCGTCGCCGTCCCGGGAGAACCCGTCCAGGTCCCCGATCGGCAGCGAGGCCACAGAGAAGCCAGGCTTGTCCGCTGCGGAGGCTTGCGGCTGTTCCAAGCCGTGGCGTTCTCCATCGACGGAGCGTCCTCGGTCGCTGTACCGGCGACCGCCACCGGCACACCCCGGTCGCCTCTTGAACGCGCGGCCAAGGTGTGGAGGAACACCCCGGGCGGACCCAGGCGAGCTGCGGCCTTTGACATCGGAACCCCCAGGGCCTGAGGATGACATCGGGGCTGTACAGGTTTGTGCTGGTCTTAGATTAGCGTTCGGAGTGCGCACCACACCGGTTGGCGAGTGGTCAATCTGCGGGTGAGCCTGCCAGTCAGTCTGCGGTCCATCCGTGTCACCATCCGGGCGCTCCGCGTCCCGGCGCGAGTCCCCCTCACGCAGCCCGCGCCATACTGGCATCGGCCAGGGCAGTCAGCACTGGTGCCAGCAGGGACCCACGGGGAAAGCCCGGTCGGGTCACCCCGAGGAAGGCTGTCAAGGTCACCCGAGAAACTCGCCCAGGTCTGCGAGGTCGACCGCGCCGGGATGCATCACCACCACCTCGAAGCCGGTCCCGGCTGGTCCACGGCTGACCAGCTCGATGGCCGCGGGAACATCCGATGCCGGGCCCGGCATCGCGAGGAAGTCGCCCTGACCAAAGCCACAGCCGGATGCCTGCACGTCCAGCAGCTGGTCGGGGGTCTCGATCCCCTCGCAGATCGACACCAGGCTCAAGGTCTCGGCGAGCCGGATGACAGCAGGCAGGAACTCGGGGTCCTCTGTGTTGTCCTCGCGCGGGTGCAGGAACGCCTGGTCGATCTTGACCATGTCCACCGGCAGCTGGCGCAGGTGGCTCAGCGAGGAGTAGCCGGTCCCGAAGTCGTCGATGGCGACCCGGACGCCGTGGGAGCGCAGCTCTCGAAGGGTCTGGCGGCCCCGCTCGACCAGCAGCACTCCTTCGGTGACCTCCAGAACCAGGGCCGACGGCGGCAGGTCGTGATCCTTCAGTGATCGCACGATGCAGGAGGCGAACTCCTCATTGTCGAGCTGGAGGGGGGACACGTTAACGCTGACGTAGACCTCGACCCGCCGGGAAGACCGCCATTGCGCGAGGTCGGCGCAGGCACGTTCGGTCACCCAGTGACCAAGCTCGTGGATGAGCCCGGTGTCCTCGGCGACCTGGATGAAGTCGGCGGGCGACACGTCGCCGAGCTGGCTGTCGGTCCAGCGGGCGAGCGCCTCGAGACCAGCCACGGCTCCGGTGCCCAGGTCGACGATGGGTTGGTAGGCGAGACTGATCAGGCCGTCGGCGAGCGCGGTCTGCAGGGCCTCCCTGAGCCGGAACCTGTTCATCGCCGTCGCAGCCATGGTGGGCCGGTAGAGCACGTGACGACAGCGCCCCTGGAGCTTCGCCTCGTACATGGCGAGATCCGCGTCGCGCAGCAGCGTCTCTGTGGTCTCATGCGCTCCTGCGATGGCGATGCCGACACTGGCGCCAATGGTCAGGGTGCGCCGGCTGAAGTCCACCGGGATCCTGCTCAGGGCGCTGATCACCCGGTCGCCCAGGGCGGTCACCTGCTCAGGGGTCACATCCTCGACCAGCAGGGCGAACTCGTCGCCGCCGACGCGCGCGGCTGTGTCTCCGTCGCGGGCACAACCCTGCAGGCGCCTGGCAGCGGCAGCGATCACCTCGTCGCCACAGGCATGGCCGAAGCTGTCGTTGACGGTCTTGAAGTTGTCGAGGTCGATGAAGAGCACCGCGATCTGACGCGACGGGTGTCTGCGAAGAGCCTGACCAACCCGGTCCCGAAAGAGCTTACGGTTGGGCAGACCGGTGAGCGCGTCGTGAAGGGCCTGGTGCTCCAGACGCTCCTCCAGAAGCTTCTCCCGGGTCACGTCCACCATCACGCCGTGCCAGGTCGCATGGCCCGCTGCGTCCCACAGCAGGATCGCGTCGTCTCTCACCCATACCGTCGATCCGTTGCGGTGACGCAGGCGGTAGGTGTCCGAGTAGGCCTTGTCCTCGGCGCTCTGGATAAGCAGGTCTCTCTCTTCGGCCAGCGCACTCCCGGCCAGGTCCTTCGACTGCCGGTCGTGCGGGTGGAGGAGCTGCACCCACAGGCCCGGATCGGCCATCCACTCGCGGGTGGTGAAGCCGAGAATGGACTCGATCTGCGGGCTGACGTACAACCATCTGCCCTGTGGCCCGGGCTCGGCGACATACACGATCGCGGGCACCCGCTCGACCTGCAGCAGGGAGCGCTGCTCCGCCGAGCGCGTGTCCCTGGCGACCTTTCGGCGCTCGGTAAGGTCCTGGGTCACGCTGATCGCATGGTTCGGGTTACCGTCGGCATCCCGCACCAGAGACACGGTATGGGCCACCCACAGGGTTCCGCCGTCCTTGCGGACAAACCGCTCGTCGGTGGCGAACCGTTCGCTCGCCCCGCCGACCAGCTCGGCGAACCGATCGAGGTGGGCTGCCAGGTCATCGGGATGTATGAAGGTCGTGACGGCGTTGTCCGCGAACTCCTCGCAGGAGTACCCGAGCGAGTCTCGCAACACCTCGTTGGTCGAGGTTGTGCGGCCGTCGAGGTCAAGGACGCCGATACCGACCGGTGCCGCGTCGAAGGCCGGCTCGATGCGACCGTCGCGCCCTCCCAGTCCCGCGTCCGCAGCTCCGGTACCCGCCGCGGGTCCGTCCTGGAACGACGGACCGGCGCTGTCGTTGCTGTCCACGATCTCCCGTTCTCCGGTGGGGTGTGCGTGCCTTGTAGAGAGAAAATACAGTCAGGGTCCGATGTATATCGGGCGTTTGGCCAAACGCCTGGCGCATACGGGTGAAAGCCGGTCCAAAACGACGCGGGTTGACCTCGGCCGGGCATCTCGCCGGGGACGGGGCCATCGCTGCTTCCGGACGAGGCGCGACTGGCAGCCTGGGCGCTCGTCGCCATCGGCTGGGGCGCGGCAGTGGTAGAGCAAGACACGGCGACCAGAGTCGTCCGCCGTCCAGGCGATGCATCAGATCACAGGGCGCAACCTTGTCCTCGTCACGTCTCGCGACCTGCCGGGGCAAGCTCTCCGGGGCCCGGGGCTTCGAACTCACTCCCCGGGACCTCGCGGTCGTCCGGACGAGTGCGAGGGATCTTGGTGACCACGGTGAGGACGATCGAGACCAGCGCGATTCCGGCGATCACCGTGTACCCGAGCGTGTAGCTCTTCGCGCCGCCGATGAGCGAGGCGATGATGAGCGGGCCCATCACTCCACCCAGGCTCCAGCCGAGAATCATCAGGCCGTAGATGGCGCCGGCGTGACGCACGCCGAAGTAGTCGCCGGCGGTCGCGGGCATGGTGCCGAACGCGCCTCCGTAGCAGAGGTAGATGACCGCGGCGAGGATGAAGAAGAGCACCATGTTGCCCGCATGGGGGATGAGCAGCAGGCAGATGCCCTGGAGCCCGAGCATCGCGGCGAACGCCGGCATCCGGCCCGTGCGGTCCGAGACCACCGCCCACAGGATCCGGCCGCCCCCGTTGAAGATCGCGAGCGCTCCGACCAGACCCGCGGCTCCGGCGGTGGTGTAGCCGGCGATGTCGGTGGCGCTGGCCGCGGCCTGGGAGATGAGCGCGATACCGGCGGTCACGTTGAGGGTGAGCAGCGCGGTGAGCAGGTACCACTGCGGGGTGTGCAGCGCCTCCTTCCCGGTGTACTCCCTGCCGCTACCGATGACACGGCCGCCGGTGGCCGGCGCGAAGCCCGGGACGGCATACCCCCCTGGCGGGTTGCGGAAGAACGATGCGCCGATCAGCGAAAGGAGCATGTACCCGATCCCCAGTGGCAGGAACGCCCTCGTCGGCATGTCCTTGTTGCTGTCGATGAGGCGCTGGGCGATCGGCGACGTCAGGACGGCACCGAAGCCGAAGCCGCCGACGGCCAGCCCGGTGATGAGTCCCCTCTTGTCGGGAAACCACTTCTGAAGCATGGCGATCGGGACGATGTAGGCGAAGCCGAGACCGAAGCCACCGATGAGCCCATAGCCCAGGACGAGCAGCCAGAGCTGATCTTGGCTGCGCGAGAACGACGCGAGGATCACGCCGGCGCCGTAGATGACCCCGCCCAGCAGCGCGACCGGACGCGGCCCCCGCTTGTCCTGCAGACGCCCGCCGACGTAGGAGCCGACGAAGATCATGCCGATCGCCACCTCGAACGGCAGCGCGCTCTGCATGGTGCTGAGCCGGAACGGCTCGGCGACGCTCAGGGCCTTGCCGAACACGCTCCACGCGTACACGGCGCCGATCGAGAACTGCAGCAACAGGGCCGCGCCGACCAGCCACCAACGTCCCCTGGTCGGATCCTGCTCGCGTGCCGTGGTCGTTCGGGTGCCCTCGGTGGCCATCTCGCTCCTACAGTCGAGCCCACCGTACGTCCGGCCGCCACCCGACCACCGGCCGGCCTCTGCGCGCGAGTGCGCACCCCCGCGCGACGGGTGGTTCTGGCGGGACGTGCTTCGTCAGCCCGCGACGCACCGCCTCCCCGCCGACCTGGGCGATCAGGTCGGAATCTCCGCAGACCACGAGCTGGGTCTGGGCGCGGCTCAGGCCGACATACAACTTCTCCCTGGCCCGTGAGAGGTCGCGGAAGCCGTTGACTGCGAGCACGACGACCGGGCGCTCGAGGCCCTTGAAGCCCAGCACGTGGCCGTAGAAGACGTCTTCCGCAGCGAAGAAGTCCGCCCAGTAGGCGTCCACGCCGACCCCCTCGACCATCTCAATCTGCACCGGGTGACGTCTGGCCAGGAAGGGCCAGTCGGTCGCCCTCGTCTGCTGCCCAGGCTTCGACCGCCGCCTCAGCGCTGGCGTAGCCGCGGCCTATGGACTCGAAGTGGATGTCCCTGGCGGTGAAGCCGCCTACGCGATCACCACTGATCGTCCCCACGTGCTTGCCAGCACAGCATACGTGCCAGACCCATGGGGAGTACTGCATCAATGTGATGCCTGAGTCGTCCGGCAGTTGCATCATGGCGAACTCGATTCGGTGGTCCTTGACTGGATGACACTGGCTACCTAGGGTCGGCGGCAGCAAGTGGCAAGGCCGTCGCCGCCAGGGTCTGGGCAGCTGGGACTGCAGGCTACACCCGAGACACCCCCGCTGAGCAGCAAGTTTGTCCACTTTTTCGACCGACCGACAAGGCCCCCACGCCCCGGATCAGCTTTAGCCCATCCGTCCGCGCAGGGGTGCGCTGGCTGACACCCGGGTTGTCCTGCCCCGAGATGGATCTTCACGTCCTGGGCCATAAGCCGCATCGAGCGCGTCTGGCTAAGGACGCTTCCACGTCCACTCAGCCAACCTCTCACTGCCCGCCAGAAGATGGTCGAGTGCACCACGATTTGGGCAACCCTCTATGGGCCTTCTACCATCAGGTGAACGGTAATCCATGATGAGAACGCCGAGTAGACGACCGTTGTCCAGAGGAACCCAGATGGCCGAGGCCAGAACGCCGCCGGAGCCCAGGTGCCCCATCCGGCCCGGTGACCCGTGCTCGCTGTGTGTGCCGGGAGCCAGCGGACCGCAGGACTGCGGCCTGGTCTCCCTGGTCATGTCCGACCCTGACCTTCGCGAACGGCTGCACGACCTCCGCACCGCCGCTGTCTGACTCTCCCCCGCCATGTACTCCGGACCGGCGCCCGACCAGACTGAGGTCATGCGATCTCGTGCGATACCCCTTTCCTGGCCGCCTCGACACACCCTTCTGATCAGCCGGGTCGTCGGTACAACTGGGTGTCACCCTCCATCCTGAGGTCAGGGCTCGTCGAGTTCACCGATATCTGGATGATGCGCGAGATGCTGTTGAACCTTCGCGACCGAGCCGAAGGGCGCGGCGTGCAGACGGGGGCGATGCAAGATGCGAACGGTTCGGCGTGAGCTGGGACGAGTACATCCGCGCGGTGGTGCGAATCGAGCTTGGCGACGGTCTCGTGCAGATCGCACCAGCCCCACCGGGCCGCGCCGACGGCACCTTCCCTGACGTCCCCCACCACGTGCTGTATGTCGTGACGGCCTTCAACCCGGGAGGACTCGTCAGCCCGGAGCCGGCGAACCAGCAGGCGCACACAGCCCTGATCCGCCGGCTCGAGGCTGACCACGTCACCTATCGGGAGGCCTCCGGGGGCGACCCCGGCTGGACCCGCACCGAGACCGGCTTCGCCGTGGTCGGGGTCGACGAGGCCTATGCGAAGGCACTCGGTCGTGACTTCGGCCAGGACGCAATCTTTGAGTGGACTCCCACCGAGCTGTCTGTGCTCGCGTGCGACGGTGAGCGACGCTCCTCAGCCGGTTGGGTCATGACAGCTGTGTGAATCCGGGCACCGTCATATCTCATGTGTGCCCGTCACCAAGAAATCTTCTCGCCCAACCCCCCGTGCAGGTGGAAACTTGCGGGGCAGGGCACTCAAGGGGGCCGCCTCCACCCGCAACCCGCGGCCGACAGCGACGAAGGCAGCAACCGCCGTGGCCCCCGGCCTCGGACATCCCACTCCACACCCCTTCGTCCTGGTGGGCCTCGATCGCCCAGGCAAGGCAGATCGCAGCAACCGTGCAACGGCGGCATACGGCCTTTGCGGCCTCGATCTGGAGAACCGCGTGTCGCGTGTCGCCGATCGGGAAGAAGAGCTCGGGACTCTCGTCCAAGCAGGCAGAACTGTTGCGCCAGGTCATCAGGTCGGGGCTCCTTGAGTACGATGCGGAAGGTGAGTGCAACTGATCAGTTCCGGGCACATCGCACGGTAGCCAGTGGCCACCCACCCGGAGCTCGAGGCCTGAGCCTCCTTGCACATAGCGTCTCGCCTTCCCGCTGCATCTCATCCAGCACATGGTGGAGATTGGTTACACATGTGCTCGGTGAGTCGCCGTTTGCTCGGCAAGTTGACGTGCAGGTGGGCGGCTCAGCTGCCCGCTTTCGGGGAGTCGCCGGTGAGGTCTTCGGGTGTCAGCCCGGCCAGGGTTTCGCTGATCGACACCGGGGACCTGAACTGGCGACGGCCAAAGGCACGCAACAGTGAGTGGAGCTCTTCGCCGAGACCCCGGGGCGGCAGGTCGATCGCGTATTCGACGGCCTCGTCGTCGCTCGCGGCGACCCGGACGCCGACCCGGATGTCCTTCAGCAGCCCGGCCACTGCCACGTTCTCAGCCGCGACCAGGCCGGTGAAGCGGTGGACGCCCTCCTGTCGGGCCCGATCCGCCAGCCGGGTCAGCAGCTCGGTGCCGAGACCCCGTCGCTGCCACTCGTCGATGACGGTGACGGCCACCTCGGCCCCCTGCGAGTCGTGCAGGTGCCGGATGTAGCGAGCGATGCCAAGGCCGCGGCCATCCACGGGATTCACGGCGCCGAACGCCTCGTGGTTGTGATGGTCGATCTCGGTGAAGTAGCGCAGCTCTGCGGGAGACAGGCTGGACTTGCCGGTGAGGAACCGCAGCTGCCGGGACTCGACACTCAACCGGGCGAAGCCGTCAACCAGCAACGGCGAATCCCCGGACCGGACCTCTCGGATGTGCACGACCGAACCATCGCGCAGACTCACGTCGTTGCCGTTCATCGCGCCAAGTCTGACACCTGTGACCCCACGGGCTCATCCGCTCAGCACCGGTGTGGGGCAGGACTCAGCGTGGACGCCTGCCAGTCCTGGCCGGGAGCCGCCGGCGCCACCGGATCAATCCCCACAACGCCAGGACAAGGGCCAGCAGGATCATCGCGGGCAGCAGAGCCGGCCTGCCGGTGAGCTCCAGAAACACGGTCAGCACGAAAACCGCGAAGACCCAGAAACCGAGAATGCCGATGAGGATGTCGAAGTCCTCCCCGGAGCGAACCTTCTGAGTGTTCAGTCTCGCGGAGTCCGGGTCCACTACTTGACCGCTCCGGCCGTCAGCCCGGCCACGATCTGCTTCTGGAAGACCAGCACCATGATCACCAGCGGGATGGTGACGATGGTGGCGGCCGCCATCACCGCGGTGTACGGCTCCTGGTGCGGCTGCGACCCGCTGAACGAGGCGATCGCGACGGTGACGGTCTGGGTCTGGCCGTTGGACAGCTGGCTGGCGATCAGGAACTCGTTCCACGAGGTGATGAACGCCAGGACCGCCGTCGTGAAGACGCCCGGCGCCGCCAGCGGCATGATGATCTTGCGAAAGGCCTGCGACTTGGTGCACCCGTCGATGCGAGCCGCCTCCTCGAGCTCCCAGGGCATCTCCCGGAAGAACGAGACCAGGATGTAGATGGTCAGCGGCAGTGCGAACGAGATGTACGGGATGATCAGCGCCTGGTAGGTGCCGATCCAGTTGAGGTCGGTGAAGAGCTGGAACAGCGGAGTCACCAACGCCACGCCAGGGAACATCGAAGCGGCCAGGATGAACCCCAGGACCAGGTACTTGGCCCGGAAGTTGAGCCGTGCCAGCGCATACGACGCGAAGATGCCGAACATGAGCGAGATGAAGGTGGTGATGATCCCCACGATGAGGCTGTTGACCAGGGCACGGGCCAGGTGGTTGCCCGTGTCGGTGGAGAACGCGGCGCGAAAGTTGTCCAGGGTGACGTGACTGAAGAAGGGGGTCGCGTCGTAGGTGAAGCCGACATCCCGGAAGGCAGTGACGACCATCCAGTACGCGGGTAGCAGACACCAGATGGCGATGAGAGCGGCGAAGACGTAGGTGCGCCGCGACTCCCATCGCTTGCGGTTGTGAGCCTTGCGGTTCACGTGGGCGCCGGGCTCGGTGTCCTGGGTTGCGGTTGCAGTGGTCATTTCGCCTTCCCCCTGCCGCTCACGGTGGTGGTTTCAACGGCATTGACTCCGAGGGCCTTCACGAAGATGAGAGCCACCAGGAAGATCAGGATGAACGTGATGGTCGACAGGGCCGAAGCGCTGTTGAAGTTCCCGCTCCTGATCTCCTGGACCACCAGGATCGACAACGTGGTCGTGTTGTTCGCACCCCCGGTCATGATCTGGGGCAGGTCGTACATGCGCAGCGCATCCAGGGTGCGGAACAGCACCGCGACCAGCAGCGCCGGCTTCACCAGCGGCAGCGTGATGTGCCTGAAACGCTGCCAGGCCGTCACCCCGTCGACTTTGGCGGCCTCGTAGACGTCAGCGGGGATGATCTGCAGGCCGGCAAGGATCAGCAGGGCCATGAAGGGTGTCGTCTTCCAGACATCGGCGATGATGATCCCCGCCCGGGCCGGGTTCTCACTGCCGGTCCACAAGATCGAGGTGCCGAACATCTTGTTGGCGATGCCCTCGAAAGCGAAGATGAAGAACCACAGCTTGGCGGTCACCGCCGTGGGGATGGCCCAGGGCACCAGGACCGAGGCCCGTAGCAGACCCCGTCCGCGGAAGGTGCGCGCCATGATGACTGCCATCCCGAACCCGATCGCGGTCTCGAGGATGACGGTCACCACGGTGAAGAAGAACGTGGTGCTGATGGAACTCCAGAACTGGGCGCCCAGTGTGCCCGGCGGGCAGGGGACGCTGACCCCGCCGGCGGTGCACTGCTGCAGGATCCAGTGCGTGTAGTTCGCGATCCCGGCAAAGCCGCCGGCCACGAACAGGCCGGTGGCCGAATCCAGCCCCGCGTCCTTCTGAAAGGACTGGAACACTGCACTGACGACCGGATACAGGATGACAATGGTCAGCACCACGATGCTCGGGGCGATAAGCATCGATGCCGCCCTGCCCTGGGTGGCTTCCTTGCGGACCATATCCCCCTTGTCCGGGTTCGGCGGGGATCCGGCTTGACCGCTCTCGAGGTCGGTGCCGGACTGCGGTTCAGTAGACATGCCCACTCCTTGCCACGCGGGCCAGATCGCCCCTGGGTGTTGGACTCACACGTATCCGTATCCCCTGCTGTGACTGCTGTGACTGCTGTGACTGCTGTGGGTGGGCCGACACCCACCCACCGCAGTCACAGCAGTGCTGAGATCACTCAGCTGAGATCATTCAGTCACATCACTGGGCGCCAGCGGCCTGGATGGCCTTCTGCATGTTGGCCATCGCCTTATCCACCGGCACCTCACCCTTGATCGCGCCGTAGGCATTGTCCTGAACCGCCTTCGACACCGCCGGGTAGAACGGGGTGACAGGACGAGGAACCGCATTCTCCAGCGAGGTCTTCAGGACCGGCAGGTACGGCGACTTCGCAGCCAGCGCGGGATCGTCATACAAGGCCGTCAGGATGGGAGCCAGAGATCCCTGGGAGACGAACGCCTTCTGCTGTGCGGTGCTGGTCAGGAACTTCAGGAAGTCGGCGGCCGTCGCCTTGTTCTTGGAGTAGACGCTGATCGCCGCGTTGTGACCACCAAGGGACGATGCGCCCGGGCCGGTGACGCCGGGAAGTGGCGCCATCGCAAAGGTTTCCTTGACCTTGGACGAACCATCGGTCTTGGCCAGGTTGTACACGTAGGGCCAGTTGCGCAGGAACATCAGCTTGCCGTTCTCGAAGGCCAGCCGTCCCTCCTCTTCCTTGAAGGTGATGGCCTCCTTCGGGATGTTCCCGTTGGCGTAGGCGGTCGCCAGGTTCTGGAGGCCCTTCTTGGCGTCGGCGCTGGTCACCGTTGCCTTGCCGTCAGTGCCCAGGATCGTGCCCCCGGCAGAGTTGACAGCCTCGGCCGAGTTCACCGTCAGGCCCTCGTACTTGAAGAACTGGCCGGCGTAGCAGCCGATCTTCTTGGCCTTGGCGATCGTGCACATGCCCATCATCTCGTCCCACGTCTTGGGGGGCGTCGGAACGAGGTCCTTGCGGTAGTAGAGGATGCCGCCGTCGGTGGTGACCGGCGCGGCGTACATGACCTTGTTGTAGGTCGCGGTCTTGACGGTGGACGGAAGCATTGCCGACGTGTCGAGGGCCTGCTTGCCTTTCAGGGGCTGCAGCCATCCCTTGGCCGCGAACTCCGCAGTC
This sequence comes from Dermatophilaceae bacterium, assembly GCA_014377705.1. Taxonomy (GTDB): domain Bacteria; phylum Actinomycetota; class Actinomycetes; order Actinomycetales; family Dermatophilaceae; genus UBA4719. The sequence goes on from JACMPC010000057.1 coordinate 40,212, forward strand.
CAGATGACGTCAACGCTCATCACGTCATAGTTGGGGTTCTTGGCCTGAAAATTCTGGACGAGGTCGTCGTGCTGCTGGTCGGCGCTGTCTGTCTGCTCCTTGAAGGTCACCTGCTCCTTCGGATGCGCGGCGTTCCAGGTGGCGACCAGCGGCTTGACGACATTGCTGTTGTCCTTGCCCTGGACGTAGGTGATCGGACCACGGCCAGCCAGCCCGCTGGCGGCCGGGCCGGTGGCCGTACCACCGGTGGTCGAGCTGCTGCAGGCCGTGAGCACTAGGGCGACCGCCCCCAGCATGGCGACGGGTGCAAGTTTCATCGAGCGCTTCATCTCGTGCTCTCCTCTTGGGGACAGTCCGCACAACCTGTGGCCGCACGGTGGAAGGGATGCTACTCGCACCAGTGGGCTTCATTGCAGGGCCTGGGAGAGTTTTGCTCCCTCTTTATGCGCAATCGTTACAGGGAGTCACCCGTCCGTCAGCGGGGCGGCCACCATCTACAGGGGCGTGCTGCCCGACGTGCCGGAAAGCTGCTCTCGGTATTCCGGGGTGGCCAGCTGTTGCGCGCCCAGCCGCGCTGCCTCTACCCGAGCAGGCATATCCAGCCGGGCCGTGGGCTCCTCGTTCCCGGCAGTGGAGACGAACTTCTCGATCGCAGCGAGTCCCGCGTCGGCTCGGGCGCTGGCTGCTGCCTGCTTGGCATCCAGCCGCTGCGCGTACCACTGCGAGGCCAGGACCGCCTCGCGGGTGAACATGACCCGGAACTCCGGCGAGCCCAGGCCCCATCCCTGCGCGGTGGACCCCTCCGCCATGATCTCCAGCAGCGCCCGTAGCGGTGGGATGGCCAGTGAGATCGTGCCGTCCTGGAAGTACGAGCGCGCCACCCGCTCATGTGTGGTCACGATCGTGGCGATCGACTCGGCGAAGATGCCCACGTCCTGAAGCTCCGGGCGCAGCATCTCCGGGGTGAAGACCACATCCGGATGCAGGAAGATCCGGCCGAAGTACTTGGTGGCCAGCGTGTCTGTCATCCGATAGCCCAACCTGCTGGCGGGCACGCGCTTGCCGTCATGCTCGAAATCGGTCAGCTTCTCCAGGGCGCCCTCGGCGATGAGGTTGCGGGCATTCCTCTCGCGGGCGGTCATCCGCGAGAAGAGCTCCGGCACGAGCAGGGAGAAGTCATGGTCCACCCGCACACGAGGCCCGACGTATCCGGCCGCGGACACCCAGCCGTCGTAGCCGGTGAGCGCGTAGGACAGCACCGAGGCGTTCAGGTCGATGATGGCCGGCAAGGCGTTGAAGGGGCCCTTGGTCAGCGCGCCCTCCGAGCCAGCCCCGGTGGTGGACGGGGACTTGCCGGTCATCGACGAGATGAACTCCATGAACAGCTCGGGCACCTCCATGTAGTGCAGCGGGTTGTACGAGCACAGAGGTGGCACCGACCCGTCGGGAGGGTTGTTCCGCCGCCCGGCGGCGACCACCTCCACCGGCAGCAGCAGCGGCGCCCCAGACGGCAACCGGCGAACCAGGCGCGCGGACAGCTCAGCGACTGCAGTGGCTTTGGCATCGGTACGGTCCGGTCGCTGCTGCAGGTAGCGCGGGTTCTTCGAGGGCTTGCCCTCTACCAGCCGCGGGTTGGCCGAGCTCACGAAGTACGCCGGGCCTTCGCCCTCGGCCGTGTCGGCGAATCGGCTGATCATCTCCGCCATCGGCTCGCTGAAGGCGCTGAAGGCCACCGCATCGTCGCGCATCGCGATGGCATCGGCCCGGGTCAGAGGCTCGAAGTTGGACAGGAACGTCCCGGGGGTGGAGATGTCGAGCTCGGCCTGCGTGTCGTAGCCCCGGTTGATGGCGTCGTCGGGGCGCTGGAACAGGAGGTCCTCGCAGTTCTGCACGAGCTTGTACGACCGCGCGGCATCCAGTCCCAGCTGACCGCCCGGCACGACCGTGGACGCGGTGATGTCGTCCTGGGTCTGCACCTTCACCGCCGGTGAGAAGTCGTGGCGAAGGCTGAACAGGCGCGGAGATCCGTCGGGGTTGTAGCCGACCCGCAGCATGTTGATCGTTACCCTGCTGCCGTCCAGTCGCAGCCTGCTGCCCTGACGACCGTCGACGGCCACGACGCTGAAGTGGCTGCGCCAGTCGTCCCCCCATTCCGGGCGGTAGGAGCGCTTGACCACATAGACCAGCTCCCTGTTGGAGGGCGGGATGTGGTCGAGCCAGGCGTTGTAGTCGGCGTGGTACTCCGACCGCGACGGGGTGAGCAGCTTGATCACCGACCCGATGGAGCGTTCCTCCGACAGGATCGACCGGTCGTCCTGGCCGTTCCTGGCCGGGTCGAGGAAGCGTCCGGAGAAGTCCTCGTCCAGGATCGCGGCGACCGAGTCCATATCGGCATCGAAGTCCGGGACGTACTGAGACCCGAAGATGAACGCATCGGTGATGGCCTTGGAGATCTCCGACTTGCCGCCACCGGAGACCGTCGCCGGCTTGTGGCACGACGTGGACTTCGGCACGGTGCCGATCAGGCTCCACGCCGCCGGGTCGTCGGGCTGCTGGGCGATCTTCACGCGGTAGCCGTTCGGGCTCAGGTAGACTTGGTCGGCGCGCAGAGGGATCGACTGGCTCTGGCCGTCGGCTCCAGACCAGGACACGGTCATGGCGCGCAGCGAGTAGTGCGGGGTGGCCGGCACCAGCACGATGTGCGGCTGCTGCAGGTCGAGGGCATGCCCCTGCGGCTGGGCCGCGAACCGACCCGGATCGCGTTCGAGGACCTCAGCCAGGGTGTAGGAGCCAGCCGAGGAGGTCTCCGTGTGCTCCCGGCCCAGGTTGTAGCTAGCGAAGACCAGCGCGCCACCGGAGTGCTCCTCCTCGGCGTTGCCGAACAGGTTCGCCGAGTAGGAGATCTGGGTCTTGACCTCCTTCTTGCAGTAGCCGAAGTAGGTGTCGGCGATCACCGTCACGATCACGCCGCGGGTGTCCCGGGCGCAGATCTTGAAAGCGCGCCCGCCGTTGTACGGCTCGTCCTCCTGCTCCCAGCACATCCCGTCGCGCTTCTGGCGGTCGGTGGCCTGGCTCGCCGGGGGCAACCCGAGCTCCTTCTTCGTCAGCCGGGTCAGGTGCGGGGCGAGGATGACGCAGCCGGTGTGCCCGGTCCAGGTCTCCGGGGCCAGGGACGCGTCGTTCTCGGGCAGGTAGGGGTCGCCCCCGTTACCGAAGATGCCTTCCACGAAGTCGACGTTGGCAACCAGGCCACCGGGCACGATGAAACGGGTTTCCATCCGCTTCTCGCGCACGGAGCCGGGCACCTCCGGGGACACCAGAGGGCGAAGCTGCAGCGAGACGAAGCAGGCCGCCGGCTGCGGCTGGTTGGCCGTGTAGGGCAGGATCTTGTCGACCTCCGGTGGCTCGAACGCGCGGGCCAGCAGACGGGCGAACGCCACCTTCGGCACGGCGATCTTGTCATCGGGAATGGGAAGCCCGCCCTCAGCGATATGGAAGACCCCCGCAGTGGTCCGGCGATCGTTGGCCGGGTTGTGCAGTACGCCGTTGACGAGCCGGTAGCTGCTCATCAGGGGCGAGGTGAAGCTGTCACCGTCGAAAGGCAGGGACAGGTCGCGGGCCAGGCCCGGCTCATCCAGCACCAGGGTTCGCCTCGGAAGCTGGGGGCGCTCACCGGTCTCGGCCAGGTAGTCGTCCAGAAACGCCTGGATTCGCCCGTCCGCGGCGCACAACCGGTCGGACAGCCGGCGGCTGAGCTCACGCTGATGGGCGAGGATCGGGCGCGTGAGCCTGGCCGACTCGGTGTCCTCGAACCCTTCGGGCAGGGGCAGCCCGAGCTGGGCCAGACGGAGGTTGATGGCAGCATTCTGGATGACGGGCACACCTCATTGTCTGCCTTACTGATGCGCCTACGCCAGTGCAGACCTCCCTCACGGGTAGCGGCGTCCCCGCTGAGCGCGATACCCCACCGATCCCAGGAGCGGCACCCGATCAGCGACCCACCCCACCGGCATGATCTGACGAGGCGGGTGCCGCGAGCCAGGGAGTCCGCAGCAAGCAAGCGGCAGGACTGCGGCGCAGACGATCAGGATCCGACCGCAGGTCATTTCCTTGCCGTTTGGCCCGAGAAGGATTCGCCTGTGGACGCGGCGTCGTTCACAGGCGACGCCGGCGACGGCAGGACCGTCACCTCCTCGAAGTGGTCACCGATCGAGGGCGGGTTCAGTCGTGTGCGTTCCCGGGCTCGACGGCGTCGCCGACGGCGATCGTGCCGGTTCCGAGCGGGACGAGCCGGGTGCCGAACCAGGTCTTACGGGGAAACCTGAGGTTCCGCACGACGATGGTGTGCGACCGCTGCGTGATGACCACGATCGACCCGCTCACACTCGCCTGCCCCTTGGTGGTGGAGGCGGCCGTGCGTTCACAGATCGTCGCCGGGCTCGTCCTCATCGGGGCCGTCACTGACCCGAAGGCGTCCACCTGGCCCCGTATCCTCGGGCAGTGGCTCAGAACGGTGGCACAAGAACGCCTGGCTGGGGTGTCGGTGTTGATCCGGCATTACCGGTACACCGGCGCCGCCGCCATGGTTCGCGGCATGGATGCGATGCGCTGGCACCACACCGACCAAGGCCTCGCACGTCTCGACATACCCGTCGTGGTTATCCGGGGTTCCCGGGACCGGATCGCTTCGCAGGACTGGTCAGCCAGACTCTGCACGATCGCTCGCGGCCGCCTTCAGGTGGTCGGCGGTGCCGCGCACATGGTCCCCCTCACCCACCCCGAACCCGTCGTAGCGGCCGTCCGCGAGATCGCCTCCGCAGCGACTTCAGAGGGCCCCGGATCGGCTACCCATGTCTGACATGGGCGCTGCTGAATCGCCGCTTCGAGGGCGCCTCGCGAAGGCCAGGGCGGTGTGACGGATCCGTGAAGCCGCGGGCCAGAACCCTGCCACGGACGCTAGTCAGCCACCCGTGGTGGCCACCTCAGCGGTCCTCCCCGCGCTTGCCGAAGCCGCCGTCGAATGCCCCCGTGCCCGCCGCCGCACAGGTTCAGCCCACACAAGATCGGTTCGTAACCTCACCCTCACCGGCACGACCGGACACCCCATCGGCGGCAGATCCGGTGAACACTCGCCATCCTGGCGGGGCGGGTCAGCAGCCGCATGTGTGCAGGAAGTACGTCCGGCGCAGCCCCGCCTTGGATCGGTGTGCTGAACTCGGATCCCGGGCAGGACCGGAATGATGAGTCCGGCCGGGCAGTTGATGTCAGCGTGACCATCTGGGGATTCATCGGAAGCGGAAACATCGGCACCACCGTCGCTCGACTCGCCTTGGCTGCAGGCCACGACGTCGTGCTCAGCAACAGCAGGGGGCCCGGGACCCTTGCCGGCCTCGTCGACGAGCTGGGTCCGCACGTCAGAGCCGCAACCCCGGCCGAGGCAGCCGAGGCGGGTGACGTCGTCGTCGTCACCATCCCGCTGCGCAACTACCCACAGGTGCCGGCCGAGCCGCTGCGCGGCAAGATCGTCATCGACACGATGAACTACTACCCGCAGCGCGACGGCAACATCACTGAGCTCGACGACGAGACGACCACCAGCTCTGAGCTGCTTGCGGCCCACCTGCCGGACTCCACGGTGGTCAAGGGCTTCAACAACATCTCCTTCCAGCACCTCGCCGCTCTCCCCCGCCCCAACGGCGCCAGGGACCGAAGCGCCCTCGCCATCGCGGGCGACGACGATGATGCGAAGAAGGTCGTCGCCGAGCACCTGGACCAGATCGGTTACGACTCGCTCGATTTGGGACCCCTTGCAGAGGGTTGGCGCACCCAGCCCGGCACGGCGGCATACGGCCTCATGTATGCCCTGAACCCGCAGGTCTGGGACCAGGGCGCCCGCCCCGCGTCAGCGATCGAGGTCGCCGCGCGGGCTGCAGCTTCTCAGCGCCAGCACCACCCTCGTGATGCCCCGAGCACCACGCCAAGCCACTGATGAGCCTGCCGACCGAAGCCGTCACCACCACCATCACCATCACCCAGAATGGGCAACCATGACCACGCCGCGTCACGGCAATGGCGCAGTGCCCGCAACGAGAGTCCTCGTCTGCTTCCACGCCCATCCCGACGACGAGGTATTCACCACCGGTGGTGTCATGCGCCTGGCCGCGGACGCCGGTCACCGGGTGGTGCTGGTGACCGCCACCGACGGCGCGCTGGGTGAGGTGCCGGACGGGTTGCTGGCCGAGGGTGAGCAGCTCGTCGACCGTCGGCGCCGCGAGCTGGAGACCTCTGCCCGGGCCCTGGGCGTGCACCGGCTGGAGATGCTCGGCTACCCGGACTCGGGGATGGCAGGCACTGCCGACAACGCCCGGGCCGACGCGTTCTGCAACGTAGATGTTGAGGTGGCCGCCTCGCGGCTGGCCCGACTGCTCGTCGAGGAGGGCGCCGACGTCCTCACCATCTACGACCCGAATGGCAACTACGGTCACCCTGACCACATCCAGGTCCATGTCGTCGGGGTACGTGCTGCGGAGCTCGCCGGAATCACCCAGGTGTACGAGGCCACAGTCAATCGTGACCAGATGTCGAGGCTGATGGCCAGCAACCCGGAGTGGGTGGCTGAGAGTGCGCCGCCGGACATCTCGGAGCTCGGCCTGCCCGAGTCGGAGATCACCACCGTCGTGGATGTGCGGGCAGCGATGTCCGCGAAGCGCCAGGCGATGGCCGCGCACGAGTCTCAGGTGGGCGACTTCGGCCCCTTCCTGGCTATGCCTGCCGAGCAGGTCGAGGCCGCTTTCGGCCAGGAGTCCTTCCGCCGTCATGGTGGCGCCACGGGCGGGCGGGGTACGGCAACCCTTGAGACCGCACTCCCGCTCTGAGGCGACCCGGCCGCTTCACCAAGATCACAGGTGCGACGCGCCGTCGATAATGGCGCCGTGGCCGACACCTCGCACCCTGGTGCCCGCTCCGACGACCGTGCCCAGCGCTACGCCGATGCCTTCCAGGATGAGACGCTCCCGTCGTTCCCGTTGGACCGGAACATGATTCGCCTGATGGTCGACCTCGTCGGCCAGCGCCCGCGGGTTATCGACACCGGGTGCGGCGCCGGACAGGTGACCAAGATGTTGCGGAACTGGGGGTGCGAGGCGGTCGGCGTCGACGCGGCTGAGAAGCTCATCGAGCTGGCCCGCACCGCCTACCCGGGTGTGGACTGCCCGGACGAGTTCGGAACGCTGCTGGGGTGCGCAGGTTTCGTCGAGCGCGTGCGGCTCGTCTGCCCCGCGCAGCCCGACCTCAGGTATGTGGGAATGCCTGAGGCGCACCTCATCCTCCGGAAAACGGGACCGTCACTCGGGCCCGAGCCACTCGCACGATGACCACCAGGCCTCGAACGTGGACGTCACATGGCCCACACCCTGCAGGCCAGGCCGTTGCCTCGAACCAGTCCGGCCTGTGCCATCCGCACGACCTCTGACCCTGTTTGGACCCGCCGCCAAGTCAGACTTCCGTGACGTCGTGAGGTCCCTGGAGGTACTTCATCAAGCCGGCCGGCGCGTACTCGGAGTCCATCTTCTGACGCTCGAGCGCCGCGGACCCGACGAGCTCATGCCCTTGCTTCCTCTGGCCTATCGGCCGCACAAAAGGTCGCTGCAGCCGATAGAAGGCCTTTCGTGACTCGTGGAGCTCCCCGAGGAGGTCGGGGCGGGTGGCTGCGAAGGCATCCTGCTCGAACTCCAGCCCGCATGAGCGTGCGCGCTCGACCATCCACCGCAGGGCGAGGTCCGAGAGTCCGGAGTTCGGATACCCGCCGCCCACGTCGCAGTGAACTCCGGTGAACCAAACCTGTTCAAGGCGCTGCTCACCGGCGTCGGGCTGCTGGCTCCAGAGCGTCGGCTCAAAGGGCCGGCGCCTCTCGTCGATCGCCAGGGCCTGGAACGCCGCATCGACCGTCGTGCTGAGGTCGACGTTGTGGAACTGCCATCGCCGGTTGATCAGGTTCACCCAACGCATACCGCTCATCGGAATGCCGAGTGCGCCGACAGTGTCCCAGACGCCTACGAAGCGGATGCGGGTCTCGTGCGAGTACGACCGCCGGAACAGCTCGGACTCGATAGAGCGGGGGGCTGTTGCCGCATCCCGGTAGAGCGCATATGCCTCATCAACGAGGCCGGCGTGCTGGGGACGCAGAATCCCGGCGTTGCGGACCAGCCCCACCGTGCTGCGTGCGGTGAAAGCGCCGCGGCTGAACCCGAAGAAGTAGAGCTGGTCCCCCGGCTCGTAGCTCTCCACGATGAAGCGATATGCACGCAGCACATCCCGCGACAGACCGAACCCGAACGCGCCCCCGCGCAGACGTTCGCCACGGTTGGAGCCAACCCCACGGTGGTAGTACAGGACCTGGGCCGCACCTGCCGCGTCCTCCCGGGCCACCGCGCGGGCGACCTTGGTGACGTTGGTGGGACACTGCTTCCCGTCACTGGACTGGTCCGGCGTGTTCCAGGTGCCGTCGCAGCACACCACCAGACGCTTGGCCATGGCATCCCCCTTATTGACGGTGTCCGCGTCGTAAGCGTCGAGATCCTCCGTGATTCCTCGCTACGACAGAGCGCTCCTCGCCGCGAGAAGCTCACAGGGCAAAAGTCCCGCATGGGTGGGCTCAAGTCAATGGAAGTGCACGGAAACGTAGCCTCAGTCCTTGGCGTCGGAGGTGGGGTTCCAGTGCACGGGTCTGCCTGCCGACCACCATGATGCCGGCCCGAAGCCTTCGATAGCTCTCACGACATCGGTGGCGACGCTCTCGAAGGTCATCCCCCAACGCTAGCGATGCAGCTCCGGGTTTGGGAGGCTCCCAGCAAGCGGAAGCAGGCATTGACGTGGGCGGCGGTTCCCCGGACGAAAGACACGGTCAGCGTCACCGCGTCAGCGCCAATCGACTGGTCATCGATCAGGTAGTCGTCGATCAGGTGGTCGTCGAGGCGTTGTACTCCGCGCCGGTAGACGGTCGCTCCATGTTCGGGCGCGCCGGGATGTAGCTGCCGGTCATCAGCGGCGACGAGATAATCATGTCGGCGGTCGCCACGTTGGTGGCCACCGGCACGTTCCACAAGGTGGCCAGGCGCAGCAGCGCCTTGACGTCCGGGTCGTGCGGCTGCGGCTCGAGCGGGTCCCAGAAGAAGATCACGACGTCGATCGCGCCCTCGGCGATCTTGGCGCCGATCTGCTGGTCACCGCCCAGCGGGCCGGACAGAAAGCAGTGCACCTTCAGCCCGAGCTCGTACTGCAGCATGGTGCCCGTGGTGCCCGTCGCGGACAGCTGATGGTGGCGTAGTTGCCCCGCGTTGAACTCGGCCCACCGCAGGAGCTCGACCTTCTTGTTGTCGTGAGCGACCATCGCGATGCGGCGGCTGATCTGCGGCTTCTCGAAAGCAGGTGGGGCAGTCATCTCCGTATCCCCTCGGCTGGCGTCACGGACTGAACGCGGTCGTCGAGTGGCCGTTGCAGGAACTCGTCCGCTGCCTGCAGGATCTGCACGACCTCACGCCCGAAGTGAACGTCACAAGGGTGCTGCCACGGCCCGGGCTGATCCGCGGTCAGCGCCGAGATGCAGGCGCCCATCGCCTCCACCGAGGTGGTGGTGGCGTCGGGCATGGAGGTCTGACGATCCTCACCGAACAGCAGCCAGGTGCTTCCCTGGCTGCCGGGCGGTGCGGTCAGGGACAGCGACATGGTGCTGGCCGCACCGGACTCGTGGTGCAGCACGACCGTCACGGTGTCACCCTGACCCCGGTCGGCGACGACATGGGTCACCGGCCCGAGGGCAGGAAGCAGGATGGACAGGGCGTGCGGGCCGATGTCCCACAGGGAGCCGCGCTCACGGCGCCACGGGGAGCTGGCGTAGGGACTGCCGGGCCCGAAGATCGAGGCATACTTGCGGACGTACCCGGAGTTCCAGCCGGGCTCCTGCTGGACCTGCTCCAACCACTCGGCCTGCGCGGCGCAGTACCGGCTGGTGAAAAAGACCAGGGATCGGACACCCGCCTGGTCCACCGCCCCGACGACCCGGTCGGCCGCCTCGGAGGTGAAGGCCACCGGCTTGTCCAGCAACAGATGGCAGCCGCGGGCCGCCGCCCGGACAGCGAGCTCGCCCTGGACGTCCGGCGGCACCGCGAAGGCCACCGCGTCGACGTCGGCGAACATCTCGTCGACGTCCCGATAGGCCTCCGCGCCAAAGGAGTCGGCCAGCCCGGTCGCGCGCTCGAACGAGCGCCCCCACACCCCGACAAGCTCGGCGCCGGGGTGCGCGGCCAGGGCCGTCGCATGGGTCTCGCGGGCCCAGTATCCCGTCCCGACGAGTCCGAACCGCATCATCAGCCGTCCCTCTCGTTCCTGCCGTGCTGGTCGGCGATGAGCCGGCGGAACCAGGCAAAACTGGTCTTCGGGGTCCGCCTCTGGGTGGCATAGTCGATGTGGACCAGGCCGAACCGCTTGCCGTAGCCCTCTGCCCACTCGAAGTTGTCCATCAGCGACCAACAGTAGTAGCCGCGGACCTCGACCCCGGCCTCCACCGCATCCACGACGGCCCGCAGGTGGCCGTCCAGGTAGCGCACCCGGTCGGGGTCGTCGACGCGGCCGCCCGCGTCCACGACGTCGTCGCAGGCCCGGCCGTTCTCGGTGATGTAGATCGGCGGAAGAGTGGGATAGGTGTCGCGCAGCCACACCAGCAGCCGGGTCAAGCCCGCCGGCTCGACCGGCCAGCCCATGGCGGTGAGCTCCTCGCCGGGCTGCGGCACGTCCGCCGTGCCGAGGTCGTCGGCGGTGCGCAGAGCCGGGTCGGCCTGCCGGTAGGGCGCTTCCCTGACCCTGGACGGGAAGTAGTAGTTGACCCCGAGGAAGTCCAGCGGAGCGGCGATCGTGGCCAGGTCCCCGTCGTGAAGGAAACCGAAGTCGGTCAGGCCCGCATACGTCTGCCGGGCGAGCTCGGGGTAGCGCCCCGCCAGCACCGGGTCGGTGAACAGCAGGTTGGACTGCATCAGCGAGCGCTCGCTCGCCTCGATATCTGCCGCAGCGGTCGTCGCCGCGGTGACCGGCTGCAAATTCAGGGTGATGCCCACCTGCTGGCCCTCCCTCGCGTCAGCTCGCAGGGCCGCCACGGCAAGACCGTGACCGAGCAGCAGGTGATGGGCCGCGGCCAGCGCGCCCTCCCCCTCCTTCGCGCCCGGCGCATGCCGGCCGTTTGCGTAGCCGAGGATCGACGAGCACCACGGCTCGTTCAGGGTGATCCAGCGCTGCACCCGGTCACCGAGGTGGTCGTGCACCAGCGCGGCATACTCCGCGAAGCGTTGTGCGGTGTCACGACTGCGCCATCCCCCGACGTCTTCGAGCGCCTGCGGGAGGTCCCAGTGGTAGAGGGTGAGCGCAGGCGCGATGCCCTGTTCCAGCAGGGCATCGACCAGCCTGTCGTAGAACGCGAGTCCCTGCGGGTTCGCCGCTCCCCTGCCCAGCGGCTGGGTGCGCGGCCAGGCCACCGAGAGCCGGTAGCTGTCCACGCCGAGGTCGGCCATGAGTGCCACGTCCTGCGCATACCGGTGGTAGTGGTCGCACGCGACGTCACCGGTGTCGCCACCGACCACCCGGCCGGAGGTGTGGCTGAAGGTGTCCCAGATCGACGGCCCGCGACCTGCCTCGTCGACGGCTCCCTCGATCTGGTAGGACGCCGTCGCCACCCCCAGCTCGAAGCCGCGTGGCAGCTCGATGCCGCCGGACCGCCCGGATGCTTCTGTCAGCTCGAACACCCGCTGTGCCATCAGTTCTCGTCCTCCGTCGTCGTCAGCTGCAACACCTTTACGCCGTATGGCGCGAGCTCGACCTGCTCGATCGGGTCGCCGCCCCCAACCGGGATCAAGCAGCTCCCGGCCACCACCTTCGGATGTACCACGAGCGGGCCGTCACGCTCGCTGACCAGCCAGACGAACCGCCGGCCATCCTGGTGAACCAGACCGTCGACGAGCACTTCCGGGCTGTCAACGGTCACCGCCGGCTCCACCCCGGCACAGTCGGCCAGCGCGGAGTACAGGCGCCACGTCTGCTCGGGGTTGACCCGCCCGCACGAGGCGGCGAGGTGTTCGAGGGGGTAGGTGCTGAGCACCATCGCCCCGGCGCCTCTGCGGCGCAGCACGATGGCGGGGCGGCCATGCCCGTCCCTGGCCATCACCTGCCCGTCGGTGACCTCCACCGGCAGGAAGGCTCTGGCATTGGGCCCGCCCCCGACCCGGAAGCTGAGCGTCTCGCCGGCCTTGATCGACCCGAAGTCGACCTCGAACCGCAGCTGCGCCACGTCGTCCTCGATCGGGTCGACCAGGCCGTAGACGAGCTGATGGCGCACCCCGAACAGCTCTTCGGTGGCGGTCCACCACGGGCCACGCTGGAAGTCGCTCTCGCCGGCGCAGTAGGACACGTAGACCGTCGCGCCCGCCTCGGCCAGCTCGCCGAGCCGAAGCCACGAAGGACCGGTCAGCTGCTTGGTGGACGGGACGAGATAAAGCTTGTATCCCGGGACGATCCCGTCGCTCTCCCGGACGAAACCGAGTGCCAGGTCGGCCTCACGGGCGGCAATGTGCGCCTGCTCCAGCGCGCCGAACACCAGGGTGCGGTCCTGCTCCTCAGCCATCGGGTAGCCGGTCTCCAGGTAGGAGGAGACGACCAGCGCGGTCTGCGCCGGGACCCGCTCGCAGCCGGTCAGGTCGATCGCGTCCAGGACCCGGCCGAACTCCTGCAGCTCGATCAGCGGAGCCTTCGGGGCGCCATCGGCGGTGGTGATCCCGAAGTGCAGCTCGAACGGGTGGTGGCGGTAGGGATCCTGTGCGACCAACGGGTCGAAGTCGGTGTTGTTCCAGGCGATCCAGCCGGTCGCGCCTCCGAGCAGGGACAGGTGAAGCTGCTGACGGTAGTAGTGCCCGGAGCTCACCGCGGAGGCGAAGTCGCTGGAGACACCGAACTCCTCCAGGACCACGGGGCGCCCGCCCACTGCGGCCAGCTCGCAGATGAACGCCGACTTCAGGTGCTGGCGGCACACGTCGGTCTCCATCCGGTAGACGTGCGGGCCCACGAAGTCGACCAGCGCCCCGAGCTCACGCACCGAGAAGCCGTTGTCGTGGCCGGTGACCTCGATCCCCCAGGCGCCGTCGCCGATCGACACCGGCTGGGTCCCGCCGCCGGCCCGGACCGCCTGGACCATCAGCTCGGCCCACGCGGTCACGGCCTGCTGCGGGGCCTCCATGCCATAGATGGGCATCTCGTTGGAGATCAGCCACCCCGTCACCGCCGGGTGATCTGCCCAGCGCTCGACCACGTTGCGGATGTACCACGCCTGCTCGGCCACCATCCAGGTGTCGGAGTACAGGTCGCGGCCCTGACGCCAGGCAGGGTCCCAGTTCTGGCCGGACATGTGGCCGACCAGAAAGGTCGGGATGGTGGTCAGGCCCAACTCGGCGTGCAGGTCAAGAAAGTCACCGAAGTGGGCGAGCAGTGCCTCGTCCAGCTGGTGCGGTGCGGGCATGACGTCCGGCCAGTAGAGGAAGGACCTGGTCATCGTCAGGCCGTGGTCGCGCAGGGTGGTGAGCTCCTCGCGGACGACCGAGGCGTCATACCGGCTCCACATCAGCGGACCGCCCGCGCGCGACCAGAAGTTGGCGCCGAGCCAGCTGACCGGCATACCGGCATGGTTGACCTTGGCAAAGTTGCGATGCATCAGCAGTTCTCTTCTCTTACACGCCGGAGGCTATTTGACGGAGCCGGAGGTCAGGCCGGCGACCAGGTACTTCTGCAGGAACAGGAAAGCGAGCACGATCGGCAGGCTGACCACCAGCGAGGCGGCCATCACCTGGTTCCAGTAGACGTTGATCTGGGTGGAGTAGTTCTGCAGCCCGATGGACAGCGTCTTGGTGGTGTCGTTGGTCATCTGCGAGGCGAACAGGATCTCGCCCCACGCCGTCATGAACGCATAGACCGCAACGGCGATCACCCCGGGCCGGGCGGCGGGCAGCACCACCCGGAAAAGCGTTCCCAGCGTTCGGCATCCGTCCACCCTGGCGGCCTCGTCCAGCTCTCGGGGTATGCCCTCGAGATAGCTGGCGAGCATCCAGATCGAGAACGGCAGCGAGAACGTCAGGTAGGTGACGATGAGGCCGACCCTGGTCTGGTATAAAAACGTGAACCCGAGGTTCTTGTCGATGTTGACGAAGATCAGGAACAGCGGCAGCAGGAAGAGGATGCCGGGGAACATCTGGGTCGCGAGCACGGTGCCGGTGAAGGTCCTGCGACCGAAAAAGCGATATCGGGAGACCGCGTACGCCGCGAAGATCGCGATCAGGACGCTGAACACGGTCGAGACCACGGAGACGACCAGGCTGTTGACGAAGTACCGCGCGAGCGGGACGGTGCTCCACATGTCGATGAAGGGGCTGATGGTCGGGCGCTCCGGCCACCAGGTGAAGTCACCCTGCACGTCGCCCAGCGGCTTGATCGACGAGGTGAGCATGACGTAGAGCGGGATGAGCGTGAACAAGCCGAGCACCAGCACGACGACCACCCGGAACACGCGGAACGAACGGGGCTCATGCACGACGGCTCCTCCGGTTGGTGATGAGCAGATAGGCGCCGGTGACCACCAGCAGGAACAGCAGCAGCAGCACCGACATTGCGGCGCCTAGGCCGAAGTTCCAGTTGACGAACGAGTTGTCGTAGATGTGGATCGAGATCAGGTCGGCGGAGGCCGGTGGTGTGGCGCCGAAGAGGACGAAGGGGGTGTTGAAGTCGTTGAACGTCCACAGGAACAGCATCAGGATGAGCACCACGTTGACCGGGCGCAGCATCCCGAGGGTGATGTACCGGAGCTGCTGCCACACGCTGGCGCCGTCCACTGCCGCGGCCTGGTAGACCTCGTCCGGGATGGACTGCATCCCCGCCATGATCATCAGGAAGGCGAAGGGCCAGGACCGCCAGAGGGCCACGACCGCCATCGAGACGAAGGCGTTGTTGCCGATCAGCCAGAACGGCGGGCTGTCCACCAGGTGGAGGTTGGTCATGAGGACGTGGTTCACCAAACCGTTGTCCCGCTGGAGCATAAAGCTCCAGGTGATGACGCCGGCGTAGATCGGCAGTGAGTAGGGGATGAGGAAGATCGTCCGCAGGCCGCCACGACCGCGGAATCCATTCTGCAGGACGGCTGCCGCGGACATCCCGAAGAGCCACGCGAGCCCGACGACGATCAGCGTGTACAGGATGCTGACCGTGAAGGAGTGCAGCAGCGCCTGGCCGATCGGGCGGGAGAAGTTCACCGCGATCTTGTAGTTGCCCAGTCCCACGAACGGCGCCTCAGACCAGTTGGCGATGAAGAACTGGGTGAGCTGGATGAAGCTCATCCAGATGCCCACGAGCATCGGGATGATGTGAATCGTCAGCTCGAGCAGGATCGCGGGCAGGACGAGCAGGTATGGCGTCGAGCCCTTCCAGCGCGAGCGGCGGCGCCGCCGGGCCGGCGCCGTGGCTGGCACACCGGCCGTTGAGTCCGCACTGATGGGGTCGATCGTCGTCACGGGCACCGGGCTCTCCTTGCCTCACAGGGCGCCCCCGGCCGCGCAGAGCAGCAGCCGGCCGGGGGCAGGGTCACGGTCTCAAGTCAGCCGGTCGCCATCTTGTCCTGAGCCTCCTGCATCGCCTTGGTGATGTCGGCGGTGGTGACATCCTTGCCGGTGGCCGCCTGGGCGAGCAGTCCGTTGACGGCGTTGCCGACGTTGGTCTCGAACGCGGACTCGGAGGGGACGAGCGGGAGCGGCTCGGCCTTGGTGGCCAGGACCAGTGCGAACGCGGCGGCTTCGGTCTTGTCATCGGTGAAGTTCACCGTGCCGCCCTTGACCACCGGAAGCGCCGTGAACGGCTTGTCGAGGATGGCCTGCTCCTGCGCGCTGGTCAGGAACTTGACGAGCTTCAGGGCCGCATCCTGGTTCTTGCTGTTCTTGAAGATCGACAGGTTGATCCCGGCCACGAAGCTGGCGACGTCCTTGCCGCCGGCGGGCAGCGGGCTGGGCGTCGGGATCGGCACGACGCCGTACTCGCTGGACTTCATGCCATCGGCCTGCAGGGTGTTGTCGGCGTTGTTCTGGCTCATCAGCATCGCGGCCTTGCCCTTGGCGAAGTCACCGGGCGCCTCCGGACCGTTCTTGTACTGCACGTTGGACGGGTTGACGACCTTGTCCTTGCCGAGCAGGTCGACGTACTGCTTGACACCGGCGACCATGCCCGGTGAGGTGAACGTCGGCTTGCCGGCGGCGTCGAAGGGCTGCCCGCCGTTCTGACGGCCGAAGATCCAGGCGAAGTGCACGCTCTCGGTGTAGCTGCCGCCCTCGAGGACCATGCCGTACTGCTTCTTCGCCGGATCGGTGAGCTTGGTGGCGGCGGACTGCAGCTCCTGCCAGGTGGTCGGCGGCTTGAGCCCGGCGTCGGCGAACATCTTCTTGTTGTAGTACAGGCCATAGACCAGTCCGTACAGCGGCACCGAGGTCACCGGCTTGCCTGCCGCCCCTCCCGTGGCGAATGAGGCCGGGACGAACTTGTCCTGACCCCCGATGGCCGTCAGTGCCTTGGCGTCGAAGGGCATAAACGCGCCGGTCGCCTGCAGCGAGGAGGCCCAGGTGTTGCCGATGTTGAGCACGTCCGGGCCCTGGCCACTGGTCGTGGCAGCGAGGATCTTGTTCAGCAGGTCCGGCCACCCGATGACGGACAGGTTCACCTTGACGCCGGTCTGCTTCTCGAACTTCGCGAGCTCCGGGCCGAGGACCGCCTTGTCGTTCTCCAGGCTGGTGCCCTGGTTGCTGGCCCAGTAGGTCAGCGTCTTTCCCCCGCCAGAGCTGCTCGTGGTGCTCGTCCCTCCACCCGAGCATGATGCTGTGGCGGTGAGCGCGAGGACCGTGACGACGGTGCCGATCAGACGAGCCTTCATGTCGACTTCCCTGGGTTCTTGTTGGGGTGGGCGATGAACTGATATCACCCGAGACTTCTCCCATTGAACGCTTACCCGGTTCAGTTGTCACCCCACGTTACCGAACTGGTACGAAGCCTTGAGGTTCCAATCCCCGCCGCCCCGATTCGTCCGGGTAGTCCGGGTAGTCCGGGTAGTCCGCGGTTCCTGCTGGCCCGACCCGCCCGGCCCCTTACGCCGGCGGTGCCGTCGTCTCGCGCACGTTGAGAGTCGAGGCGGGAAGCTGCATCCTTCCGCGGTTACGACCGTCGACCAGGTCGAGGAGCATCGAGGCCGCCAGCGCCCCGTAGGCCGGAGTATCCCGCCACAGCGCAGTCACGGCCGGGTGGACGAGTGTGGTCAGATAGGAGTCGTCCCAGCTCACCACGGACAACTGAGCCGGCACCGGCACGCCCAGCGCCGAGGCCACCCCCAGCCCTGCCAGTGCCATCACATCACTGGCGTACACGATCGCAGTGGGTGGCCCCGGCTGGTCGAGCAACCGCCTTGTCACGTCGGCGGCCTGGGACCCGGTGTACTCCGCTTCATGCGTCTCTACGACGACGCCCAGGGTCTTGGCAGCGCGACGGACGCCACGTCGACGCGTCCGCTCGTGCACGAAGCGCGGCGGACCGCTGACGTGCGCAATCCGCCCGTGCCCCAACGAGACCAGGTACTCCATGACCTTCGTGGCATCCGCCCCCTGGTCCGTCCACAGGCAGGGAAGGCTGCTGCCCTTGATCGGGCCTCCGCACAGCACCGCGGGCAGGCCGAGCCGTTCCACCGCACTCAGTCTCAGGTCCTGATGCCGCTCGTCGACGAGGATGACGCCATCGACCCGCCGCTCCCCCCACCACCGCTCGTAGGTGTTGATCTCCGCCTCCGGATGCTCGCCGATGACTCGCAGAAGCAGGCTCGAACCTCGCTCGGTCAGAACCTTCTCGACCCCCGAGAGGAAGTGGATGAAAAAGGTCTCGATGGTCAGCAGGTCGGATGGCCTGGAGAGCACCAGCCCGACCACGCCCGTCTCCGCGCCGGACAGCGCACGCGCGCTGCTGCTCGCGTACCAGCCCAGCTCCTTCGCCAGTGCGAGCACCCGCATGCGCGTCTCCGAGCTCACCCCCGGCTGCCCGTTGAGCGCGTAGGAGACGGCTGCCTTGGAGATGCCCAGCCGTTTGGCCACGTCCCCCATGGTTGCCCGGGGTATCGGTCCCACCCCGGAGGACACCTTCACCATCACGACCCCCTCCCTGCTCGTCGCTGGCACTGTCAGGACGCCGCTGGTTCCGCACGGCCATGCCTATTCTACTGAACCGGGCAAGCGCAGGGACATCGAATCCCGTTAGCCGTGCGGGGTTTCACCTGCCGCCATGGCCTTGTGTCGTGAACCTTCTGTTGGGTATACCTAAGCATTCATGGTCAGTGGCGACCGCCGACTGGCCTCATGCCATCAGGGGAGTGCGACATGCAGGACGTGAGCCAGCCGGCGGTGCAGGGCGCTATCCGGCTGATCTTTGAGCACGACGCAGACGGGGTGCGCCTGGTCCTTCAACAGGCGGTGAACCTGGCGGTCACCGGCTTCGACGTCCACCCCGACGTCCGACCCGGACACTACGTGGAGATCCGGGACGCAGCCGGAACCGCGCTGACCCGGGTTCCCGTCCACACGGCCTTCACCGGCAGCACCGAGGTCTTCCCCGAAGACCACGGCGAGCCCATCACGCGGGTCGACGCCTCGGGCCAGCCGGGGGCGTTCACCGTCGTGGTGCCCGCTCCCGAAGCGGCAGCCCAGATCGCGGTGGTGCGCATCGCACCGGCGGCCCCGAGCGCCCCGAAGCCGGGGGCCGAGATGCGCAGTCCCGCTCCGGCCGAGCCGGAGGTCACGGACCTCGCCAGCTTCCCGATCGAACGAGCGAAGTGAGGACCCGGCGATGACCACTGCAGACGGTTCCGTCATCGGGACGACCCAGATCTTCGGGTCCGCCCCAGCCAACCGTGCCTTCAACGTGGTGCTCTTGGCTGAAGGCTTCACCGCCGCTCAGCAGGCTGCCTTCGACACCGCCTGCGCAACCTTCCTGACCGCCTTCCGCACCACCCCGCCCTACGACGAGCTCTCCCCCGCCATCAACGTCTTCAGGGTCAACGTCAGCTCAACGGACTCCGGCGCCGACGACCCGACCTCGGCCGGAGGGACCGGCGCGACTGCACGAACCTATTTCGATGCGTCCTTCGGCGGCAACGGGATCCGGCGGCTGCTGATCTGCAACAACACCACAGCCCTGACGGTGGCCGCCGCCCAGGTGCCGCAGTTCACTGTCGTCCTGGTGGTGGTCAACTCGGCGGTGTACGGCGGCAGCGGTGGATCCATCGGCACCTACTCCCTGGCTGTTGGCGCGACCGAGATCGCGCTGCACGAGATGGGGCACACCGCCTATGGCCTGGCCGATGAGTACCCCTACTACGCCGGTGGAGCCGAAACCGGTCACGACCACCACCCCGCGACCGAGCCGACGGAGCCCAACGTCACGATCAACTCGGCTCGGGCCACCCTGAAGTGGGGTTGGGCGGTCGCTTCCACCACAGCCATCCCGACGATGAGCAACCCCGACTGCAGCACCGTGGACAGCCGTCCCAGCCCGGTCCCGGCCGGCACCGTCGGCCTGTTCGAGGGAGCGCACTACTACCACTGCGGCGCCTACCGGCCCGAGTACGACTGCAAGATGCGCAACCTCAGCGTGCCGTTCTGCCACGTCTGCCGACAGGTCATCTGGAACCGCATCGAGCCGCTGTCGACCCTGCCGGCCCGGGACCGCACCCCGATCAGCGTGGTGGCCCGGTACCCGGAGCACCTCGACGTGTTCGCCGTCGCCGCCAACGGGCGCACCATGTCGGACTGGTGGGACCGCAGCAGCGGTTGGGCCGGCTGGTTCCAGGTCTCCGGCGGCATCGCCTCGCCCGGCGGGCACGGATCACCGGTCACCTCGATCGCGCGATACTCCGGGCACCTGGACCTGTTCGTCGTCGGCACCGACAACCGCATCTACAGCTGCTGGTGGGACGTCTCGGGCGGCTGGTCGAGCTGGTTCGCCCTGGGTGGTCTCATCGCCGCCACGGGCTCAACGGTCAACGTGGTGGCTCGCTACACCGACCACCTGGACCTGTTCACCACGGCCTCCGACGGCAAGATCATGTCGACCTGGTGGGACGCCCGCTCGGGCTGGGCCGGCTGGTTCCAGGTCTCCGGCGGCGTCGCTGCGGCCGGGGCCACGGTGACCGCGATCGCGCGATATCCGTTCCATCTCGACCTATTCACCGTTGGCACCGACAACCGGATCTACAGCTGCTGGTGGGATGACCGTTCGGGCTGGTCGGGCTGGTTCCAGCTGGGGGGCCTGGTCGCCCGGCCGGACTCCACCGTCACCGTCCTCGCCCGCTACCCCGACCACCTGGACCTGTTCACCACGGCCTCCGACGGCAAGATCATGTCGACCTGGTGGGACGCCCGCTCGGGCTGGGCGGGCTGGTTCCAGGTCTCCGGCGGCGTCGCATCCCCCGGATCGCCGGTGACCGCGATCTCGCGCTACTCCAACCATCTCGACCTGTTTGTCGTAGGCACCGACAACCGTATCTACAGCACCTGGTGGCACGACACGACCGGGTGGGCCGGCTGGTTCAACGTCTCGGGCGGCATAGCCAAACCGGGCAGCGAGGTGGCCGCGATCTCGCGGGTCACCGAGCACATCGACGTGTTCGTGGTCGGCTCCGACGGCATCGTCTACAGCACCTGGTGGGACGGCTCCGGCGGCTGGGCCGGCTGGTTCCAGCTCGGCATCACCTGAGAGCAGGACCCGTCCATCAGCAGTGCCGCAGAAAGCGACGCACCCGCGAGTCAGCGTCCCCGCTGACCCGCGGGTTCGTCGCGCCTTGCCGACCAGGACTCAGCCCTGCACGCGACTGCTGTGACCCGCCCACTCGGCTTCGCGCAGCTCGACCTTGCGGATCTTTCCGGTCGCGGTCTTGGGCAGCGACTCGACGATCTCAACCTGGTCAGGCGCCTTGTAGTGGGCGATCTGGGTCCGGACGTGCGCGATGATCTGCGCCGCGGTCGGGGGGGTCTCGCCGGCCCGGACCACGACGAAGGCCTTCGGGCGCTCACCCCACTTCTCGTCCGGGTGGCTGACCACCGCGACCTCGAGCACCCCGGGGTAGGAGTCGATCGCGGCCTCGACCTCGATCGTCGAGATGTTCTCACCACCGGAGATGATGATGTCCTTGGCGCGGTCCCGCAGCTCCAGGTAGCCGTCCGGGTGCCAGACCCCGAGGTCACCGGAGTGGAACCAGCCACCGCGGAAGGCGTCAGCGGTGCCCTCGGGATCCTCGAAGTATCCCTTCATGACGTTGTTGCCGCGCATCACGACCTCGCCCATCGTCTCCGCGTCACGCGGCACGTCCTGCATGTGCTCGTCGACCACGCGGATGCCGTCCGTGACGATCATGCCGACACCCTGGCGGGCCATCAGCCGGCTGCGCTCCCTGATGTCGAGGGCATCCCAGCCGACCTGCACCTCGCAGACGGTGTACGGCCCGTAGGTCTCGGTCAGGCCGTAGACATGCACGAGCTTGGCGCCGATCCCGGTCATCGTCGAGATCACCGTCGGGCTGGGTGGGGCTCCGGCCACCGTGACCACGATCTCGCGGTCCAGGGTGTGCACCCGCGACGAGCTGGCGATGGACACCAGCACCGTTGGCGAGCCGTTCAGGTGGGTCACGCCCTCCTTGTCGAACAGGTCCCAGATCACGTCGGCGTCCACGGCCCGCAGGCAGACGTGGGTCCCGCCGATGGCTGTGATCGCCCAGGCCGTGCACCAGCCGTTGCAGTGGAACATGGGCAGCGTCCACAGGTAGCGGGTCCGCCCCGTGTGCTGGGAGTGGATGATCTCCGAGAGTGAGTTCAGGAAGGCGCCGCGGTGGTGATACATCACGCCCTTGGGCCGGCCGGTGGTTCCCGAGGTGTAGTTGATCGAGATCGTCGAGCGTTCGTCCTCCACCGTCCAGGGCAGCGACTCATCGTTACCCATCGCCAGCAGCTGGTCATAGCTGAAGCCGGGGACCGTGGGAGATGGCTGCACGCCACCGGCGGGGTCGGTGACCGTGACCACATGCCGCAGCTCGGGCAGATCCCCCAGGCCCGAGTCGACAAGGTCGTGCAGCGCTGCGTCCACGACCAGCACCGTGGCGCCGGAGTGCTCAAGGATGTACTTGACCTCCGGCGGCGCCAGCCGCGTGTTGATCGCCACCAGGACTCCCCCGGCCAGCGGGACGGCGAAGTTGGCAACCAGCATCTCGGGGATGTTCGGCATCAGGTAGGCCACGCGGTCACCGGGGGTGACGCCGCAGGCCCGCAGCGCGTGCGCGACCCGGGTCACCTCGGCGGACAGCTGCGTGTAGGTCATCCGTCGCTCGCCGTAGACCACCGCTTCCCGATCAGGGAACACCTCCGCGGAGCGGCCCAGGAAGGCCAGCGGGGTCAGAGGCGTGGACCAGACATCGGGGCTGGCGGTCGTCGCGGTCATGAGTCCTCCGTGTACAGGCGCGCCTCGGGCGCATGGGGTGATGGCGCATGGGGTGATGAGGCAGTCTTACCCCAGTTTGCAGTGGGTTGCAGGGCGGAACGAACCCACGCGAGCCAGGCGGTCATATCTGCCGTTCGGCGGGTTGCCACAGCCTCAGTCGGGTTCATTGACGATGGCGAAGTCGCAAAGCACGTAGGCTCCCGGCGAGCCACCGACCCACCGTGCCGCGTCGGGCACGGCCGGCAGCCGATTGACGGACATCTGCAGCGGTGGCTCGTCCGGCTGGTACGTCGTGCCCGCCGGGTAGTCCCTGCCGGAGGTCCGGCTCATCTCGGTATGGCAGCCCATCACCGCACGGACCACCCTGGACTCACCGGTGATCTCCAGCACCCGCCCGCCGAGGTCGAGGTTCACCACCTGGCCGGGCCACCGGTGGAAGCCAGTCTCACGCACCGGGCAGAGGTCAGGGTCTCCCGTCTAACCGGTTGGGAGTCGGTGGACATCGCTCCATTCTCCAGGATCACCCGGGTGAGGACGATCGGGATTCTGGGCGGCATGAGCAGCGTTGCCAGCGCTGAGTACTACCGGCGAGTCAACGCCGGCGTCAACGCGCGCCTCGGTGGCCATTGCGCGGCGGAGGTGGTGCTCTACAGCGTGGACTTCGCCATGGTCGAAGCCTTTATCCGGCAGCAGCGGTGGGACCAGCCCGCGGAGTACCTCGCCGAGCGGGGGTGCCGGCTCGAACGTGCCGGCGCGGACTTCGTGATCCTGGCCACCAGCACGATACACAAGGTGGCCGGCCCTGTGCAGGAAGCCCTCGGCATCCCGCTGATCCACATCGTCGATCCGACCGCGGATGCGGCAACCGCTGACGGAGCGAGGACCCTGGGACTGCTGGGCACCGCGTCGGTCATGGAGGCTGACTTCTACCGTGGACGGTTCGTCGACCACGGGGTCGAGGTCTTGGTCCCGGCGGGTCAGGACCGCGCCCTGGTCCATCGTGCTGTGGCGATCAGCCTGGGACTGTATCCCTTGAACACAGAACGGGTTTCAGAGCTGGGCTGATTCCTCGGGGCACGATCTGGACCAGCTCGCGCTGGTCCGAAAGAGCCGCCGGGCGTCGCCGGGCGCCGCCAAGAAACGGCTGCCGACCGCCTCCCCTTAGAACTCAGCGGTCGGTCTGGATGAGGTAGCCCGCCCCGTTCCTGAGGAAGGTGAAGCTGTGCGTCTCGGTCGTCATGCTGCCATCGGTCCTCGTGAAGGTGAGGCTGACCACAGCCGTGTTCGCGACAGCATCTGCCTGTACCCGGTTGACGCTGACACTCCTGATGGTCCTCCAGAAGCCGTCGTAGCTGCTGCGTCCGCCCGCGAAGCGCTGCATCCTTGGCGACAGCTGGTTCCAGGTGCTGTCCCGGTTCTGGAGGACGTTGGCGTAGTACGACGCCACGAAGGTCTCCAGCTGCGCGTTGGTCCCTGAAGCGGGCGGTGCCGTGGTCCTGCTCGGCTCGGGGCGGGTGGCGCTCGGCGGCTCGGAGACCTGTGGCGCAGTCGTCACCGCCGGCCTGGCCGGCGCGGTGGCACGCGTCGCCACCGGGGTTGCCGTGGAGGCGACCTGGTCACCGGGCTGGCTCACCAGGAGGAAGGTTCCGAGCGCGAGCACCAACAGCGCCACAAGTCCGAGCGGTATCCACCGCCGCCGGCGGCCCGTGTCCCCCGGAGACGACGCATGTACACCGCCCTGGGGTCTCAGCGGTCCCGCGACCCCAGGAGCTTCGGTCGCGGGCGTCGTGGCGACCGACATTTCGTCGACCACTGGTCTCGGGGCCACTGACGGCGCAACCACAGGCGCCCTCACAACCGCAGGCGCCTTCACAACTGCAGGAGGGGGCGCAAACTCTGGCGACTTTGACACCGGCGCAGCAACCGCAGGTTGCGCAATCACGGGCGGCGCGGCCACCGGCTTGGCAACCCCGGTTTTGGCAACCACGGGCGGCGCGGCCACCGGCTTGGCAACCCCGGTTTTGGCAACCACGGGCGGCGCGGCCACCGGCTTGGCAACCCCGGTTTTGGCAACCACGGGCGGGGTGGCCACCGGTGCGGCAACCACCGGAGGCTTCACCGCAGCCGCAGATGGCGCCGCAGCAGCGTCCGGCACCGCCGCCGCCGGGGGAGCGACGTCTTTGAGCTGCTGGGTTGACTCAAGGGCCTGGGTCGCATCGAGCGCGGGCGCGGGGATGACCCTGGTGGCTGTGGGGTCAACCTTGGGCGCCGCGAGGGCAGCGGCTCTGGCGATACCACCGAGCCGTCGGGCACTGGTGGCCATGTCCCAGCGGCAGGCTGGGTCCTCATGCATCATCGCGGCGATAGCGGGCGTCAGGACTCCGGCGTGGATCATCGGCCGGGGGCGTTCGGTGGCGATGGCGCGGAGCAGGGCGATCGGGTTGCTCCGGGCCTCGTAGGGCGGCTGGCCCTCGACGGCTGCGTACAGGGTGGCGCCCAGTGCCCAGACGTCGGAGGCCGGGTGCGGGTCGCCACCCCGGGCCAGCTCGGGTGAGAGGTATCCGGGGGTGCCGGTGATGAAGCCGACCTGGGTGAGCGCCTCGTCACCGTGGCCTCGGGCAATGCCGAAGTCACTGATCTTGGGGTGGCCGGCCTTGTCGATGAGCACGTTGCCCGGCTTGATGTCACGGTGGACGATGAGACGCTGGTGGGCGCGGGCAAGGGCGCCGGCCAGCTGAGAGCCGACATCTGCGACCCGTTGCGGGGAGAGGTTCCCCCCGCGAGCGATCTCGTCGGCGAGGGTCTCACCCTCGACGTACTCCATCACGAGCCAGGGACGGCTCTCGTGGTCGACCACGTCGTAGACAGCGACTGCGTTGGGATGGTTGAGCGCGGCGGCCGATCGGGCCTCCCGCATGGCACGTTTGGTCTCGCTGGCCGAGTCGCCGGGCAGCGCGCCGATCTGCTTGACCGCGACCTCCCGGCCGAGGATCTCGTCACGGCAGAGCCACACGGTGCCCATGCCCCCGCGGCCGATGGCCCGCAAAACCTGGTAGCGACCGGCGATGAGCTGGGGTTGCATGAAATCCTCTCGTTGAACTCCGCTAAGCCTACGGGGACGCGTCATCACTCGCCCATCCGCGCCAACCAGCAGCTCGGCCAGGCACAGAGTGTCGCCGCGGAATGCCCGGCAGACCGTGCGGTGTTGACAGGGCATGGATGCCGAAAACGAGCTGCGGGCCGACGATGGTGCGCGCCGGGAGGCCGCTGACGGCCCCGTTGGTGACCCGGCTGTTCGGCAGGTGCTGGCGGGCGAACGGCTCCGGGCCCTCGCGCTCTGCCGGGCCCTTCGCCGCGACCTTGACTCCATGGCCGATGCGCGGGCGTCGTCCAATGCCGACGATGAGCACGACCCGGAGGGCGCCACCCTGGCATTCGAGCGGGCACAGACCGCGGCGATGCTGGATCAGTCCCGGTCGCGACTGGACGACATCGACAGGGCCGCCCAGAAGCACGAGCAGGGCACCTATGGGATCTGTGAGGCATGCGGTGAGGCAATCCCCGCGGAACGTCTCGCGGTACGGGCAACGGCGCGCACCTGCCTTGCCTGCACCACCTGAACCGGGCCTCCGGGCGGTGTCGCCACCATCGACGAGGTGGCGGCAGGTCGAGACCCGCAAGCACCCATGCCCGAGGGTGACAGAATCGAAGGGACCAAGGGAGACACACATGCTGGGACGTCGGGCCGCTGCCCTGGCCGAGGCACGCGAGAGCGCCGCTCACGTGCTCCGGGCATCCGCCGTCGGCCTGCGGATCGACGAGTCCGTGTTACTGATGCCCACCGACGTCAGCCTGAGCGGCGCCGAGTGCGTCGTGCTTCGCGGCCCGAACGGCAGCGGCAAGACGACGTTGTTGCGGATCCTGGCCGGCACGGTGCCGCCGTCAGAGGGCGAGGCCACCCTGGACGGCTCACCCGTCGACGAACGGCATGACCTCACCCGCACCGCGATCGCGGCCCTGATCGGCGCGCCCGCGACCTACCGTGACCTCACCCTGGTCGACCACCTTGTCCTGATCGACTCCACCTGGGGCCGGGTGGGAGCGCCTGCTGACAACCGCGCCGACGAGATGCTGGAGCTTCTCGAGATCAAGCACCTCGCGCAGCGGTTCCCCCATGAGCTGTCCTCCGGCCAGCAGCAGCTCTTCCACCTCTCGATGGTGCTGGTTCGCCCCTCGTCCATCCTGATCCTGGACGAGCCCGAGCAGCGTCTGGACACGGACAAACGCGACCTTCTCACCCGGATCCTGCTGGCACGCAAAGCCGCTGGCAGCAGCATGCTCATCGCCTGCCACGACCCGGCAATGACCGAGGCCCTGGCTGACGCCATCGTTGACATCCAGCCCGCATGACAGGTGAGCAGAAGGCCCAGCTGCGACGTGTCCGCGCGGCCATCCTCGGCAACCGCCCGGACACGTCGGCCAGCAGCACCCTGTATCCGGTGTACGTCGCCGTCATCGCGGCCGGGACCTACGGCGTGCCCGCCACCCAGCAGCTGTTCCGCTCGATCGATCAGAAGTGGCTTGCCGAGCATCTGCAGACCCCGGCGGCGGCAATAGCCGCAGTGGTGCTCGCGGCTCTGCTGCTGACCGTGGTCCGGTTCGTGGGGCAGGTCCACGGCCCGGTCGTCCCGCCGTTGCCATACCTCGAGCTGGTCGTCGCGAGCCCCATGCCGCGCAAGGTCACCCTTGCCCGGAACTGGCGGCTGAGCAGCGCCGGCTGCACCTTCGGCGGCCTGCTGGTCGGTCTCGTGCTGGGGTCTGGTGGGGCGATCACCAACATGTTCCCACCTGTCGTGATGCTGCCGACCACGCTGGGCGGCGCCCTCCTCGGTGTCTTCGTCGCGGAGTTCTGGCTGCGGGGTCAGCTGCGCGGGCAGCCGGGCACTGCACCACCCAGCACTTCGGCGACGGGGTCGGAGCATGGTGCCTCGATGCGGGGCAGGCGGCTCAACGCGTTGGCACTGCTGGATATCAGCGGACTGAAGAGGCAGTCGGCGAGCAATGTCACCATCGGCGGTGCCGTCCTCGCCGGGGATCTGCGCACGGTGCGCCTGGACGCGGCGCGACCCACCACCAGCGCCCGGCGGGTGAGGTTGAGAGCCGGCGGACCGCTGATGGTGATCGCCCGACGTGACGTCCTGGGGCTGCGCCGGGCGCCCTGGTCCGCAGTCTTCGGCCTGGGGTTCACCGCCGCCGGATCAGCAGGCCTGATGCTGTCGCTGTTGTCACCGCACACTTCCACGATCGCCCCTCTGGTCAGCCTGCTCCTGTGCCATCTCGGCTTCGGCACGTGGTGCGAGGGCCTACGACTTCATGCCGACAACTCGGGCACCTCACGGCTCCTGGGACTCCCCTACCGGGACACGGCGCTAGCGCACCTCGCCGTGCCGGTTCTGGGCTGGACCCTGACCACCGTGGCTGTCAGCGCGGGTCTGTCATTGGCCGGCCTGTTCAACCCTGCCGCGCTCGTCTGGGCCCTGGGCACCGGAGCCCTTCTGGCCGGTACCCACCTCATGGCGGCCTTTCGCGGGCTCCCGCCGATCGGCGTGTTCGGCCCGCAGGCTGGTGTGCTGTCGATGATCTTCTGGTACTCCAAGCCGTTGCTGGCAACCCTGCTCGTGGGAACAGTGATGGCAGCCTGGGCTGTTCGCTCTCCCGCTCCCTTGAGCGTGTTCGCCTGGATGCTGATCCTCACTACTGGCGTTTTCGCCTGGGGGCTGGCGCTGGTCGGCAAGCGGGACCGCCGCAGCTGACTGCCCACTCCCCACCCACGCAGGATCTCCGAGACGCGACCTGCCCCTTACGCCACCAACGGGACGATGCACCGCGTGTCGGGCTAGGCCCGCAGCGGCCGGATGGTGCAGGCGCCGAGGACTGGTCTCCTGGCCCAGACCATCGCAAAGTGCACGTCGTCCTGCGCGCGCGGGTATGCCGGCGCCCGGCGTCAGATCGCTGGCGACTCAGACCCGCTGAACGTGGAGGTGCTCAAAAATGAAATTTGTCTCCGTCGAGGCTACGTCCGGATTGCCGCTCAGGTTCACCACGACAAACTCCCGGAGCTCCGTAGTGTCCTTGACACCCACGTGAACGAGGAAGTCTGAGCCTCCCGCGATAAAGAAGACATTCTGCACCTGAGGCATTTCAGCCAGATTCCGCGAGAATGAGTGGATGGCATCGCGGGAATCGGCCTGCAGGCGGACCGCGATCATCGCCTGGAGCGGCCGACCCACCGCCTCGGGGTCTATGTCGGCGTGGAAGCCCTTGATCACACCAAGCTCAAGAAGTGACCGCACCCGGCTGAGGCAGGTCGACGGGGCGATCCCGACCCGCAGAGCCAGCGCGTTGTTGGGGATACGGGCCTCGACAGCCAGCACCTCGAGGATTCTGTGATCAGTTTCATCAATGAGTGGCCGAACATCATTCGGCGGCAGGCTGTCCTGAACCGCCTGCTCCGAATATTTGATCACTGTGAGCCTCTCAAAGGGAGATACGACGCTTCTCTTCTGATGAACAATTCCAAGGGGACCAACGTCCCTTTCGTCAACGCCGAACTCGATTAGTGTACTCAGTGCGCCTGCCGACGAGGTCGGGCGTCAGCCGTGACCGCCAGTGCTGCCCGGTCAAGAGCGATAGACCAGAGTCCCATCGGTCGCCATCCTCTCTGATGGCGCCCCACGCGTACGGCGTGGTCGCCGGGCTTCTGGCTTCGCTCGATCGCGACAAGGATTGTCCTATGTCTGCAAGCGTCACCGAGGCCGCGGACGCCGCCGCCGCCGCCGCCGCCGAAACCGCCGCACAACGCGACAGCAAGGAACCCAAGCTGGCGCGCGAACTCGGCAACCGCCATATCCAGATGATCGCCATCGGCGGTGCCATAGGTACCGGCCTGTTCATGGGCTCCGGCAAGACCATCTCGCTGGCCGGCCCGGCCATCCTGTTCGTCTACATGATCATCGGCGCCATGCTGTTCTTCGTCATGCGGGCCATGGGAGAGATCCTGCTCTCCAACCTGGAGTACAAGTCGTTCGGTGACTTTGCCGGGGATATCCTCGGCCCGTGGGCTGGCTTCTTCACCTCCTGGTCCTACTGGTTCTACTGGGTGGTCGTCGGCGTCGCTGACGTCGTTGCGATCACCGGCTACGTCCAGGTGTTGATACCGGGCACCCCGCTGTGGCTCCCCGCCCTGGTCGTGCCGACGCTCCTGCTGGCCCTGAACCTACCCACGGTGAAAGCGTTCGGTGAGCTCGAGTTCTGGTTCGCCATCATCAAGGTTGTCGCCATCCTCGCCCTGATCTTCGTCGGCGGGTACATGATCGCCACCAAGTTCACCTCGCCCAACGGTTCAGAGGCGAGCCTGGCCAACATCTGGAACGACGGCGGGATGTTCCCGCATGGCGCCTTCGGCTTCGTCCTGGGCTTCCAGATCGCCATTTTCGCCTTCGGTGGCATCGAGCTGGTGGGCACCACGGCTGCTGAGACCAAGAACCCAGCCAAGGTCATGCCGCGCGCCATCAACTCCATCCCGGTCAGGGTCATGCTCTTCTACGTGGGCGCCCTGGCCGTCATCATGTCCATCAGCCCGTGGCGCACGCTCGACCCAGGCAGCAGCCCCTTCATCGGGATGTTCACCCTGGCAGGCCTGGGCATCGCAGCCGTCGTCGTCAACCTCGTCGTGCTGACCTCCGCCGCATCCAGCGCCAACTCCGGCATCTACTCGACCTCCCGGATGATCTATGGCCTGGCGAAGGACGGCAACGCACCCAAGCAGTTCGCCAAGTTGAGCAAGCGCAAGGTCCCCCAGAACGCACTCATGTTCTCGTGCGTCTGGATGGTGCTCGCACTGGTCATGCTGTACTCCGGTGACTCGGTCATGGGTGCCTTCGTCGTCGTCACCTCGTTGGGCTCGGTCATCATCATCTCCACCTGGACCATGATCATGGCCACGTACGTCGTGTACCGCCGTCGTCGCCCGCACCTGCACGAGGCATCCAGTTTCAAGATGCCCGGCTCGACGTACATGCCGTACGTAGTTCTGGTGTTCTTCGCCCTGATGATGGTGGCACTGTCCCTGGACGCCGAGACGCGACTGGGTCTGTACGTGGCTCCCCTCTGGTTCCTGCTGCTGGCGGTTGCGTGGCGTCGCCAAAGCAAGACCCCGTTGCAGCAGGAACGGATCATCGAGTGGAAAGCCCAGGCCGACGCCGAGAAGCAGGCTCTGACCGAGAAAGCTGCCCCAACCCGATGACGTCTCCGACCGCACGCAGGACGACTGCTTCAACACCCCCTAGCCATCAGGCCTTTTCATTAATCACTATCGGAGGTACGGAACCATGCATGTAGGCATCCCGAAAGAAGTAAAGAACAACGAGTTTCGCGTGGCCATCACGCCGGCGGGTGTGCATGAGCTGGTGCGCAACGGCCACGACGTCGTCATCGAGGCCAACGCCGGGATGGGTTCCTCGATCACCGACGACGAGTACGTGACCGCCGGGGCCAAGATCCTCGACACCGCCGCAGACGTGTGGGCCACGGCCGACATGATCCTGAAGGTCAAGGAGCCCATTCCTTCTGAGTACCCGCTGATGCGTGAGGGACAGACGCTCTTCACCTACCTTCACCTGGCCGCCAACAAGGGCCTGACCGACGAGCTGGTCAAGCGCAAGGTGACCGGCATCGCCTACGAGACCGTCGAGCTTCCCGACCATTCGCTGCCGCTGCTGGCCCCGATGAGCGAGGTTGCCGGCCGGCTGGCACCGCAGGTGGGTGCTGCGACCCTGATGCGGGCCGAGGGTGGGCGCGGTGTCTTGATGGGCGGCGTGTCAGGTGTCCATGCGGCCAAGGTCGTCGTCATCGGCGCCGGTGTCTCCGGCATGAACGCCGCCGCCATCGCGATCGGCATGCAGGCCAATGTCACCCTGCTGGACATGAACGTGGCCAAGCTGCGGCACGCGGACTCCATCTACCAGGGCCACTGCCAGACGATCACCTCCAACGCCTACGAGGTCGAGAAGGCCATCAAGGACGCGGACCTGGTCATCGGCGCGGTGCTGGTTCCCGGTGCCAAGACCCCGATCGTGATCACCAACGAGCAGGTCTCGCGGATGAAGCCCGGCTCGGTCCTGGTGGATATCGCCATCGACCAGGGTGGCTGCTTCGAGGACTCGCACGCCACCACCCACGAGGACCCGACCTTCAAGGTCCACAACTCGGTGTTCTACTGCGTGGCCAACATGCCGGGCGCGGTGCCCTACACCTCGACCTACGCGCTGACCAACGTGACCCTGCCGTATGCCGTGGCGCTCGCCAACCACGGCTGGCGCGAGGCCCTCAAGGCCGACCACGCGCTGGCCCTGGGCCTGAACACCCACGACGGCGCCGTGACCTACGGTCCAGTCGCCGAGGCACTCGGAATGACCTCAGTGACGCTCGAAGACGTGCTGGCCTGACCGAAGTCACCCCGCTCGCTGCACCTGCGTTCCAGCAGTCACGCGCGTACCCCCCGCCCGGCCACCTAGTGGTCGGGCGGGGGGGGTCGGTGCCGGTTCCCGGTATCCCCACCTGCATCACCTCCACCTGCATCCCTCCACCGCCGCAAGGCCTGGCCCAGTTCACGACGGGAAGTTCCGATGTCCATACTCACGACTGGTGCTTCCGGGGCCACCCTGAGCGCAACCACGGCAACGGGTCACGGCGAAGAGCCACGACCGACCCACCCGCTGGCCTACTTCTCGGCTCTGGACCTCTTCTCCATCGGGATCGGCCCCTCCAGCTCCCACACCGTCGGACCGATGCGGGCGGCCCTTGCCTTCGCCGACCACCTGACCGCAACCGGCCGGCTGGCCGACGTCACCCGCATCAGCTGTTCCCTCTTCGGATCCCTGGGCGCCACCGGCCTCGGCCACGGCACCCCGGACGCCGTTCTGGCCGGGCTCACCGGCCTCCGGCCCGAGACCTGCGACCCGAGTGACGTACGCGCCTCCTGGTCCGGTCTGGCCGAGGGCGCGACCCTCAGCCTGGCCGGCATACACACGATCTCGATCAGCAGGGACGACATCAAGCTCGAGCCGCGCACCCGCCTGCCCGGCCATCCGAACGCCCTGACGCTGTGGGCCTGGGGTATCAGTGACGACCTCCCCCTCTTCGAGGAGACGTACTACTCGATCGGCGGCGGCTTCATCCGCCAGGACCACGACCCGATCGAAGCCGCCCCGGCCGCCCCGCCCCCGATGGAGTACTCCACGAGCGCGGAGCTGCTTGCCCTGTGTGAGCTGCACGGACTGGACATCAGCGAGATCGCCCGCGCCAACGAGGAGTCGATCCACGGTGCCGAGAAGCTCGACGCCGGGCTCGATGCCATCTGGGACGTCATGCACGAGTGTGTCGAGGCCGGACTGCACGCCGAGGGCACCCTGCCCGGCGGCCTGGGTGTGACCCGGAGAGCCTCAGCCGTCCGGATGCACCTCGAAGCACTGGACCGCCTCTGCGAGCAACACCGCGACACGGCGACCGAATGGCTGCTCGCCTTCGCTTTGGCCGTCAACGAGGAGAACGCAGCCGGAGGGCGGGTGGTCACAGCGCCCACCAACGGCGCGGCCGGGATCATCCCCGCGGTCGGCCACTACTACCTGCGGTTCGTCCCCGGGGCGAATCTCGCCGGCATCCGCCGGTACCTGCTCACCGCCGTGGCCGTCGGATCCCTGGTCAAGGCGAATGCGTCTATCTCCGGAGCAGAGGGCGGCTGCCAGGCAGAGGTGGGCACCGCCTGCTCCATGGCCGCCGGCGCCCTCTGCGCAGCCCTGGGCGGCACCCCGCGCCAGGTCGAGAACGCCGCCGAGATCGCCATGGAACACCACCTGGGCCTGACCTGCGACCCCGTCGGCGGACTCGTCCAGGTCCCCTGTATCGAACGAAACGCCATCGCCTCCTCCACCGCGGTCTCCGCGGCCCGTCTGGCCCTGCACGGGGACGGCCACCACCTCGTTTCCCTGGACACCGTGATCGAGACCATGCGCCAGACCGGCCGCGACATGATGACGGAGTACAAGGAGACCAGCGAAGGCGGTCTGGCGGTCAACGTGGTCGTGTGCTGACCCGGTTCTAGCCCTCAGGCGGTGAGACCCGCGAGGATCGTCGCAGTTCCGGACAGGCCCAGCCGGGTCGCGCCGGCAGCGATCATCTCCAGCGCGGCGTCGGTCGTGCGAATGCCGCCGGAGGCCTTGACTCCCAGGCGCCCGCCGACCGTCTTCGCCATCAGTTCGACGGCGTGGGTGCTGGCCCCACCGGCCGGGTGGAATCCAGTCGACGTCTTGACGAAGTCGGCCCCGGCAGCCTCGGCCGCCTGGCACACCCTCACGATCTGCTCGTCGGTCAGCGCCGCCGCCTCGATGATCACCTTCAGCACCACCGGACCGGGAACCGCGGCGCGCACGGCGGCGATCTCACTCTGCACTGAGGCATACTGCCCCGTAGTCGCGAAGCCAAGGTTGAGGACCATGTCGATCTCACCCGCGCCCTCGGCCACCGATCGGGCAGCCTCGGCGGCCTTGACCTCGGCCTTGTGCGCGCCGGACGGGAAGCCGCACACCACCGCAACTTTGAGCGAGCCGATGCCATTGAGCGGAAGCCGGCTCGGGGAGACGCACACCGAGTAGGTGCCCAGCGTCTGTGCCTCGGACACCAGGGCTGCGACCTGTTCAGCTGTGGCCTCAGGCTTGAGCAACGTGTGGTCGACCATCTGGGCGACCTCGGAACGGGTGGGGCTCAACATCTTGTCTCCTCGTATCTCGGCTGGTGGGTGGGGCTCCGGCACCGGCCACACACCACGTGTCATTCTCGCTCACGTCCGGCTCTCGACCGGGTTGCACCAGGTCGTCAAGCGGGCCACGGACAGCGCGTCCCACGGTATGCCGACGTGCTGGTCAACAGCAGAGTGGGTGCTTCCCGATCCTGCCGGACGCACCCATCTGCACTGCTGGATCGCCGTA
>JACMPC010000058.1 GCA_014377705.1 Dermatophilaceae bacterium
CAGGCCCCCGGAGGTCTCCCGGCGAGCGGTGCAGGTCGTAGGTTGCTCTTCGCTGTCTGGCCGCAGTGGTCGGAGTCGTATCGCGGTCAGACCGCGGGCCGGCCAAGGGCGCGGTAGGTCCACCCCGCTGCGCGCCATCCGGTGGGGTCGAGGGTGTTGCGGCCGTCGATGATGGTGGGGTTCGCCACAATCGTCGCCAGCTTGGCCGGGTCGATCGCGCGGAACTGCTTCCACTCGGTCAGGTGCAGCACGACATCGGCCCGCAGGCAGGCTTCCTCGACCGAGTCGGCGTACTCGAGATCCGGATGGACCAGCTTGGCCGCCGTCATGGCTTTCGGGTCGTGAACGGTCACGACAGCCCCTTCGTTGCGCGCCGCCGCCGCGATGTCCAGGGCCGGAGAGTCGCGGATGTCGTCGCTGTCGGGCTTGAACGCCGCCCCCAGGACCGCGACCCGCTTGCCGGCCAGGGACCCGCCACACTGCTCCCGGGCCAGGTCGACCATCCGTGAGCGCCGTCGCACGTTGATCGCGTCGATCTCGCGCAGGAACCCCAGGGCCTCGTCCGCGCCCAGCTCGCAGGCCCTGGCCATGAACGCCCGGATGTCCTTGGGCAGGCAGCCGCCACCGAAGCCGACGCCGGCGTTCAGGAACTTGCGCCCGATCCGGTCGTCGTGGCCGAGGGCGTCAGCCAGCAGCACCACGTCGGCGCCGGCGGCCTCGCACACCTCGGCCATCGCGTTGATGAACGAGATCTTGGTGGCCAGGAACGCGTTGGCCGCGACCTTGACCAGCTCAGCGGTCGGGAAGTCGCACACCAGCCGGGGCGTGCCCGAGGCCAGCGGCGCGGCATACACCTGGTCCAGGAGCGCGACGTCGGCGGCGGCCGAAGGGCCGTCCACCCCGTACACGAACCGGTTGGGGGCCACGGTGTCGCGGATCGCGAAGCCCTCGCGCAGGAACTCCGGGTTCCAGGCCAGGCGTACCGGCACCCCCGCGGGGGCGCCCTGCTGCAGGAGGTCCCGCAGCTTTGCCGCGGTGCCCACCGGGACCGTGGACTTGCCCACGACCAGGGACTTCGCGCTCAGCTGCGGCGCCAGGGATGCCGCGGCGGCGAAGACATGGGACGTGTCGGCGGCGTTCTCACCTTTGAGCTGTGGGGTCCCCACACAGATGAAGTGCACGTCGGCGCCGCTGACCTGGGCGTAGTCCGTGGTGAACCGCAGCCGGCCGGTCGGCAGCACCGCGCCCAGCAGGTCGTCCAGGCCCGGCTCGAACATCGGCGCCACGCCACGGGACAGCGACTCGACCTTGGCCGGGTCGGAGTCGACCGCGATGACGGTATGGCCCAGCTCGGCCATGCACGCGGCATGGACGACCCCGAGATAGCCCGTTCCGATGACCGAAATAGTGAGAGGCACGGTTCTGAGGGTATCCGTTGGCGCTGGTCCTCAGAGCGAGATGGTCAGGGCTCCGCCGATCGAGACCGGCACGGCCTTTCCCCGAATGGCGAAAACCTCAGGTCCTCACAGAAGGCACTCACCACCATCGAGACGACGTCGCCCGACTCCTGAAGGGCTTGGGGTGTCATCGCGATAAGTTTGAACTCTCACAATGGAAGATAGAGCAGGAACGAGTCGGCCGTTGCACTTCCTGGAATCGACGGATTCCACTCGGTCAGGCGCTTCAGTTGTTGATGGTGAGATCTCGCTTCCCACCCCAGCTCAACAGGAACAGACTGCCCAGGTGCTCGTCCGGGCGCTACTGAACTCTGCGCTAGGCCGCGATATCGAGAGCTCCCAGTCTTAGGCTTTTGACTCATACGCATGTCAACAGCTTGTCCTTTTCGTGGATGAGGCTGAGAAACGCGTGAAACACGATGACGCAAGATTCTGGACGGAGCGAGGCCGCACCGATACCCCCTCACTGACTTCCAGTGGGCCTTCCCACGTGGCTTCGCCCACGGCCCGGATCCGGCCCGGACCGCTGCCGCCGAGCTGGCTGAGGAGCTCGGTGTTGTGCCAACGTCTATGACGCTCCTTGGGCATGCAACCCCGGACTCGGGGCTTCTGGCGACCAGGGTGGCCGTCGTCCGAGCTATTGTCGAGCCTGAAGCGGAGGACCCGCGCTCCGATGAGATGGACAACAGCACCGGGGCCGCGACGCTGCTCGAGGCCAGCAGATTCAAGGCAACGGTCGTCGCGACGGTGACGGCAGGAGTCAGACCGGCGGCGCTGTTGGTGAGACCTGCAGCCGCGGCCAGCAGCAGGATTTTGGGGTTGGCCACCGAGAGCAGCAGAGCGAGGCGCAGCGCTCTGGCATGAGTGAGGCGCAGCGCTTTGGCAGGAGTAACGTCCTGGATGTACTGGTCCCACCAGGGCAGATCGTCGGACGCTTGCCTGGTCATCCACCCGCGAACGCCGTTGACCAGCAGGGCTGCCCCCACGAGCATTCGCACCCACGGCAGCCAGGTCGATGACTCGCCATCAGACCCGACAACGTCGGCCCAAAAGACGAAAACGCCTGTTGCGGCTGCGACTCCGCCGAGCCACCCGACGAGAAATGCCAGCGACGTGGCAGGGACCGTGAAGAGCAGCAGGATCGCGGAATCACCGGGAAGGGTGAGGCCGCGATGCCCAGCGCCAGTGCGAGGGTCTAGCCCATCAGACCGTCATGATCTCTGCCAGGGGGAGCTGGTTCATCCAGCGTTGCTCTCTCGGCCGCTGAGCCGTGTCCTCGATGAGCCTGGGGTAGGAGGTCAGGTCGGTGAACTGGAGGCGCCCGGACTGGAACCCGATCATCGCGCTGGCCCGGCCGCCGGACTCTAGCTGCTCGGCGAGGTACTCGATGCAGTGCGCAGTCAGCCCGGTGGCCTGGACCCGGTCGAACGGCGAGGGGTCCCCGCCCTCCTGGACGTGTCCGAGAATGGCCGGCCGGGCATCGAACAGGTCGCCCCCCTCCTTCTGGAACACGGAGGTGATGAAGTCGGTGGTGTAGACGGGGTCGGCGCTCTCGCTGCGAATCACCAGGCCTAGGCGCTTGCCGGATCGGAAGCGTTCGGTGAGGTTGCGGACATCGACGCAGAGGTCGTTGAGCGTGATCTCCCGCTCGGGAAGGTAGATCAGCTCAGCGCCGGTCGCCACCCCGGCCATCAGGGCAAGGTAGCCGCAGTCGTGGCCCATCACCTCCACCACGAAAACCCGTCGCGACGCCACGGCCGACTGCCGAATCTTGTCGACATCGGCGACGATGCTGTTCAGGGCAGTGTCGCTGCCGATCGTCAGCTCGGTGCCAGGCAGGTCGTTGTTGATGGTCATCGGCATGCAGATGATTGGTATGTCCAGCGCCGCGTACTTCTGGCGGTGGGTATGCAGGAGGTGCGCGGCCTGGTACCCGGACCACCCGCCGGCCATCAGGATGCCGTCGATGCGATGCGCCGCAAGCTGTTTGGCGATCTGCGCAATCGCCGGCTCGTCGGGGACGTACCGGTTGGTGCCGATGTCGGCGCCACCCTCGGAGACCCACCCGCTGACACTCATCCACTCCATCTCTTGGATATCGCCGTTGCGCAGGCCGAGGAAGCCGTTCTTGACGGTCAGCACGCTGTATCCGCGGTTGAGCCCCAGCCGCACTGCGGCCCGGACCGCGGTGTTCATGCCCGGGGCCGGTCCGCCGCCGTGCAGCACGGCGAGCCTGAACCTTCGGCGCCCGTGGGCGGTTGGTCGCGGTGCGGCCTGCTGCATGGTGCTCAGGATGGTCTGGGACTCGGGGAAGCTGCCGCCACGCAAGAGCATTGCCCCCTCGTAGTCTTGCTGGGCAATGCGCTCGGCGACCTCGTGCGTCCGGGTCACACATTCCATCAACGGCGAGCTGGCGACCTCGTTCCCCCGTATGCCGATCAGCTGGGGCGTGGTGTCGGGGGGGTCGGCGAGCAGGCGCTCGACCGCCGCATGGCCAAGGCGGGTGGCCAGGACCCGGTCGATCGCGCTGGGCGCGCCACCTCGTTGGACATGGCCGAGGATGGTCACGCGGGTGTCCTCGCCGAGCTGCTCCTCCAGCACCTCCTTGACGCGTTCCGCGGTGATCGGCTCGCCCTCGCGGCTCTGCGAACCCTCGGTGACCAGCACCAGGCTCTGCCGGCGGCCGATCTCGTGTCCGGCCCGCATGGCCGCGCACATCTCCTGCGCCCAGTCACCGCCCTCAGGTGGGTGCTCGGGGATCAGCAGCCAGTTCGCCGCTGTGGCCAGGCCGGCGGTCAGCGCCAGGTAGCCGCAGTGCCGTCCCATCACCTCGACGACGAAGGTGCGCTGGTGGCTCGACGCGGTGCTCCGGATCGAGTCCAGCGCCTCGGTGATCCGGTGGAGCGCCGTGTCCGCACCGATGGTCATGTCGGTCCCGGACATGTCGTTGTCGATCGATCCCGCCAGGCCGACCAGCCGCAGGACCGGGTGGGAGGCTGCGACCTCCGCGGTCACCTCACCGGCCTCGGCCAGCTCCGTGACCACGCCTGGCCATTCCTCCCGAAAGATGTTCGCCCCGGTCAGGCTCCCGTCGCCGCCGATCACGACCAGCGCGTCTATCCCGCGTTCCAGCAGGTGGCGGACGCCATCGCGCCGGCCCTGCCGGGTGCGGAAGGCCTCGCACCGTGCGGTGCCGAACACCGTTCCGCCGCGGTGCAGGATCCCTCCGACATCCGCCGAGGACACGCGGCGGATGGCTTCGCCTCCATCGACCAGTCCCTGCCACCCGTCCTGGATCACATAGGCGTCGGCGTCGCGGGAGATCGCCGTTCGGACCACGGCCCTGACCGCGGCGTTCATCCCGCCCGCGTCCCCGCCGCTGGTGAGTACCGCGATGCTGGTGGGTGCGTGCGCCGTGTCGGTCATGGAAGTAGTTAAGCCGCTGCGTGTGGCACCCTCAAAATGTTGCTCGCAGCCGGTGCGGGCCGCCGAGCCGGATCAGCGCCTCGGGCACGAGAGACTTGCCCGGCCGTTGACCTCCGGCGAAGGGGCTGCCGACCCGACCAGGCGCGGGGTGGTCAGCACTGCCTCGCACACGTCCTCGATGTCGGGGTTCGTGCCCGGCCACAGCCGCGGTCCTGGCCGGCGTGCTGCCCAGAAGTCAAGAGCAGATGAGTCGTTCCGAGGGGTGGTGATAGCAGCGATTGCGCCGCAAGATGGGAGGACTCAAGGTCCCGGATGTTCGGGAGGACATCATGACGCCCACAGCAACAGCCACCGCGCCGGAGTCCATGCCGGTGCTGTCTCGCGGCAAGCACCGCAACCCCCGACGAGGCGCCTGCTTCATGGAGATGGCCTCGTTCCTGGGCGGGGAGCGCTGGAGCGATCATCCAGCCTGCACCCACCCCCTGCTGGCCCAGATGGCCCGGCTCGTCAACGACGGTGTCAGCGATGAGTTCCGTGCACGGCTGGTCCCTCTGATCCCGTCGGTCATCGGCCTGACAGGCGACGATCCCCACCTGGACGTGGTCGTCGCGCTGCGTGCGGCGGCGGCGGCCGTTCCGATCGCTGCCGGGCCCCGGCAACGCGTGCTGGCCACTGCCCTTCTCTCCTGCGAGCGGGTCCTCGCCGGACTTGATGGCGGGGACCCGGACTCTCTGAGCGGGTCGACTCGCCACGCGCTGGACCAGGTGCCCGGGGCCGAGACGTGGGCCCGGACCTTCTCGGACGGGCATCCTGTGTCGCATCGGACCTTCCGTGAGAAGACCGCGCCGCGCATCGTGCAGATAGCCGTGGAGAGTATTGCGCTGGCCTGCGCACCCGATGTCGAACAGCGGCTGATCGACCTGCTGGCCACCACCATCGCCGACTGCGAGGCATTGGTCACCACCTCTGCAGTCCCGATGCGCCGGGCAGCCACCGAGCGCGCCTGGTGTCCTCAGGGGGCGCGTTCCGCAGCCCTCGATAAGACTTGAATGAACGTTCGGTCAGGAATATTTGCTTTCATGGCTTACGTTGGACGCCGGCGCAGCGCGTCACTGCTGAAGACACTTCGTGCACGACAGTGGAAGCTGAGGGAACAACATGGTCGAGGCCTTTCTGGTCGGCGGGGCACGGACCCCGGTCGGTCGCTACGGCGGTGCGCTCTCGGGGGTGCGCCCCGATGATCTTGCCGCTCTGGTGCTGAACGAGGCGGTATGCCGGGCTGGCGTCGACCCGGCCGCCATCGACGAGGTCATCCTGGGCAACGCCAACGGCGCAGGTGAGGAGAACCGCAACGTCGCTCGGATGGCCGTCCTGCTGGCCGGCCTGCCGGACTCCATCCCGGGCATCACCGTCAACCGGCTCTGCGCCTCGGGGCTCTCCGCCATCATCATGGCTTCGCACATGGTCAAGTCCGGCGCGACGGACATCGTCGTGGCCGGTGGGGTGGAGTCCATGAGCCGTGCGCCATGGGCCCAGGAGAAACCCCGGAAGGCCTTTGCCAAGCCCGGAGAGATCTTCGACACCTCTATCGGCTGGCGCTTCGTCAACCCCGTCTTCCAGGCCCAGGAGAACACCACCTTCTCGATGTCGGAGACCGCGGAAGAAGTTGCCGCGCTTGACGGCATCAGCCGCGGTGACGCTGATGCTTTCGCTGCCGGCTCGCATCGGCGCGCTCTTGCCGCCATCGAGGGCGGCCGGTTCAAGGACGAGATCATCCCGGTGCCCACCAGAGCGGGGAAGCGAGATGTCCTGGTGGACACGGACGAGGGCCCCCGCGAGGGCACGACCCTGGAGGTCCTGTCTGCTCTGCGGTCCGTGGTCCGGCCCGGGGGTGTCGTCACTGCGGGCAATGCCTCCTCCCTGAACGACGGCGCCTCCGCGATCGTGGTGGCCTCCGAGGCCGCCATCGCGAAGTTCGGTCTCGTCCCGCGGGCCCGGATCGTCGACGGCGCGTCAGCGGGCCTGCCGCCGCACATCATGGGCCTCGGGCCGGTTCCGGCGACCCAGAAGGTGCTGGCACGCACTGGTCGCAGCATCGACGACCTGGGCGCCGTCGAGCTCAACGAAGCCTTCGCCACCCAGTCGCTGGCTTGCATCCGCCGGCTCGGCCTGGACCCTGAGATCGTGAACCGGGACGGCGGCGCCATCGCGCTCGGTCATCCGCTGGGGTCCAGCGGCTCGCGCATCACCATTACCCTGCTGGGACGGATGGAGCGGGAGGGCGCCGGGTTGGGGCTCGCCACCATGTGCGTGGGCGTCGGCCAGGGCACGGCAATGCTGCTCGAGGCGGTGTGATGTCTTCGCAGCGAGCCATTCCGGACCGGGTCGGCGTGCTGGGCGGTGGCCGGATGGGGGCCGGCGTGGCGCACGGGTTCGTGCTGACGGGGGCGACCGTCGTCGTGGTGGAGCGTGACGAGCAGTCGGCCGAGGCGGCCCGGGAGCGGGTCGAGAGCTCGCTGGCCAGATCTCTGGAACGCGGCGTGTTTGACGGGAACCTGGACGAGCTGACCCGGCGCCTGTCCGTCTCGACCGACTACGAGTCCTTCGCCGGCTGTGGTCTGGTGGTGGAGGCCGTGCCGGAGGACATGGATTTGAAGACCGCAGCGCTCGCCGCCGTGGAAGGGCAGCTGGATGACGATGCCTGGCTGGCCAGCAACACGTCATCCCTGTCGGTCACTGAGCTGGCCGGGGCGCTGCGGCGGCCCGGGCGCTTCTGCGGGCTGCACTTCTTCAATCCGGTTCCCGCCTCCCTGCTGGTAGAGGTGGTGCTGGCGAAGACCACCTCGGCCAAGCTGGCCGGGCTTGCCAGGCGGTGGGTGACGGAGCTGGGCAAGACTCCGGTGGTCGTCAATGACGCGCCCGGGTTTGCCTCCTCGCGGCTGGGCGTGGTGATCGCGCTGGAAGCCATTCGCATGGTTGAGCAGGGCGTTGCCTCGGCGGAGGACATCGACGCCGCCATGGTCCTGGGCTACAAGTTCCCGGTCGGGCCACTGCGGCTGACGGACATCGTGGGCCTGGATGTCAGGCTGGGGATTGCGGAGTACCTGCACTCCACCCTGGGAGAGCGGTTCGCCCCGCCACAGCTCATGCGGGACATGGTGGCCAGGGGTGAGCTCGGCCGAAAATCTGGCAAGGGTTTCTACCACTGGAATAACTAGGCCTCCGCTGGTCTTGCGTAGGCAATGCGGATTTAGTTACCGAACGATCGGTCAGGCTGTTCGCCGTCGAGGTGGCGAAGACCGCTGCCAGCGGGCCGCCCGGCCCGCCCATTGGATCGAATGTGAAAGGACCACCCGACGATGACGTCCACCCTGGCCCCTGAGACCACTGCAGAGCTCGTCTCCAGCTTCGTCCGCGATCAATGGTGGACGCCCCAGCCGAGTGCGGTGGCCGGCCACGCCACCGCGGTTCGCGACGCCAGCACCGGCGAGGCACTCTTCCGGGTCAGTGCCGAAGGGCTGGACCTGGCGTCCGTCGTCGACTACGGACGCACGGTGGGCCAGGATGAGCTCGGCAAGCTCACGTTTCACCAGCGGGCGCTCAGGCTCAAAGAGCTGGCCCAGTACCTCAACGGGCACCGCGAAGAGCTGTATGAGCTGTCCTTCAGCACCGGGGCCACCAAGATCGACAACATGGTGGACATCGACGGCGGCATCGGAGTCCTCTTCACCTACAGCTCGAAGGGACGGCGCGAGCTGCCGAACGCCACGATCGTGCTCGACGGCCCCACTGAGGTGCTGTCCAAGGACGGGTCCTTCATCGGGGAGCACATCTATACCCGGATTCCCGGTGTGGCGGTCCAGATCAACGCCTTCAACTTCCCGGTCTGGGGCATGCTGGAGAAGCTCGCCCCGGCCTTCATCGCCGGTGTGCCCAGCATCGTGAAGCCGGCCACGCCCACCGGCTACGTGACCGCCGCCGTGGTGAAGCTGATCATCGAGTCCGGGATCCTCCCGGCCGGCTCGCTGCAGCTCATCTCGGGCTCCGCCAGGACTCTGCTGGATGAGCTGGACTACCGGGATCTCGTCTCCTTCACCGGTTCTGCCTCCACCGCGCTCCTGCTGAAGTCGCACGACAACGTCGTCACCGGCGGCATCCGGTTCACCTCCGAGACGGACTCGCTCAACGCGGCCATCCTGGGGCCGGACGCAGTGCCCGGGACCCCGGTGTTCGACGCCTTCGTGAAGTCGCTGGTCGCCGAGATGACAGTCAAGGCGGGCCAGAAGTGCACCAGCATCCGTCGGGTAATCGTGCCCAGGGCGCTGGTCGATGACGTCGTCGCGGCCACCAAGGCACGCCTCGACCAGCGTGTCGTCATCGGCGATCCGCGAGCCGAAGGCGTCACCATGGGCGCGCTGGCCTCCCTGGAGCAGCTCGCGGACGTTCGCGCGGTGGTGCAGGCGATGGTCGAGGCCGGCGGCGGGCTGGCCTACGGCTCCCTGGACGCTCCCGCCGTGACCCGTGGAGACGGCTCGGTCGGCATCGTCGAGTCCGGGGCCTTCATGTCGCCGGTGCTGCTGACCTGGGCGGACCCTGATGCGCCAGAGGTCCACTCGCTG
Organism: Dermatophilaceae bacterium; assembly: GCA_014377705.1. Classification (GTDB taxonomy): domain Bacteria; phylum Actinomycetota; class Actinomycetes; order Actinomycetales; family Dermatophilaceae; genus UBA4719. The sequence continues at coordinate 9,503 of JACMPC010000058.1, forward strand.
GAGGCGTTCGGCCCGGTGTCCTCGGTGATCGGGTATGACGACCTCGCCGAGGCCGTCCGGCTGGCCGCACGGGGGTCTGGATCCCTGGTGGCCACGGTGGCCACAGACGACGCCGAGGTGGCCCGCGAGCTGGTGATGGGGATCGCCGCCCACCACGGCCGGGTGCTCGTGCTGAACCGCGAGGATGCCCGCACGTCGACCGGGCACGGGTCACCGGTGCCGCAGCTGGTGCACGGTGGTCCTGGGCGCGCGGGTGGCGGCGAGGAGCTTGGCGGTATGCGCTCGGTGCTGCACCACATGCAGCGGACCGCCGTCCAGGGCTCCCCGAACATGCTCACCGCCGTCACCGGGGTCTGGCACACCGGCGCCGACCAGCAGTTCGGCGAACACCCGTTCCGCAAGAGCCTTGCCACGCTCAGGGTCGGGGATGCGGTCAGGTCGGAGCTTCGCCAGGTGACCCTGGCGGACATCACCGCGTTCGCAAGCTCCACCGGGGACACGTTCTATGCGCACACCAACGAGGAGGCGGCGGCGGCAAACCCGTTCTTCCCGGGGATCGTGGCCCACGGCTACCTGCTCCTGTCCTGGGCCGCCGGTTTGTTCGTCTCGCCGGAGCCAGGGCCGGTGCTGGCCAACTACGGGTTGGAGACGGCCCGGTTCGTCAAGCCGGTGGCGGCGGGGGACTCCATCCGGGTCACCCTGACGGCCAAGAGGATCACGGCACGGGAGACCGATGAGCACGGCGAGGTGTGCTGGGACGCGGTCCTGCACAACCAGGACGACGAGATCGTGGCCACCTACGACGTGCTGACGCTGGTCGAGAAGTAGCGGGCCCTAGTGGCCGCTGGAGGTACCGACCCTTTCAGGGACACGAGGGATACGAGGGACACGGGCAGCGGCCGGCAGGCGCAGGCCGTCGAAGCTCATCGAGATGAGGTCGTCGGCCAGCTTCTGCGCGGTGATGGCTCCTCCCGGGCGGTACCAGTCGACGATCGAGTTGATGGTGCCGAAGAGCAGACGGCTGGTGGTCCCGGGGTCGATATCGCTGCGCATCGATCCTTCGGCGCCGGCCATTCTGACCAGCTTGGTGACCCGCGCGGTGAAGGTCCGGCGACGCGTCATGGCGTCGCGTTCGACCTCCGTATTGCCGCGCAGGCGAAGCAGGAGCGTCACGTAGGGAAGCTCCTGCACCATCACCTCAACAGTGCGCCTGAGCACATGCTCCAGCCGGTCGACCGCGGGGCCCTCGGAGGCGCCGGGATCCGCCAGGACGCCCTCCAGGCCGTCGAGGGCACGGTCCAGGGCGAGGCGTAGCAGGTCTCCCTTGGACGCGACGTGGTGATAGATGGCGGACTTGCTGATCCCCAGGCTGTCCGCCAGGGCACCCATCGATGTCGCTTCGAAGCCCCGCTCGTTGAAGACCTCGACAGCGATCTCGAGGACGGACTGCTGGTCGTATCCCGGGCGGCCGCGGCGTTTCGCCGCGGCCGGGCGGGCAGGGGATTGCTGGGGCACAGGCGCTATCTTCGCACGTACAGGTCGCCCTGCTCCTTGTTGCGCAGGTCGTAGATGCGGCGCAGCTTGCCGTTGGACCGCGCCAGGGAACCGGGTTCCACGACATCGGTCTGGCAGGTGGAGCCGACATGGATCTTGATCAGCCTGGTCAGCTCCTGGCCGGCCGAGCGTGCGTCGTCCGCGGAGACGCCCTCCCGGTGCTCGATCCTCACGGCCAGCTGGTCCATGTGCATCGGCCTGGTGATCTCCAGCTGGAAGTGCGGGCTCAGGGCCGGAATGCGCAGGGCGATCTCCTCGATCTGGGAGGGGAACACGTTGACGCCGCGCAGGATGATCATGTCGTCGCTGCGTCCGATGATGCGGCCCATCCGGCGCATACCCGGGCGGGCCGTTCCGGGAAGCAGCCGGGTGAGGTCGTGGGTGCGGTATCGGATGATGGGGAGCGCTTCCTTGGTCAGCGAGGTGAAGACCAGCTCACCGTGCTCGCCATCTCCCAGGACCCTGGTGGTTTCGACCGGATCGATGATCTCCGGGCGGAAGTGGTCTTCCCAGATGTGCGAACCGTCCTTGGTCTCCACCGACTCGCCGGCCACTCCCGGCCCCATGACCTCCGACAGCCCGTAGATGTCACAGGCGTGAAGGTTGCCCGACACCTCGATCTCCCGGCGCATCTCCTCGGTCCAGGGCTCGGCTCCCAGAACCGCGTGCCTCAGCGACGTGTGGGTCGGGTCGATGCCGGAGGCGCGCATGGCATCGAAGATGGTCAGCAGGTAGGTCGGTGTGCTCAGGATCACCGACGGCCGGAAGTCCAGGATCAGCTGGATCTGTCTCTCGGTCTGGCCACCGGAGATCGGGATCACCGTGCAGCCCAGCTTCTCCGCACCGTAGTGCGCTCCCAGCCCGCCGGTGAACAGGCCGTAGCCGTAGGCGTTGTGCACCTTGTCCCCCGGACGAACCCCTGAGGCGCGCAGGGAGCGGGCCGCGAGCGTGGCCCAGTTGTCCAGGTCGGTCTTGGTGTACCCCACCACGGTTGGCTGCCCGGTGGTTCCTGAGGACGCATGGATGCGCGCGACCTGGTTCATCGGCACGGCGAACATCCCGGCGGGGTACGTCTGACGCAGATCCTCTTTTGTCGTGAAAGGGAACTTGCCCAGATCCGCAAGCTCCTTCAGGTCGCTCGGGTGAACGCCGTGGTCGTCGAACTTCTTCGTGTAGTGCGGAACCCGCTCGTAGGCGTACTGCACGGTGTGCCTGAGGCGGCGCAGCTGAAGCGCTTCGATCTCATCTCGGCTCATCCGCTCCTCGAGGTCGAGGGAGGCGGTGTCGATGTCCGGAACGGTGGCGATCATCTGCTGGTTCCCTTCACTGGTCGGGCCAGCACGCAAGTTGGTCCTGTCCTGGTTGGACCGCACAACATCCGGGAAGGCTGTTTGATTCCCATATCTGAGGAGCGACTCTACGACCTTCAGCTGCAGTCTGAGGGCGCTGAGATGACATCGAAAAAGGGGTTGACGGGCGGCCGGATGTCGACATATCCTGACCGATCGGTCGGTAAGTAAATATGGCCCGACCAGTGCATCCGGTGTCCATCAGTGAACTCACCTGAGGTGAAAGCATGGCAACACAGCACAGCCCGCTCCTCGCTGCCGAGAACGGCGATGGGCAGGACCCTGCCGTGGCGGGCCAGGCCTATTTCGACCAGATCATCGAGGACGACTCGAGGGTCGAGCCGCGAGACTGGATGCCGGACGCCTATCGCAAAACCCTGATCCGCCAGATCTCCCAGCATGCCCATTCGGAGATCATCGGCATGCAGCCGGAGGGCAACTGGATCAGCAGGGCGCCCTCCCTCAAGCGCAAGGCCATCCTGATGGCCAAGGTTCAGGACGAGGCCGGCCACGGGCTGTACCTCTACTCCGCGGCGGAGACGCTCGGAACTCCCCGGGAGGTGCTCAACGACCAGCTCCTGGCGGGCAAGGCGCGCTACTCGTCGATCTTCAACTACCCGGCCCGCAGCTGGGCGGACATGGGCGCCATCGGCTGGCTGGTCGACGGTGCCGCGATCTGCAACCAGGTGCCGCTCTGCCGGGCGTCCTATGGTCCGTACGCCCGGGCCATGGTCCGAGTCTGCAAGGAGGAGTCCTTCCACCAGCGGCAGGGGTTCGAGATCCTGCTTGAGCTGGCCAACGGAACGCCGGCCCAGAAGCAGATGGCCCAGGAGGCCATCAACGGAATGTATGCGCCGGCCCTGATGATGTTCGGCCCGCCGGACTCCGACTCCGCCCACTCCAGCCAGTCCATGGCCTGGAACATCAAACGGTTCAGCAACGACGAGCTTCGCCAGCGATTCGTGGGCATGATCGCCGAGCAGGTCAAGGTCCTCGGCCTGACCCTGCCGGACGATGACATCAGGTTCAACAAGGACACCGGCAAGTGGGAGTACGGCGAGCTGGACTGGCAAGAGTTCAACGAGGTCCTCGCCGGACGCGGTCCGTGCAATGCGCAGCGGATGGAACGCCGCCGCGAGGCACACGAGAACGGCGCCTGGGTGCGCGAAGCAGCGGCTGCATTCGCAGCAAAGAGAGCACAGAAAGAGCAGGTGGCTTAGGTGAGCACGCAAGACACGCAGTCCGGTTCTGGCGACGCCCACTGGCCGCTGTGGGGGGTCTTCGTCCGGCCCGCCCGGGGCCTTTCCCACGTCCACGCCGGATCGCTGCACGCGCCGGACGCCGAGATGGCCCTGCGCAACGCCAGAGATCTGTACACCCGCCGCAACGAGGGCGTCTCGCTGTGGGTGGTGCCTGCGTCGGCGATCGCCGCTAGCGATCCTGATGCCAAGGGAGAGTTCTTCGAGTCCCCGCAGGGCAAGGACTACCGACACGCCACGTATTACACCAAGAGTGAAGGGGTGAAGCACCTGTGAGCCCCGTGGACACCCGTCCTGCCTCGGCAGGGCCAGCCGCGGGCCACGCCTCAGCCAGCGCCACCCGGCTCACCCCCGGCAACGCCCTGCGGCCGGAGGACATCGCTGGGCAGGTTGCGGGCGGCTCGGTGGTCGTCTCGCAGGATGTGGCCGGCTATGCGCTGCGGCTGGGGGATGACGCGCTGGTCCTTGCACAGCGACTGGGCTGGTGGGTGTCCCGTGCCCCGGAGCTGGAGGAGGACATGGCGCTGTGCAACATCGCCCTGGACCTCCTGGGTCATGCCCGGTCCTTCCTGACCTACGCAGGCGGCGCCTGGGGCAAGACCGAGGACGACCTGGCCTATTTTCGGGATGAGTCGCAGTTCCGCTCGGTCCACCTGGTGGAGCAGCCCAACGGGGACTTCGCCCGCACCATCGCCCGTCAGCTGGTGGTCTCGACCTTCCAGCACCTGCTCTACAGCCAGCTGATCGACTCCGCCGATGCCACCCTTGCCGCCATCTCGGCCAAGGCAGTCAAAGAAGTGAAGTATCACCAGGACCACAGCCACCAGTGGGTCCTGCGGCTGGGCCAGGGCACGGAGGAGTCCAGGCGCCGGATGCTGACCGGGCTGGAGCTGACCTGGCCGTATGTCGCAGAGCTCTTTGACGACGACGAGCTGATCGGGCGTCTCGAAGGAGTCGCGGTGCGTCCGTCGTCGCTGCGGGTGGAGTTCGACCGCCTGATCGCCGAGGTCCTGGCCGAGGCCGGGCTCGAGGTCCCGGACGTTCCCAGGGCGTCGGGGGGAGGCCGGTCGGGAGAGCACTCGGAATACCTCGGACACCTGCTCGCCGAGATGCAGGTCCTCGCCCGGCAACACCCGGGCGCCACGTGGTGACAATGTCGACGAACACCGCTGTCCGTCCTGCCGGGGCGCAGGCCGCCGAGGTCTGGGACATCGCCGCGACCGTCTGCGACCCGGAGATCCCGGTGCTCACCATCGAGGACCTGGGCATCCTGCGGGAGGTCCGCCTGGACGACGACGGAGCCGGCCACCGGAGCGTGGAAGTCACCATCACGCCCACCTACTCAGGGTGCCCTGCCATGGACACCCTCCGGGATGACGTGGTCAGTGCCTTGTCCGCCCAGGGCTACCCGGAGGTCCGGGTCAGGCTGGTGCTGTCCCCCGCCTGGACCACGGACTGGATGACTGACTCCGGCCAGGCCAAGCTGGCGGAATACGGCATAGCCCCGCCCTCCGGCAGGTCCGGTGTGAGGGCCGGTCCGATTCACCTGGGACTGAGCGTCAAGTGCCCGCAGTGCTCGTCGCTGAGCACCCGGGAGCTGACCCGCTTCGGCTCGACCGCCTGCAAGGCCCTGTATGTCTGCCAGGACTGCAAGGAACCCTTCGACTACTTCAAGGTGCTGTGACGATGACTGATCTTCTGCCGGTTGCTGCGTCTGTCGAAACTGCTGCGCCCGTCGAGACCGCTGCGTCCGTCGAGACCGCTGCGGCCGCAGGACGCCGTCGGGCCTCCTTCAACCCGCTGGTGGTCGCGGACGTTCGGCGGCTGACTGCGGACGCCATCGAGGTCACCTTTGAGGTGCCCGAGGACCTGGCGGCGCAGTACGACTACATCCCCGGCCAGTATGTCGCGCTGCGCGCGACCATCGACGGGCAGGACGTGCGGCGCAGCTACTCCATCTGTGCCGAGCCGCAGCCCGGGGAGATCCGGATCGCCATCAAGCGGGACCTCGGGGGGATCTTCTCCACCTACGCCAACGAGAGTCTGCGGCGCGGGGATGTGGTGCAGGTGATGAGCCCTCAGGGAGCCTTCATCTCCCGGCACGCCATGACCGGCCTGAACCATCCCGATGAGCTGCAGGCAGAGCTCGCCAGGACTGCCGCCACCAGCTTCGTCGCCTTCGCGGCGGGATCCGGGATCACCCCCGTCATCGCGATCGCCAAGACCGCTCTGGCTGCCTCGCCGTCCACCCGGTTCGACCTTGTCTATGTCAACAAGGCGGCCATGGACGTGATGTTCCTGGAGGAGCTCGCCGATCTGAAGGACAGGTATCCGGCCCGCCTCGCCGTCCACCACGTGCTCACCCGCGAGCAGCGCATCTCGCCCCTGATGACGGGCCGGATCGACGCGGAGAAGCTGGCAGCCATCTTCAGCACCGTGCTGCAGGCCGACGACGTGGACGAATGGTTTCTGTGCGGCCCGTTCGAGCTCGTGCAGCTGTGCCGGGACACCCTGACCGCCCGCGGGGTCCCCGACGACAAGGTCCGGTACGAGCTGTTCACCACCGGTGACCCGAAGAAGCCCGAGGGCAACATCGGGCGACCGGTGCTCTTGGACGAGTCCGCCAAGAGTGTCGAGATCACGTTCAGGCTCGACGGTCGGCAGGGCACGGTTGCCAGTCCGGTGCACGCGCAGGAGTCCATTCTCAACGCCGCGCTGCGGGTTCGCCCCGATGTGCCCTTCGCCTGTGCGGGCGGCGTGTGCGGGACCTGTCGGGCGAAGCTGATCTCAGGGACGGTGCAGATGTCGGAGAACTACGCGCTGGAGCCCGACGAGATCGCGAGGGGGTTCGTGCTGACGTGCCAGTCCCATCCGACCAGCGACACCGTCAATGTCGACTACGACGCCTGACCAGGTACGCCGATTGCGGTCAATGACGTTGAGAACACTCGGATGTGCTCACCCGGAGAGTCCGGGACAGGCGCAGCAGGTTTTCGGTTCAAAGTTCCGTTAAGGTTCATTGAGTGTCTGTTGCCAGTGACATTGCGACAGGTGCCTCAGGTGAAGGGGACCAGCGACTCCGGGGGACTCGCTGGTCCCGTTCCCACTCCCACTACCAGTCACCTCTAATCGGCTCCAGGGTTCCCTGTCACACTTTTTCCGTCGGCAAATTGGGTCACGTTCGAACGATTTGGG
>JACMPC010000059.1 GCA_014377705.1 Dermatophilaceae bacterium
ACCGACGATCTGGAGCAAGGCCCTGTCCGCGACTACCTTCGCCACCCGCTTCCTGCTCACCCTGGCGGTTGTCCTCGGCGCCACGGCGCTTGCCCTGGTCGTCTTCCTCGCCGAGCTGCACAACGCGATGGTCGGTGTCCGCGCGGGAGGTCAGCACTGGCTCCCCATCGCGGCCGGGGTCGCGCTGCTGCTTCTCGTCGCCTTCTTCGACCAGACCCGGATGAGCATGCATCCTTTCTACAAGTCCCGGCTGGCCTCGGCCTTCGACGTGACGCTCGAGGGCGGTGTCGCAACACAGCCCGACTACGGGCACCTGTCCACGCTGTCCGACTACGGCCGTCCGATAGGCGACGACGGCAAGGTGTCTCCGGCCCCGAACGGCGGGCTGCGCCTGGTGCTGTGCGCCGCGGCGCACGTGTCGGGACCTTCCCTCGCGCCACCGGGTCGCCGCGTCGTCCCCTTCGTCTTCTCCAGCGACTTCATCGGAAGCCCGAAGCTGGGGTACTTCCCCACCAAGGGCCTTGAGGACGCACTCACGACGAAGACGTACAGGTCCGACATCACCCTGCTGGCCGCCTCGGCGATCTCGGGTGCCGCGTTCGCCTCGTCAATGGGACGCGCATCCGGCCCCCTCGACCTCCTCCTGGCCCTCAGCAACGCCCGGTTGGGAGCGTGGCTGCCCAACCCGCGGTACCACGGCCTGCGCAGTCAGAAGCCCGAGCTGCTCCCAGACCAGGATCGCGACCGCACCCCGCTTCCCACCATCCGCCGCCTCGGCTACTTCGCCCGCGAGGTCTTTGGCGTCTACCCGGCGAACGACCGTTTCGTCTACGTCACTGACGGCGGCCACTACGAGAACCTCGGTCTGGTCGAGCTGCTGCGTCGCAGATGCCACACCATCTACTGCGTCGATGCTTCGGGCGACCACTCCATGGCGTTCACCCTCGCCGAAGCCGCGGCGCTTGCCTACGAAGAGCTCGGGGTCACGATCACGATCGACGGTTTCCCCCTGGCCGCCATGTCAGCCGATGAGGGGGAGGAGCTGAACGCTGATCTCAGGTCGCTGCACGAGAGACTCAGCCAGCAGTCGGTGGTCGTCGGAACCGTGAGCTATCCTCCCGGGGCCGGAAGCCCATCGAAAGGGATCCTGATCGTCGGGAAGGCGACCTTGGGCCAGGACCTCGAAGGCCAGCCAGAGATGTTCCCGTTGAAGAGCTATGCGGTCACCCAGAAGGACTTCCCGGGCGATACGACCGCCGACCAGTGGTTTGAGGTCGACCAGTTCCAGGGCTATGTCGCGCTCGGCCGGCTCGTCGGTCAGCGCATGTCTGAGATCTGAGCGCGGCCGCCCGTCCAGGCGCAGGATCGGGGGGACCTGCCCCGGCGGCAGCACGTGCAGGGTGCTCTTCCCCGAGGGCTGTATGGCGCCCGGCGTGTTCGCCTGTCCGATCAGCACGGGTTGGGTTCGTCGCAGCGCAGCCAAGCGTCGAAGGTGATCACTCTCAGGTCGGGATCTGCTCTGCGTTCTCGCCCTCGTCATCGTCCTCAGCCCAACGTCGCAGAGCGTGGACCCACGTGCGGCCCGTGATGGCTCTGTTGACGGCGGGACCGGCGAAGGTCAGGACGTCGTCCAGAACCGTGCCGAAGTCCTCTGGCAGACGATCGGTGAGTCGCTGTTTGCGAACCCATGAGTGCCACTTGACCTGGGCGATCTCCACGTAGCCGGCCAAGGCCTCGTCAAGTGGAATCAGAGTGGCTTGGCGGTGCGCGGCGACGACGGCGATGGAGGTTGCGAGCTCGTCGCCGTTGACGTCTCGGGTGGCGCTGAGAAGGGCGATGTCGGCGTAGTCGCGCCAGCGGGTATTCACGGTTCCGCGCTGGACCGCGGTGACGATCTTCTCGGCGAACACCATTGACAGTGGGTAGCCGCGGACGGTGATGCTTCCGCCCAGGAGACGCGGCACCTCGACCGGCCGTGGTGTCGGCCAGATGGGGTCGCCGACGTTGACGTCGACGTGGAACGGTATCCGAGCGCGTGAGAGGTGGCAGGTGAGACTGACACGTATGCCGGAGTACTCGTCCTCGTCGCGGATGACCTCAGCGGTGGCGGTGCTCGTGTCATAGAACAGGCCGTCGTCCTTGTCGGAGGCGGCAATGTCGCAGATCAGGGCCAGAACGACGTTCGCGTCGTTGTTCAAGTCTGTGGCCTGGAGATCGACGTCGCGGGTGGCCCGCCGCGTTTCGTATGCCGCCAGAAGCACACCTCCCTTGAGTATGAGATCAGTTGCCTGAGGTGCGGTGCTCAGCCGGTCCAGGAAGCCTTCGAGTGCGTACAACGTCAGCAGTTCGTCCGTTGCTCGACCGTCAGCCTTCGCCATCAGCTGCAGGTCCAGGTACGCGGCACCGCCCGTGGTCTTCCGGGATGGCTTGTTCACAGCAAGGCGGCCAAGGCTGTTCGCAATGTCGTTTCGGCCTTGGGGAACTGGTGGGCAAGGCGGATCAGCTGTCCGGGTTGGGAGCCCGGGGTGCGCAGCCAACGTCGCAATGCCTCGTATCCGAGCTCGTGGCCTTCAGTTGCCCGCATCCGGAAGGCGTCGATGATGCTGCGGGGGGCGTCGTACAGGCCGATGCTGGTGGTCGAGTCCAGTGTCAGTTCTCCTCGGCCAAGGTCAAAGGTGGATGGCTCGAAGTGATGCCACTGGACTATCGCCTCGGTGGCCGGGGTGCGCTTCCCGCGTGGCAGGGCGATGTCAGGGGCTGCGGGGATGGCGTCGGAGAGCCCGTGGCGAGCCAGTGCGCTGGCCAGGCACATCGTTGCCAGGGGTGCCTTGATGGCGATGGCAAGCAGGTCGAGGTCGGCAGGTTCGGCGTCAGCTTGGCGGTACAGTCCGCGGGCGAGGGGTTCGATGCGGCCGATTTCACGCAGGCAATAGAAGGTGTGTTTGCTCAGGCCGGCGTCGCGTGCCTGTGCGTAGGTGAACGTCGCAGGCAGCGCAGTGAGGGGTAGCGTCGTGGCAGTCTTCGGCATGGCACTCCTTGGAACCGGTTCTGAACAACTGTATATACAAACTGCTTTGCGTGAACAGGTATTCCGAGCGGGTATGGGCCGGATGACGCCGCGCCTGATGGCGGGCCCGCCTCAGCGAGGGCTTCCTGTCAGTGCCTGAGGTTAGCGTCCGGCTGGCATAGGGCGGCTCCGCCTGGTGCTTCGGACCGAACGTGGCCTTGCCGAAGACGCAGTGACCTGAGAGACGGCAATGGACGAGCCCAAGCACACACCAATTCCGATGTCGCGCGCCGATACTGCCGTCGTGGGCTTCCTGGCGGGGTACTCCTCGAAGGCCACCGTGGCGGCATACGGGCTGGACCTGCGCCTGCTGTTCGAGTGGTGTGCCGTCCAGGGGCTCGATCCGCTCGAGGTGACCCGCACCCACCTGGAGGTCTTCGCCCGCCATCTGGAGGATGACCGGGGCAACTGCCCGAGCACGATCCACCGCCGCCTCTCCACGCTCAAGAGCTTCTACCGCATCGCCGAGATCGACGACTTCGTGGCGAAGTCGCCGGCCACCCATCTGCGCCTGCCGCGCGTCTACCGCGACGAGACCAAGACGCTGGGGCTTGACCGCTTCGAGCTCGGCGCGGTCCTCGCTGCGGCCCGCGCGTCCAGCCCGTCGGACGCAGCCCTGATCACGATGATGGGCCTGCTCGGACTGCGGGTCTCAGAGGCGTGCAACCTGCGGATCCAGGACACCCACGGTCTGGAGCGCGGCCACCGGACCCTGACCCTGGTTGGCAAGGGTCGCAAGCCGGCCACCATCCCGTTGCCCATCCCGGTCGCCGCGGTCCTGGATGCGGCAGCGGGGGAGCGGAGCACCGGCCCGCTGCTGCTGCGAGCTGATGGCACGCCGATGGACCGGAACTCGGCGGCCCGGGTCGTGGTCCGCCTCGCCAGGAAGGTCGGCATCAAGAAGCGACTGAGCCCTCATTCGCTCAGGCATGCTTTCGTCACCGCCTGCCTGGACGCCGGGGTTCCGTTGCGTGATGTGCAGATCGCCGCCCGGCACAGCGACCCCAGGATGACCACGAGGTATGACCGGGCCCGCGGCAACCTCGATCGTCACGCCAACTACATCGTGGTCGGCTTTATCGAAGACTCCGGCCAGCAGCCGCCGACGGTATGACGCGCCGCACCCTCGTGCGCGGACCTGACGGTCTCGCTCGGGTCAGGCGTTGAGTAACTGGTGGACTCGCTGGAACGAGACCCCCACCGCTTCGCCGATGTCCCGAAGGGGGACATGGTCCGCGTCGAGCTCTCGCACCAGATCTATCGTCAGCGCTGCCACCCTGCGTTCAGCGTCGCGGGCTGCTTCACGCTCGGTGTCGATCTGTTGGCGACGTTCGACGAGGTCGATCCCGTCAACGATCATGGCCACGATGTTCACGCCAACCTGCGAGGCAGGTTTGTCCGAGGTCACAGCGATGAGCGAAACCGCCATGTCAGTGATCTCTGAAAGCCGGCGTGCCTGGGTGAGTCCGTCGATAGCGGGGACGTCGATCATCCACCACTTGCCCTCGCGGGTGACCGTGATGTCGTAGATCTTCATCGGCTCGACTCCCTGCATTCCGTGATGATGTTCCGCGCCTTGCGGACGACGCCGGGTGAGATGGTCCGGTGGCCGTCCGGCAGTGAGAACCGGTGCTTGCCGCAGGAACAGCCGTACACGGTGTGTGATCCGTCGGTGCGAAGTGCTGTCCATCCGGCGGATCGGAACTCCTTGATCATCTTGCGGGTCGGCTGCTCTGTGACCATCAGGATCGTCTATTCGGCTAGACTATTTCAAGTCAAGTGGTGTAGACATCCTGGATGACGTCGGATCAATGGCAGTCTCGCTGGTCAGCATCACCTCTGGGAGCCTGCCATCGACCACAGACAGTGGCAGCGCGCAGCGCCTGCTCACCCTTTGGCGAGCGCATCCCGTGCCGCGTCATACATCCGGGAGAAGTCGCCGCGAAAGACGGCATCAAGGTCTTTGCTCGTTCGCGATCCGGCCACACCCAGACGCAGCTCGATGCTGGAGCCACCCTTGACCAGAAAGACCTGCTGTCCGTTGTCGTTGCGGACGCGGCCCATCAGCTCAGCCACCACCAGGACCCCGAGCTGAGCTTCCAGCCGATGGCGTCCGCCCCCGCTTGGCCGATCTCAGCGATGCCGGGGTCGAGGGTGCGCCGGACTGGACCCGGTTGCGGGCCTTGATCGACTGGACCGCCCAGCACCAGGATCGGATCTCGGAGGTGATTGCCGAACGGCCCGCACCCCAAGCCAGCCCGATGCTCGCCGGCCTGCTGGCCTCGGTTGCGGAGAAGCTGGCCGACGATCACGGCCTTCGTTGGCCCCGGTGGACCGCTTCGGTTCCCCCTCTGGACCGCGAGTGGACTCCGCCGGGGACCCCTCGCATGATCAGCAAGGCGCGCGCCGATACCCCTGAGCGGCTGCGTGCCCGCAACATTGTCCTGGCTGAACACGACCTGTGGCGGCACGTTGCCTGACATTGTTTTCTCACGCCAGGACATTTTGGACAACCTCCGCGAAGTAGCAGAGATCCTGGGAGCCGGCGGGCAGCCCCGGCTCATAGCATGCCCACGTCTGGCGCACGATAGCTCCGTTCACAGGATGACGCGCCAACAGTCTCCGCCCTTCTCGAGCTGGCGCGGCGAGTGCTTTGACGAGATGTCCCCCTGCTGAGTGCCGCAACGTCCCCGATCTCGGTAACAATCCTGCTATCCCCACTTGCCTTGTTAGCGCAAGGGGGGATAGCATAGGATCATGACCAAGCCACAGAAGCGAACCCAGACAGTGAGGGCGCTCCGTGACAACAAATGCAAGCCGCTTCGGAACGTTGGTGGACACGAGATCTGGGGATGCCCTTGCGGCAAGCACGAGGCACCGCTCCCGAATCACCGAGAAGTGACGGCCGGGGTGGTGCGCAGTATCAGCAAGCAGATGGCCTGTCTGCCGAAAGGATGGTTGCAATGAGCGCATATACCGCAACGGCGACCCGTGAGGGGCGATGGTGGGTGATCGACGTCGACGGCGTCGGCGTCACCCAGTCACGTACCCTGGCCGAAGCTCAAACCTGGGCGCAGGGACTCGTCGAGGCTGTTACGGGCAAAGCCGGTGCCGACGTGACCGTCACCCCTTCCCTACCAGATGGCACAGTCGATCGAGTGCGCGACGCGCAGGCACTGATGGTCCATGCTGATGCAGAGCTCCGGCGCGCCGCGGAGGAGATCCGCGTTGCAGCCCGCAACATGCTCCAGATAGGCATGTCCCAGCAGGACGCGGCGATCATCCTGGGCGTCTCCCGACAGCGTGTGTCCCAGCTGCTCAAAGTCTGAATCGGTTGACGGCGGTTGAGCCCACCGGCGTCCAGTTCACTTGGACCTACTCCGGGTCCGTGGCCGGCACAACCT
>JACMPC010000003.1 GCA_014377705.1 Dermatophilaceae bacterium
ACCCGACCAAGCTGGCGACGATCGTGGCGAACCCCACCATCATCGACGGCCGCAACACCCTCGACCCCACCGGATGGCGCGCAGCGGGGTGGACCTACCGCGCCCTTGGCCGGCCCGCGGTCTGACCGCGATACGACTCCGACCACTGCGGCCAGACTGCGAAGAGCAACCTTCGACCTGCACCGCTCGCCGGGAGACCTCCGGGGGCCTGCCTGATGGGGAGTTCTCCCCATGTCGCTGAGGACCCCCGACCCGTAGCGTCTGCAGCACGGCAGACGTCGTGCGCAGGCACCGGACGAGGGGGGAGCGTGAGCGAACTACTGGGAGCGAATACCGATGTCCTGGAACGCAAAGCCGAGTCGCTGATCAGTGACGCACGCAGGGTCCAGGACATTCGCGCCCTGGCCCAGCGCGCGCTCGGCGAGCTGCAGGCCAGCTGGAACGGCTCCGACCTGGCGTACCTGACCCAGCAGTGGGACCAGCGGGCGTCGCCGCTGCTGGCCGGCGCGTCCGCGTCTTTGGACACCTGCGCCGCCCGGCTGCGCGCCCAGTCCGCGGCCCAACGGGTGAGCAGCAGCGGCGACGGTGGCACCAGCCACACCGCCTCGGTGTTCGTCAAGGCTCCTGCGTCGCCACCGCGGCACGGGTCGCCGGCCGACAACGCGACCTGGTGGACGTCGATGACCGCACTGCAGCAGCAGCAGGTGCTCCGGCAACATCCCGGCTGGATCGGCAATCGTGACGGCGTGGACTTCACTGCCAGGGACCTGGCCAACCAGGCGCTGCTCCCGCTGGAACGGGCTCGCCTCATTGCCGAACGCGACAGACTCAGGGCAGACCTGGCCGACAACTGGTTCGGCGGCGATCTCACCAACGACGACGCAGCCCTGGATCTCGTGAACGACAAGCTGACCTCCCTCGATGCGATCGAGGCCACGATGCGCCTGCCGGGCGAGCGCCAGCTGCTCCTGCTGGACCTGGGAGAAGAACGTCCCCAGGCGGCCATCGCCAACGGCAACGTGCAGACCGCCACCAACGTGGCGGTGTTTGTCCCAGGCCTGGGCAGCGTATTGACCCACTCCTTGAAGGGCTACGACATCGAGATGAACCACCTTCAGAAGAGAGCCGAGTCCGAGAGCGTGCGAGCTCATCCGACCCTGGCCGAAACCACTGCGACGGTCACGTGGATCGGCTACCAGGCCCCGCTGCTGGGTGACACCCTCACCCTTGGCAAGTCGGTGGCTGGCATCGAGGTAGCCAGGAAGGGCGCCGCGCAGTTGACGCCCTTCCTCCAGGGGGTCGGCGCCGCCCGTGACCACGATGCCCACCTGACCCTGCTTTCTCACTCATACGGCTCGACCACCGCGGGTCTGGCGCTGCAGCAGGACACCGGAGTGGACGACGCCGTGTTTTTTGGCTCTCCTGGGGTTGGCACGAATCACGTCCGGGACCTCAACGTGGCCCCGGGGCGCAGCGACTACATCGAGGCTCGAGGCGATGTCGTTGGCGACCTGGGCCGTTTTGGTGTCGACCCGTCACACCTGAGCGGGATGGGACACGCCTCGGCACGGGAGGCAACCGTCGTTGATCTTCTGAGCGGCGAGGTTCGCCATTTCACGGAATCGACGGGTCACAGCGAGTATCTGCTCGACGACAGCACCAGCCAGTACAACATGTCCGTGGTGGCGGCCGGGGTGCCGGACAGACAGGTCTGCGACCCCGGCAAAGGCCTCGGAGATGTCCTCAGCTTTCCCATCCCGGGGACGTACTGATGACGAGGGCCTTCAGATTGAGTCCCAGGACTGCCGGCGAAGTTATTGCCGGCGTCATGATGATGTTGATCGTTGCCGGATGCAGTTACGCAACCAGGGAGACTGACGAGTTGAAAGATGGCTTCGACGAGCTGATGAAGCGCCCGAACCTCACTCAGGTGGAGACCGACTACGAGGCGATGCTCCAGACCATCCGGGAACGCCTGGTCGCCGAGGTCGGCATATGCGGGTTCCGGCCCGCTGATGAACCCATGAGCGGGACCTTCTGCGGCGACGATCTCACCAACGTCGATGGGGCCCAGGAGCGCTATTTCAACGCGGGCGTCTCATATGGGAACCTCCCAGACGCCAAATGGGACCAGGCGGTCGCTATCGTGACCGAGGAGACCAGACAGCACGGATTCGGCGAGCCCAAGGCGCTCATCGACGGTCCCGGCGATCACGAGGTCTCGTTCCGCGGCAGATACGGTGGGAGCCTGCTGTTCGGCACCGGTGGCGGCACGATCCTCACCGTGTGGACCGGGTGTCATCTCACCGAGGAGGCACACAGGCACGGCACCTTCCGGCCACCCAAGGAGTACTAGGCACGCCCCGGTCCGTCGCTCTCACACCCCGATCGGCGAGCCTAGCCTCAGACCTCGGGGCTGTATGCCGCCACCGGTCCCGTCACGCTCAGGCGGACCAGGCTGTCAGGCAGTGGGACGGACAGCCCCAGGACCCGGGCGGTCACCATCCGCCCCGACGCCAGGACCTGCAGGCGCACCGCCGCATCGTGTCCGAAGTAGCTCACGTCCACCACCCGTGCTTCGACACCCTCCTGCGAGGAGCCGGTCAGCTGGATCTGCTCGGGGCGCACGAGCAGCCGAGCCGGGCCGGCGTCCACGCCGGCCATGACATACAGCGGGCCCAGGTCGGAGGATGCCGCACCATCGGCGAGGTCGGCGTCGACCACGACTGCGGCGCCGACGAACTCGGCGACGCCGAGGTCGGCCGGGGCGCGATACACCTCGTGCGGGGTGCCCACCTGCGCGATGGCCCCGTCGCGCATCACGGCCACCTGATCGGCCAGGGACAGGGCCTCGGACTGGTCGTGGGTGACCAGCACGGCGGTGGTGGCGGTGGCCTTCAACGCCTGGACGACGGCGCGGCCGGTGCCCTCGCGCAGCCCGGCATCCAATGACGAGAACGGCTCGTCCAGCAGGATCAGGGAAGGACCGGGGGCCAGCGCGCGAGCCAGGGCGACCCGCTGCTGCTGGCCGCCGGACAGCTGATGGGGGAAGCGCAGCCGCACAGCGGGGTCGAGCCCGACCAGCTCCAGCAGCTCCTCGACCCGATGACCGCTGCGACGCTCACGGCCGGTCAGCCCGAAGGTGATGTTGTCGGCGACGTCCAGGTGCGGGAAGAGCGCGCCCTCCTGCGGCACGTAGCCGACCCGGCGGCGCTGCGGGGCGACGAACCGGCCACCCCCGCTGACCACCTGCCCGCCCAGCAGGATCTGGCCGGCGTCCGGGACCTCGAAGCCGGCGATGAGGCGCAACAGGGTGGTCTTGCCACAACCCGAGGGGCCCAGGATCGCGGTCATGCTCTGCTCCGGCACAGTGAGGTCGATCCCTCGCAACACCTCGGAGGCGCCGAAGGCCTTGGTCACGGCACGGACGGTCACAGAGTTCATGAGGGGAGGGGGCATCAGGGAAGCGCTCATCTGGGAAGGAATCATAGGCGAGCTGGTCATGGGGGAGCTGGTCATACCGTGATCGACCTCCAGCGGTTCCGGGTGAGGAGCAGGGTCACCGGTGCCGACAGGATGACCATGAGCGCGGCATACGGCGCGGCTGCACCGTAGGCAATGCTGCTGCTGTTGCCCCAGAACTGGGTGGCCAAAGTGCGGGTGCCGATCGGTGCGAGCAGCAGGGTGGCGGTCAGCTCGGTCACCACGGCCAGGAAGACCAGGGCCGTGCCGGCGCCCAGACCCGGGGCGACCAGCGGCAGGGTCACCCGTCGCAGCGTCTCCAGCGGGCCCGAGCCGAGCGCCCGGGCGACCTCGTCGAACACCGGCGGCGCCTGGTCAAGTGCCGCACGGATGCTCACCATGGCCCGCGGCAGGAACATGATCGCGTAGGCCAGCACCAGCAGCACCAGGGTCTGGTAGACCGCCGGGGCGAACCGGATGGACACCGTGACCAGAGCCAGGGCCACCACGATGCCGGGGACCGCGTTGCCGAAGTAGGTGAGACGTTCCATCAGGATGGTCAGCCGTCCTCGCCGCCGGACACACAGCCAGGCGATCGGGAACGCCAGCGCCATGGCCAGGATCGCGCCGGCCACCCCGAGTCCGAGCGAGGTTGCGGTGGTGCGGGCCAGGTCACCGATCGGGAAGCTCGTGGACGAGCCGGTCGCCAGCCAGTACGTCAGGCTGCCGAGCGGTACGCCGAGAGCCAGTGCCGTCAGCCCGCCGACCGCGAGCAGGCAAGGAGCCGTCGCGCGACCCAGGCGCCTGCGCGGGATGGTCCGGGCGCTGCCCCCACCCAGACGCGAGTACCGGTGATGGCCGCGCAGGCGCAGCTCCAGGGTGAGCAGCAACAGGCAGGAGAGCAGCAGGACACCGGCGAGCATGTTCGCGGCGGGCCCGTTGAACGACGAGCGGTACAGGTCGTAGATGGCCGTGGTGAAGGTGGGGAAGCGCAGCAGCTGCAGGGCGCCGAACTCGGCCAGGACGTGCAGCGCCACGATCAGGGTGCCGCCCAGCAGGGCCGGGCGGAGCTGGGGCAGCACGACGCGGATGAAGGTGCGCCAAGGGCTGTGGCCGAGGGCGGCCGCCGTCTCCTCCAGGGCGGGGTCCAGGCCGCGCAACATCGCCGCGACCGGCAGGAAGACCAGGGGGTAGTAGGAGAGGCTGACGATCAGCAGGGCCCCGGCATACCCCTCGACCCTGGCCGTCAGGGAGACCCAGCCGAAGCTGTTGACGAACGCCGGCACGGCCAGCGGCGCGACGAGCAGGACGTTCCAGACGCGCCGTCCGGGCAGCGTGGTGCGCTCGACCAACCAGGCCGCACCCGTGCCGAGAACGGCTGTCAGCCCGACGCAGCCGGTGACGAGCAGGCCGGTGTTGCGGAACAGCTCGCCGACCCGGGGCCGCCAGATGAGGGTCACCGCCTCATCCCATCCGGTCGAGACCACATAGCCGACGACGAAGAAGAGCGGGATCATCGCGACGAGGACGATCGCGGCGGACAGCAACAGCAGCAGGCGCGGGTAGGTGGCGCGCGACCCACCCACCCCCGCTCTGTGCAAAGAGTCCAGCAGTGTCAGAGCAGACCCGCCTGCTGCATCAGCTCGACGACGTTGGGGCCGTTGAGCGAGTCCACGTTCACGATCGGCGGGCTGAGCTCGGTCAGGGGCTTGAGCGCCTTGTTGGCCTTGGCGCCGTTGCCGATCGGGTACTCCAGCGCCTTGCTGTCGGCCAGGACCTTCTGCCCGGCGGCGCCGTTGAGGTACTTGACCAGCTGCTGGGCCTCCGACTGGTGCTTGCTCGACTTGAGCACGCCGGCGCCGGAGGTGCTGAGGAAAGCACCGGGGTCCTTGTCACCGAAGTACATCTGCTTGACGTTCCTGGAGTTGGCACCGGACTCGGCCTGGTCCTTCAACCAGTAGTAGTGGTAGATCACGCCGCTGTGCACCTCGCCGGCGTTGACGGCCTTCAGGACGGCGCTGTTGCCCGCGTACACCTTGGCGTTCGTCTTCAGGCCCTTGAGCCAGGCAACTGTCGCCGGCTCACCCTTGAGCGCGAGCACCGCGCTGACGATGGCCTGGAAGTCCGCTCCGGCCGGGGAGATCCCCACCTTGCCCTTCCAGGCCGGCTTGGCCAGATCCATGATGGAGGCCGGCAGGTCGGCCGCCTTGAGCTGCGAAGGGTTGTATGCGAACACGGTCGAGCGCGCCGCGAAACCCACCCAGTCCTTGTCGGCAGGGGCGAACTGGGCCGGGACCTGTGCCAGCGTGGCGTTGTCGACCTTGGCGAACAAGCGCTTGCTGTCGACCAGGGTCATCGCCGGGGAGTTCTCGGTCACGAATACGTCCGCAGGTGAGGCCTTGCCCTCCTGGACGATCTGGTTGCCGAGCTCGAAGTCCTCGCCGTTGCGCATGTTGACCTTGATGCCGGTCGTCTTGGTGAAGTCGGCAACCATCAGCGCCATGAGATCCTCGTGCTGAGCGTTGTACAGCGTTAACGTGGCCTTGTCCCCCGCCCCCTTCCCCTCGTCAGCCGAGCCGGTCGCTGAGCCGCAGGCTGCGACCACCACCGACAAAGCCACCAGTGCGGCAGCCAGTCCGGCCTTCGAGCGTGCAGGTGCAGTGAACCGCATTTCGTTCCTCCGTTGTCAAACATTAGGTAAGGCTTACCTTACCAGCACCAGGAGGGCGGTCTCACCGGCGTGTCCAGGCGCTGGACGCACCGGAAAAGGCAGCTCAAAGGCCCACCCCGGCGGCCTTGCGCCGAAGTTTACCGGGTGCGGCAGGCGTCCCAGCACGCCAGAGCGGCCGGCCTCCGGGGCCGGCCGCACTCGTCGTGTGGTTGTCAGCCGGCGTCGACCGCCGTGATCGTCACCGGGACGTTCGCCCCGGTGTAGAGCTGGTTCAGCACCTATGTCGTCCCGCCCGGGAGGACCCCTGACTCGTCCCCTGCCGCCGTGGCTGCGCCACCCTTAGGCCACGGGGGTCATGGTGACGTCGCTGGTCATCTGGCGGGCAGCCGAGCACCGCCGCGTCCTGGCCGGCAACCAGGTGGTGGCAGCGTCCGCCGGCCGGGCCATCACCGCGAAGATGCTGGGTTACAGCTACAAAAGCTTCGACCAGCACACCGCAGAGGTCAGCGCCCTGCTGACCGGGAGCTTCCGCAACAAGTCCGTCAAGGCGGCGATCACGGTGGTCAAACCCCTTGCCATCGAGAACCAGGCGGTGGTGGTCGCCAAGGTCAGCGAGGTCTCAGTGATGAGCCCGGGCGACCATCCCGGCGTCAGGATCCTCGCCTTCGTCGACCAGCAGACGACCTCGGCCAAGCTCATACGCGCCCAGGTCGACCAGAACCGCGTCATCCTGACCATGTCCGAGGTTGACGGTCGCTGGCTGGTCTCCCAGGTCGAGGCGTTCTAGATCCGACGGCCAGGTGTCGAAATCGTTACGCGCACATCGTGGGTTCGTCAAATCGGAGGCTTGCGCATTGTTACCTGTCGGTAGCATCATGGATGTTACCCGCCAGTAATGGCGGGGCCAGGCGGCCGCTAAGGCCTCAACCCGAGCACGGAGGACCCCTCAATGGGCCACTACAAGAGCAACGTCCGCGACCTCGAGTTCAACTTGTTCGAGGTCTTCAACCGCCAGGAGATCCTAGGCAAAGGTCCCTACTCCGAGGTGGACCCGGACACCGCCCGCGAGATCCTGCACGAGGTCGCCCGGCTTGCCGAGAACGAGCTGGCCGAGAGCCTGCTCGACTCCGACCGCAACCCGCCGGTGTTCGACCCGGCGACGAGCTCGGTCGCCATCCCCGCCTCCTTCACCAAGTCGTACAAGGCGTACCTCGACGCCGGGTGGTGGCGCCTCGACGTCCCCACCGAGCTCGGCGGCACGGTCATCCCACCGTCGCTGCGCTGGGCCGTCGCGGAGCTCGTCCTGGGGTCCAACCCGGCCGTGCACATGTACTCCGCCGGCTTCGGCTTCTCCAAAATCCTCTACCACATGGGCAACGACGACCAGAAGAAGATGGCGCACCACATCGTCGACAACCAGTGGGGCGCCACCATGGTGCTGACCGAGCCCGACGCGGGCTCGGATGTGGGCGCCGGCCGCACCAAGGCCGTCCAGCAGCCCGACGGCACCTGGCACATCACCGGGGTCAAGCGCTTCATCACCTCGGCCGAGGCTGACTTCTACGACAATGTCGTCCACTTCGTGCTGGCTCGCCCCGAGGGCGGCGGCGCCGGTACCAAGGGCCTGTCCCTGTTCGTGGTGCCCAAGTGGCACGTCGACCTGGAGACCGGCGAGCTCGGCGAGCGCAACGGCGCCTATGTCACGAACGTCGAGCACAAGATGGGTCTGAAGGCCTCGACCACCTGCGAGATCACCTTCGGCGACAAGCAACCCGCGGTGGGCACCTTGGTCGGCGACGCCCACGACGGCATCGCACAGATGTTCAAGATCATCGAGTTCGCCCGGATGATGGTCGGCACCAAGGCGATCGCCACCTTGTCGACTGGCTATCTCAACGCTCTGGACTATGCCAAGCAGCGGGTCCAGGGCGCCGACCTGACCCAGATGACCGACAAGGCCGCACCCCGGGTCACCATCACCAAGCACCCCGACATCCGGCGTTCCCTGATGCTGCAGAAGGCATATGCCGAGGGCTTGCGTTCCCTGGTCATCTACACCGCCACCCAGCAGGACGTCGTCGACCAGGCGCAGCTTGCCAGTGGCTCCGACGAGCTGGAGAAGGGCTCGGATGCCGCGATGGCCAGCCGGGTCAACGACCTGCTGCTGCCCATCGTCAAGGGTGTCGGCTCCGAACGTGCCTGGGTGCTGCTCGGCACCGAGTCGCTGCAGACCTTCGGCGGCTCGGGCTTCCTCCAGGACTACCCGATCGAGCAGTACGTCCGGGACGCCAAGATCGACACGCTCTACGAGGGCACCACAGCCATCCAGGGCCTGGACTTCTTCTTCCGCAAGATCATTCGCGACAAGGGCAAGGCGGTGACACACCTGTCCACCCAGATCCAGGAGTTCGTCAAGGGCGCGGATGGCGCCGGCGAGTCCCTGGTCGTGGAACGTGAGCTGCTCGGCAAGGGTCTGGAAGACCTGCAGGGCATCCTTGGCTTCATGGTCGGCGAGCTGATGAACTCCGACCCGCGTGCGGGAGACGGCAGCTCGGTGACCAACCTCTACAAGGTCGGTCAGAACACCTCCCGTCTCCTGCTGTGCGCCGGAGACCTGGTGGTGGGGTGGCTGCTGCTGCGTCAGGCGGAGATCGCCCAGGCCGCCCTCGACTCCGGCACCGCCTCGGCCAGGGACCAGAAGTTCTACGAGGGCAAGATCGCGGCCGCGTCCTTCTTCGCCCGCACGGTCCTGCCCAAGATCGCCGCCGAACGCCAGATCGCCGAGGCAACCGACAACTCGCTCATGGACGTCTCCGAAGACTCCTTCTAGAAGGCCCGCTCGACCTAGCGCAGGTCCGTCTTTGATAGAGCATGAGCGCAGGCGCTCGATCAGTGACGGACCTGCGCTAAGTCGACGGCGGCGGCCGGTGACGGCACGCTGCTTTGGTCAGAGCGGCAGGCGGCGGTCGCGCAGTACCGGGAAGGTGGCGCGATAGTCGGTGACCGTGCTCATGTCTACCTCGACGGTGAGCACCTGCTCGTCGCTGCCGGCCATCGCCGCGACGTCCCCGGTCGGCAGGACGACCTGGCTGTGCCCGCCCATCTCCACCCCGGCGTGGGTGCCGGCCGTGTTGCATGCCACCACGACGCACTGGTTCTCGATCGCCCGGGCGCGGGCGAGCAACGTCCAGTGCCCCACCCGGCCTGCAGGCCAAGCCGCCGGTATGACGAAGAGCGTTGCCCCGGCGTCGAGCTGAGCCCGGTACAGCTCTGGGAAGCGCAGGTCGTAGCATGTGGACAGCCCGGCCCGGGCAGCTCCGGCAGACGGCGAGGAGTCGGGCACGTCCACCAGCGACAGGGCTTCCCCCGCCTCCATCAGCAGCGGCTCACCCTGGCCGAAGCCGAACCGGTGGATCTTACGGTAGGTCGCCGCCAGGGACCCGTCAGCGGCGAAGACCAGCGAGGTGTTCCACAGCTCCTTGCCGTCGGGCCCGCGCACCCCGGCGCCCGGACGCTCGACGATCGACCCCGCGTGCAGCATGACCCCGGTGTCCCGGGCGGCCGCTGACATAGCCTGGGCAACCGGGCCGTCCACGGGCTCGGCGCGCTCGTCCCACCGCTTGTACGAGAACCCGCCGGCGGCCCAGAGCTCCGGGAGCACGACGAGGTCGACCCCTGCCTGCCCGCGAACGAGACCGGCGGCCCGGGCGACCCGGTCGGAGACAGGCTCCGCGTCGTCATACCCGAGCTGGATCACGGCGATGCGCATGTCAGTCTCCTGGTGTCGTCGAGCGGGACAGCGGCGGTGGGGTGGGCCGGCCGTCGCCCGGCCGCTGCGACATCGAGGCCAGATGGGCGTTGTAGGCCTTCAGGTCGGCGTCGTCGTCGCGATCGGCCTGGCGGTCCAGCCGTCTGGACTCGGCACTGTCCGAACGCACCCAGGCCAGGGTGACCAGCAGGGCCAGGATCAACGTGGGGAGCTCGCCGATCCCCCAGGCGACTGCGCCCCCGGTGCGTTGGTCGGCGAGCAGGTCCACCGCCCAGGGCAGGTGGAGGCCCTGGAAGAAGGCGGGCGCCAGCAGCGAGGTGCCGCTGGTCAGAGCGACCCCGAAGAAGGCGTGGAACGAGATCGTGCCGAAGAGGATGACGAGCAGGAGCGGTGGGGTCCAGCGCCTGGGTCCCGGGTCGATGCCCACCAGCGCCCATGCGAACAGGTACCCGGCCAGCAGGAAGTGGACGATCATCAGGACGTGCCCGGTGTGCGTGCGCAGGGCGAGCTCGAACAACGGCGAGTAGTAGAACACGATCAGGGTGCTGAAGAAGATGGCAGCAGCGACGACCGGGTTGCCAATGACCTTCATGTACCGGGAGTGCACGATAGCGAGCAGCAGCTCACGCGGGCCCAGGGTGTTGTCGGGCCGCGGCTTCAGTGTGCGCAGGGCGAGGGTGACCGGGGCCGCGAGCACCAGCAGGATGGGAACCGTCATGGCGACCGTCATGTGCATGACCATGTGCACCGAGAACAGAAGTCGTCCGTAGACTCCTGGCGCCCCGCTGGTCGCCCACACGAGGATCGCCCAGCCAAGCAACCAGCCCACGGTCCTGCGCACCGGCCACGTGTTGCCCCGGTCGTGCATCGCATTGACGCCGACCAGATACAAGGTCACCGCGAGCACGGCCACCCCGAGCCACAGCCAGTCGATGCGCCAGACGGTGAACCAGTCGCTGCTGGTCATCGCGAAGGCGGGTGCGGCAAAGCCGGTCAGGTCGTATGCCGGGCCCGCGCCGCCCGCCGGGAGGTTGCCACCCGCCGGCTCGCTGCGTGACAGAGCCGCCCCCAGCGCGAAGGCAGCGCCCATGACGGCCACCTCCATCAGGGCCAGCCGCGCGAAGAGCCGGCCTGCCAGCGGATCGTCGGTGATCCGGTCCAGCCCGCGTGAGCGCTGGAGCCAGCCGGCGAGCCCGAGCACGACCAGCGCGACGACCTTAAGGATCACCAGCACGCCGTAGCGCGTCCGCAGGTTGTCCAGGGAACCTACCCGGATCCAGGCATTGGCCACACCGGAGAGGGCGACGGCGACGAAGCACCAGCCGGCCAGGGTGGAGTAACGCCGGATGCTGACCGCCAGATCTCTGCCGAGCAGGGGTCGCAACATCGCCAGGGCGAGCAGGCCCCCGACCCAGACGAGCGCTGCAACCAGATGCAGAGCAAGGGAGTTGACCGCCATCTCGTGGCTGGCCTCCCCCGAGGCATGCCCCGCCAGGGACAGCGGGAGTATCGCCAGGATGCCGAGAAGGGCCAGGGCCACCATGCCGGCGCGTCGCCGGACGAGCGCCGCGCCGATGGTCACCACCAGGGCTGTCGCGGAGCTGATCGCGGCGACGCGCAGGAACTCGAACTGGAAGACGAAGGTCTGGAGCTGGGCGCCGAACCCCCGATCCTGCAGTGAGGTGCCTGAGATATCGGCGAACGAGAAGACGAGGCCGACGAGGCCGGCCAGCACCCACACAACACCGCAGGCGCAGGCGTATCGGGCGGCGGTGATCCGCCGGGAGGTGTCGTGCGACTCCGGGATGATCATCCCGGCCACCAGCAGCAGGCCCACGGTGCCCGCCGCGGCGAGGTCGTGAGTGCCGCGCACGATCGGTATCCCCCAGCGGATGAGCGCACCGGCATCCGGCAGCCCGGCGGCCGGTGCGGCGGACGCGCCTCCGAGCAGAGAGGCGGGGATGACCACGCCGACGACCGCCACCAGGGCGAGGATCGGGGGCAGCTTCTCAGTCTGCGGGGCTGCGCCCTGTGCCGTGGTCATGCCCACAGCCTAGGTAGGCTCACCACATGTCTCCAGATCTGGCAGCACCACTGCGATTGCACGACCTCGTCGAAGCCTTCGCCGGCACTGCCCAGGCCATCGTGGATCTTGCCCATGCCTGCAGCGATGACGACCTGGCGCGACCCACCGACTGTCCCGGGTGGTCGGTGCACGACCAGATCTCGCATGTCGTCGGCGTCGAGGCCTGGCTGGCCGGGCACCGGGACCCGCGGGTCGAGATCCCGCCCTACGAGCACATCAGGAACAGCCTCGGCAAGAAGGTCGAGTATGCCGTGGAGGTGCGTCGTGGGCGCACCGGTGCAGAGGTCCTGGCCGAGCTCGAAAGCGTTCTGGCCCAACGACTCTCCACCCTGGCCGACCCGGCCCTGACGGACACCAGCGTCATCGACGGGCCGTTCGGTCCGGATCAGGCGGCGACCGTCGTGCTCCTGCGCACCTTCGACGTCTGGATCCATGAGCAGGACATCCGCTGCGCGCTCGGGCGCCCCGGCAACCTGGACTCTCCGGCGGCGGCGGTGTGCGTGAGCTCGATCATGCGCCAGCTACCCAAGCTGATTGCGAGGGGCGCCGCGATCGAGCCGGGGACGACGGTGGTCATCGACGTCACCGGCCCGGGATCGGTGACTGCCCGCCAGGGCGTCCGGGTCGAGCTGGACGAGCAGGGCCAGGCCCGCGGCCACGTGGTGCCCACTGTGCCCACTGTGCCCAAGGTGCCCACGGGCGAAGCCAACGTGACCGGCGACCATGCGGTGGCATCCAGCCGGCTGGATCCTCAGGTGACCATCAGCCTGTCCGCCGAGGCCTTCACCCGCCGCGCCGCCGGACGGCGACCGGTGAGCGACACGGCATACGGCGTGGTCGGCGACGCGGACATCGCGCGGGGCGTTCTGGAGGCGATGGTCGTCACCCACTGAGACCCGCTGAGACCCGCCCAGACCCGCCCAGACACGCCAGACACGCCAGACACGCCTCCAGGCAAACTGTTCCAGACAATTGGTTGCGTCACGCAAGTAGTGTGTGATACTTGCATGGTGCAAGCAAGTTCATGGGTAACGGTGGAGGCACGATGACGATCAGCCTGGAGAGCGCGACCCGGCTCAATATCGAGCTGGTGCGTGTGATGAAGCTCTTCGCCTCCATGCGGCAGCACGCTCCCAGGGTGCACCCGGGCGTCGAGCCCGCGTCGTACCCGATCCTGTTCAACCTCATCGCCGGGTCTCAACGCGTGTCGCTGCTGGCCGAGCACGTCTACTCGGACGTCTCCACGGTGAGCCGCCAGGTGACGACGCTGGTCTCGCACGGGCTCCTGGAAAAAGTGACGGACCCCCACGACGGCCGGGCCTGCATGGTCTCTCTCAGCACCGAGGGGAGGGCACTCGTGGAGCGACTCAAGGCCATCCGCGGCCAGTGGTTCCGCCACCTGCTGCAGGACTGGGAGCCGGTCGACGCTGAGGCGTTCGGGGAGTATCTCGAGCGGTTCGCCACGTCCGTCGAGGCGTCCAAGGCCACCCCCTACGAGGTGCCTGCCAGCCTGCCCGAAGGGCACGCGAACCCGCCCGAAGGGCACGCGAACCCGTCCGGGGCGCCTGCCATATCGTCCGCGCAGGTCTCGGCGTGAAGGCCACCGCAACAGCCCCCGCGGCGGTCACCGGCGGAGGGCTCACGCACCGGCAGATCCTGACCATCATGGCCGGGCTGATGATGGGGATGTTCCTGGCCTCCCTGGACCAGACCATCGTCTCCTCGGCCATGCGAGTCATCGCCGACGACCTGCACAACCTCTCCGGCCAGGCCTGGGTCATCACCGCCTACCTGATCACCTCGACCATCGTGACGCCGCTGTACGGCAAGCTCTCGGACATCTACGGCCGCAAGCCCTTCTTCACCGCGGCCATCGTCATCTTCCTCGTCGGCTCAGTCCTGTGCTCGTTCGCCACGTCGATGCCGATGCTGGCCGGCTTCCGCGCAGTCCAGGGTCTGGGCGCCGGCGGCCTCTTCTCCCTGGCCCTGGCTATCATCGGCGACATCGTGCCTCCCCGTGAGCGCGCCAAGTACCAGGGCTACTTCCTGGCGGTCTTCGGCACCTCGAGCGTCCTCGGCCCGGTCGTCGGCGGCTTCTTCGCCGGACAGGCGACCATCCTGGGGATCACCGGCTGGCGCTGGGTCTTCCTGGTCAACATCCCGATCGGTATCATTGCTCTCTTCGTGGTCAACCACACCCTGCGCCTGCGACACACCCGCCTGGACCACCGGATCGACTTCGGCGGCGCCGCGGCGCTGGCCATCGGGCTCGTCCCGCTGCTCTTGGTGGCCGAGCAGGGTCGCGAGTGGGGCTGGGGCTCCGGCCCGGCCCTGCTCTGCTACGGCATCGGGCTAGCAGGCGCCATCGCGTTCTTCTTCGTCGAACGTGCGATGGGCGCGGAGGCGCTGCTCCCGCTGCGCCTGTTCACCAACAGGACGGTGGGCGTGGCCTCCATCGCCTCGGTCGTCTTGGGCATGGGCATGTTCGGCGGGCTGGCCTGCCTGCCGCTCTACCTGCAGATCGTCAAGGGCGCGACCCCCACCAGCGCCGGCCTGATGCTCCTGCCGATGACCCTGGGCATGATGAGCGGCTCGATCATCTCGGGTCAGATCATCTCCAGGACGGGCCAGTACCGCCAGTTCCCGATCATCGGCTCCGGCCTGCTCGTCGTCTCGCTCTTCGGGTTCCACTACGTCGGAGCCGACACCCCGCTGTGGCAGACGATGATCCTGATGCTGTTCTTCGGTCTCGGCCTCGGCGGAAACATGCAGCCACTGACCCTGGCCGTGCAGAATGCCGTCTCCCCCCGCGACATCGGGGTGGCGACCTCCTCGGCGACGTTCACCCGTCAGATCGGCGGCACCCTGGGCACCGCCGTCTTCCTGTCCATCCTGTTCACCGCGGTGCCGAACCGGATCCAGACCGCCTTCGCGAAGATCGCACCGACCCCCGAGTTCCAGGAGGCCCTGAAGAACCCCGTGTCCCCCACGGGCAACCCGAAGGCCAACAGCGACCTCATCACGAGCCTGCAGCAGGCCCGGTCTGGCAGCGGAGGCGGCGCGATCAACCCGTTGAGCGACTCCTCGTTCATCCAGCAGCTCGACCCCCGACTGGCCAAGCCGTTCCTGGTCGGCTTCTCCCAGTCGATGGACCTGGTGTTCCTGATCGGCTCCGCAGTCATGGTCCTCGCGTTCGTCGTCGTGTGGTTCCTGCCCCACGTAGAGCTCCGCAGCGGTTCGTCCTACGAGCACCGCGGCAAGCAAGACGCCGCCGACGCCGCATTGATCCCTGAGGGAGAGGGCGCGTTGCCCAGCCCCTCCCGCTGAGGTTGGACTGGCACGTGGTCGCCGCGCCTCTGCCGGTGCCGGTGGTCCGTCCCAGGGACGGTCCGAGGATCTGTCAGAGATGGCGAGCCTGGCTGAGCTCGTACGGCCTCGGGCTCAGGACGGTCGTCTTGCCGTGGTCGCCGTCGTTCTCATCGGGTCGGCGTTGTCGGGCTGGTCCCATCTGTGAGCCATCATCCCTCGAAGCCGGCTCCGCTGACGTACTACCCTTCTTCTAGGATGCTGTCAGGGGCTGCGGGTGCCGCCGCGACGCTTCCCGCCAACGGAGGGGACTTCTGAAGATGAGCACCACGGCAGGACCAGTCGTACCCGGGGCCGCGATGAGTCCCTTCGTTTTCCCGTGTCTCGGGGGAAGACCCGAATGATGGGCGGACCGGAGCTGATCGATGCCACCCTGGAGGGGCTGGTCGTCCCAAGCTTCACGCGGATCGGGTTCGAGGCTCGACGCCGGCTCTTCGGCTGGCAGAACCTCGACTCGTACCGGCTCGGGGGCAGGGTGGTTGCCATCACCGGTGCGACCTCCGGGCTCGGGCGCGCCGCTGCGGAACGGCTCGCTGGTAACGGCGCAACCGTGATCGCTGTCGGCAGGAATCCCGACAAGACCGCACGGGTCGCCGCCGAGATCCGTGAGCTGACCGGCAGTCCCGATGTCTCGGCAACGGTGGCCGACATGGGGGATCTCAGCTCGGTCCGGCGGGCCGCCGAGCAGATACTGCGCGAACATCAACGGCTCGACGTGTTGATCCACAACGCCGGCGCGCTCACCCCAACGCGCGTCGAGGCACCGGATGGGACCGAGACGACGATCGCCAGCCAGGTCGTCGGCCCGTTCCTTCTCACCAGCCTGCTACTGGACCGTCTCCAGGAGTCGGCGCCGGCACGGGTCATCACGATGTCCTCAGGGGGCATGTACGGCGCCGAGCTGACCATAGAACACCTTGAGATGAGCTCCGACCTGTACAACGGCACCAAGCAGTACGCCCTGGCCAAACGCGCTCAGGTCACCCTCAATGAGATGTGGGCCCAACGGGTCGGGAAGCAGTCCGTGGTGTTCCAGGCGGTGCATCCCGGCTGGGCCGACACCCCCGGGGTCCAGGAGTCTCTGCCCACGTTCCGCAGGATCGTCGGACCCTTGCTGCGCGACACTGAAGCGGGTGCCGACACCATGGTGTGGCTCGCCTCCGACGACAATGAACCCCTGTCCTGCACCGGCCGGTTCTGGCTCGATCGTCGAGTGCGCTCGATCCACCGCCTCCGAAGCACGAGACGATCAGACACCCCCGCACGACGAGAGGACCTGTGGAGCTGGGTCACTGAACGCGCAGGCTGCAACCCACGGACCTGACCGCGGGGTGATCGTCGGCTGGTCAGTCGCGGATGCCGGGCTCAGCCCCAGACCAGGGCCTGGCCCGGGTCGTGCAGAATCGCCGCGACATCGGCCAGGAACCGTGAGCCCAGATCGCCGTTGACAAGCCGGTGGTCGAACGAGAGGCCCAGCTGGGTGACCCAACGGGGCTTGATCTTGCCCTTGACCACCCACGGCATCTGCCGGACCGCGCCGAAGCACAGGATCGCGGCCTCGCCGGCGTTCAGGATCGGCGTGCCGCTGTCCACACCGAAGACCCCGACGTTGGTGATCGTGATGGAGCCACCCGACATGTCGGCTGGCTGGGTCTTGCCGTCACGGGCCGTCGAGATCAGGTTGGCCATTGCGTCGGCCAGCTGTCGCAGCGACATCTGGTCGGCATCCTTGATGTTGGGCACCATCAGCCCGCGGGGGGTCGCCGCGGCGATACCGAGGTTGACGTAGTTCTTGACCACGATCTCCTGTGCCGCCTCATCCCAGGCGGCGTTGATCCCGGGGTGTCGACGACTGGCGATGACAAGCGCCTTGGCCACTACCAGCAGCGGGCTCACCTTGACGTCCCGGAGCTCGCGGTCCTGCCTGAGCCGGTCCACGAGCTTCATCATCCTGGTGACGTCGACGGTGATGAACTCCGTGACGTGGGGCGCGGTGAAGGCCGAGGTGACCATGGCCTGCGCGGTGACCTTGCGGACGCCCTTGATCGGGATGCGCGTCTCACGCTCTCCGGTTGCTGCGAACACCGGTTCCGCATATGACGTGGAGCCGGCTCCGTTGGCCAGGAGGTCGCTCGGGCCGGTCGCGGTCGCGCGGCCACCCGCGGCATACGCCTCGACGTCGGCCCGGGTGACGATGCCACCCTGACCGGACCCGGCGACCAGCGACAGGTCGATGCCCAGGTCCTTGGCGGCCTTGCGCACCGGGGGCTTGGACAGGACCTTGCCACCGCCGGGCACAGGAACCGTGACCAGCTGCGCCGCGGGGGACTCGGGTGGGCCGGGGGACTCGGGTGGGGCGGGGGAGTCGGGTGGGGCGGCGACGGGAGAGAAGGCCTGATTGACCTGTGAGGTCGTCGTGGCAGCGAGGCTCTCACTCTTGCGGGCCCGACGCTTGCCCGAGGTGACTCGCGGGCCGTAGCCGACCAGGTTGGCGACCCGCGCCTCACCGGCCGCCTCACCGGTCGTATCACCGGTCGCGCCTGGCTCGATCCCCTCCGGAGACGTCGCCGGGGTCGCCGTACCCGCTGTCCCGGCGGCCTTGCCGGTGGGCGGGCCCGTCACCGGGGCCACATCACCGCCGAGCCCGTCGTCGACGGAGATGATCGGGGTGCCGACCTCCACGGTGTCGCCCTCGGCGGCAAACAGCCCGGCGACCGTGCCGGCATACGGCACGGGGAGCTCGACCAGGGACTTCGCCGTCTCGATCTCGACGATGATGTCGTTGACTTTGACAACATCCCCGACCTTGACCTTCCAGGTCACGATCTCCGCCTCGACAAGGCCTTCGCCCGGGTCGGGGAGGTTGAAGTGCTTAACAGCCATGGCTTGTGGTCCCGTTCCGTATCAGTAGGCGAGCGCGCGGTCGACGCCGTCGAGCACGCGGTCGAGGTCGGGCAGGAACTCTTCCTCGAGCCTGCTGGGCGGGTAGGGCAGGTTGTATCCGCCCACCCGGATCACCGGTGACTCCAGGTGGTGGAAGCAACGCTGCTGGATGGCAGCGGCGATCTCGGCGCCCATGCCCAGGAAGGTCGAGGCCTCATGGGCAACGACCAGCCGGCCGGTCTTCTCCACCGAGGTCGCCAGGGCATCGAGATCCAGCGGGGACAGCGAGCGAAGGTCGATGACCTCGACCGACTTGCCCTCCTCGGCGGCCGCTGCGGCAGCCTGCAGGCAGACCTTGAGCATGGGGCCGTACGACGCCAGGGTCACCTGCTCACCAGGTCGCGCGATGGTCGCCGTGAAGAGGGGCCGGGGCGCCGCGGTGGCGGTCAGGTCGAGCTCCCCCTTCTCGTGGTAGCGACGCTTGGGCTCGTAGAAGATGATCGGGTCGTCGGACTCGACGGCCTGCTGGATCATCCAGTAGGCGTCCTCGGGGTTCGAGCAGGCAACCACCCGCAGGCCGGCTGTGTGCGCGAAGTAGGCCTCGTTGGACTCACTGTGGTGCTCGACCGCGCCGATGCCGCCACCGACCGGGATGCGGATCACCATGGGAAGCCTGATCTTGCCCAGCGAACGCGCGTGCATCTTGGCGACCTGGCAGGTGATCTGGCTGAACGCGGGGTAGACGAACCCGTCGAACTGGATCTCCACGACCGGGCGGTAGCCGCGCAGTGCCATGCCGATGGCCGTCCCCACGATGCCGGACTCGGCCAGCGGGGTGTCGATGATCCGGTCCTCGCCGAAGTCCTTCTGCAGGTTCTCGGTGACCCGGAACACCCCACCTAGCTTGCCGATGTCCTCACCCATGACCACGACCTTGGGATCGCGCTCCATGGCACGTCGCAGACCGGCGTTGATGGCCTTGCCGATAGTGATCTTCGCCATGTCAGTGCTCTCCCTCAAAGCTCGCGGTGTATGCCGCGAACCCGGCACGCTCGGCCTCGATCAGCGGGTGGTCCTCGACGTAGATGTTGTCGAACATCGACATCAGCTCCGGGTCGGGCATCGACAGGCAGCCGTCGCGGATGGTCACCGCCAGCTCGTCGGCCTCGACCTCGACGGCGTCGAAGAACGCCGGGTCAGCCTTGCGGCTGGAGGTCAGATAGGCCTTGAGCCGGGCGATCGGGTCGCGCAGCTTCCAGACCTCGACCTCTGCGGAGATGCGGTACTTCGTCGGGTCGTCGGAGGTGGTGTGAGCCCCCATCCGGTAGGTGTAGGCCTCTATCAGCATCGGTCCCTGCCCGCTGCGGGCCGCGTTCATGGCGGCCTTCGTCACGGCATACACGGCGAGGACGTCGTTGCCGTCCACCCGCACCCCGGGGAAGCCGAAGCCGCGGGCGCGCTGGTAGAGCGGGATCCGGGTCTGTCGCTCGACCGGCTGGGAGATGGCCCACTGGTTGTTCTGGCAGAAGAAGACGACCGGCGCGTTCGTCGAGGCCGCGTAGACGAAGGACTCGTTCACGTCGCCCTGGGCACTGGCTCCGTCGCCGAAGTAGGCGATGACGGCCGCGTCCCGGTCGGGGTCGCCGGTGCCCACGGCATGGTCGTGCTGGATGCCCATCGCGTAGCCGACGGCGTGCAGCGTCTGGGCGCCGATGACGACGGTGTAGAGGTGGAAGTTGTTCTCGTTCGGGTCCCAGCCGCCGTGGTTGACGCCGCGGAACATGCCGAGCAGGTTGAGCGGGTTGACCCCGCGACACCAGGCAACGCCGTGCTCGCGGTAGGTCGGGAAGGCATAGTCCTGGGAACGCATCGCGCGGGCGGAGCCGACCTGCGCTGCCTCCTGGCCGAGCAGGCTGGCCCACAGGCCCAGCTCTCCCTGACGCTGAAGGGCGGTGGCCTCTGCGTCGAACCGGCGAATCAGGACCTGGTCGCGGTAGAAGCCACGCAGGTCATCGTCGGTGAGATCAGCGATGTACCGCGAGTACTCGGGGTGTTCGACGCGTTCACCTTCGGGGGTGAGCAGCTGGACGAACTCCGCCCCGCCGATGATCTCGGGGACCGGCGCAATCAGCGCTGCGACGGCAGCGGCATGATCCGCTTCCGGCGGCACTGCGACTTCTTTGTCGCTCACAGGCACTCCTTCTTCGCGAAGGCGGGATCACCGCCAAGTCGCCTCGGGCCATGAACGCGGGGCGGGGTGTCCGCCTGTTGAAGCGCTCCTGGCAGGGACCAACGCGCACGCGCGTCGCGGCGCTCACGTTCCTTTGCCAGCACACGTTACCTGCCAGGAGCGGATACCGGATGATTCGGGGGTCCCGCCCGTGCTCGCACCTGCGGGTGGATGGGCCTCAGAACGTCCGGGCCACGACGAAGTCGCGGGCGACGTGGAGCAACAGGTCATTGGCCTCAGCCTCGGCGATGGTGCAGCGGGCGCCTTCTCCGGGGAAGGCCCTGACAACCAGACCCGCCTCGTCTGCCGCCGCGGCGAAGGCCAGGGTGTCGGCGCCCAGCGGCAGCCAGACGAAGTTGGCCTGGGTCTCGGGCAGGTGCCATCCCTGCCGGCAGAGCCCGCCCACCACCCGGACGCGTTCGGCGACGAGCGCGTCGACCCGCTCCTGCAGCTCGTCGAACGCCGCGAGGCTGGCGATGGCAGCCGCCTGGGCGATGGTGCTCACCCCGAAGGGCACCGCGGTCTTACGCAGTGCCTGGGCGACGGGCTCATGCGCCACGGCATACCCCACCCGCAGTCCCGCCAGACCGTAGGCCTTGCTGAAGGTGCGCAGGACCACCACGTTCGGCCGGCCGGCATACGCGGCGAGCGAGTCGGGGGCCCGGTCGTCGGTGACGAACTCGAGGTAGGCCTCGTCGATGACCACCAGGATGTCGCCGGGGACCGTGTCCAGGAAGGCGTCGAGCTCGCTCTGGTGCACGACCGGGCCGGTGGGGTTGTTGGGAGTGCAGACCAGGATCACCCGGGTGCGAGGGGTGATCGCTGCTGCCATCGCCACGAGATCGTGCCGGGCGTTGACGTCGAGCGGGACCTGCACCGAGACGGCGCCGGCGATCGCCACGACGATCGGGTAGGCCTCGAACGAGCGCCAGGAGTAGATGACCTCATCGCCCGGGTCGCAGGTGGCGGCGATGATCTGACCGAGCAAGCCCACGCTGCCGGTGCCGGTGGCGATACGCTCCCGAGGCATGCCCAGGCGTTCTGCAAGCGCTTCCGTCAGCGCGGTGACAGCCAGGTCCGGGTAGCGGTTCATCTCCCGGGCCGCGTCCGCCACGACTTTCAGGACGCCGGGCAACGGTGGGTACGGGTTCTCGTTGCTGCTGATCTTGTAGGTCGTGAGCCCCTCGCGGACCACGGCGGGCTTTCCGGGCTTGTACGCCGGGACGGCAGCCAGGGCTTCGCGGAGATGGACGGTCTGGCTCATGTCGGCACTGCTCATGCCAGCACTGTATGGCCCGGCGGTGCAGCCCCGCACCCTGGTCGGTGGACCGCTGCTCACCTGCCACCATGAGTCCATGAAGTCATTCGCTGTCAAGGTCCTGGTCAACGGCATCGCCATCTGGGTGACCGCCCTCCTGGTGAAGGGCGTTCACCTCGGAAGCCCCGGCGCCTCGACCACCAGTCAGCTCGTGACGCTGCTGTGGGTGGCCGTGATCTTCGGCGTGATCAATGCCCTGATCAAGCCGGTGATGACCATCCTGTCGCTGCCGGTCATCGTCCTGACGCTGGGTCTGTTCATCCTGATCGTCAATGCGGCGATGCTGGAGCTGACCTCGTGGTTCGCCGACCAGTTCAACCTCGCGTTCCACGTCGACCAGTTCTTCTGGGACGCGGTGTTCGGCGCGATCATCATCACCATCGTGTCCATGGTCGTGAACCTCTTCGTCCCCGACCGCGACTGACCCAAACCAAGAGACCCCGCCCAAAACCCCACAAACCTAGGGAGTGTGCCGCAATAAGGCCCCAAATCTAGGGATTGTGCGGTAAAAAACCCACAAGTCTAGGGATTGTGCGGCCAAGCCCCAGCCACATCGGCCGCACGTCATAGGCTGCTCGCCATCTAGGGCGACGCAGGCAGCGCCGCCAACCCATCCGAGCAGGAGGCGCGCATGCGTGCAGTAGTCGTCCAGGAGACCGGCGGTCCCGAGGTACTGATGACCGTGGAAAAGCCCTCCCCCCGCCCTGACCCGGGTGAGCTTCTCGTCGACGTGGCAGCGGCAGGGGTCAACTTCATCGACGTCTACTACCGCACAGGGGTCTACCCGCTCCAGACCCCGTTCGTCGTGGGGTCCGAGGGCGCCGGCGTCGTCAGCGCCGTCGGCAGCGGGGTCACCGGCTTCCAGGAGGGCGACCACGTCGCGTGGGCGATGGTTCCCCAGGCCGGATACGCCGAGCAGGTCATCGTGCCGGCCGTCCGCGCGGTCCCGGTGCCTGCGAGCATCGACGACGAGACCGCCGGCGCAGTGCTCCTCCAGGGCATGACCGCTCACTACCTGACCCGGTCGACCTATCCCGCGAAGGCCGGTGACACGGCGCTGGTGCACGCGGCGGCCGGCGGGGTCGGACTTCTGCTCACCCAGGTGCTCAGCGCCCGTGGGGTACGCGTGATCGCGACAACCTCGACCGAGAGCAAGGCAGCCCTGGCCCTCGGAGCCGGCGCCACCGAGGTGATCCGGTACGACAAGGACGACGTCGCGGCGGAGGTCGCGCGGCTCACCGACACGCAAGGCGTTGACGTGGTCTACGACGGCGTGGGAGCGTCAACCTTCGACAGCAGCATCGACAGCCTGCGCCCACGCGGAATGTTCGTCCTGTACGGGGCTGCCAGCGGCAAGGTGGCTCCCGTGGATCCGCTGCTGCTGCTGGCCAAGGGCTCCCTTTTCTTCACCCGACCGTCGCTGGCGCACTATGTCGCCGCGCAGGAGGAACTGCTCGAACGCGCCAACGACGTCTTCGGGTGGGTCGCCTCCGGCGAGATGTCGGTCCGGGTCGGCGCCCGCTACTCCCTGGACCAGGCGCAACAGGCCCACCAGGACCTGGAGAGCCGCCTCACCACCGGGAAGTCCCTGATCATCCCCCGGTGACCCAAGGCGCAAACTGAGCGACCGTGCGACCCGATAGACCAGACACCTACGACCGTGCGACCACGAAGACCCGCGTCCTTGATCCGGACGCAGGTTTGGCGAGGGGATGATCGGCTCAGCTCCAGAAACGGGGGTCCCAGCGCTGGGTGCCGATACGCGTGTCGACGCCTCGGCCAGGGTGCACCACCGTCTGTGACGAAAGGGTGAACAACCCCCTCCGGATCGAGGCCATCAGCCTCGACCGGTCGGACAGGGGAAGACCCAGACCGCCCAGACCGTGGACGCCGAGAGTCTCGCCCGTGAAGACGGCGGACAAGGCGGGCACGTGCCAGCATATGGCTCCCGGCGAGATACCCGGGGTATGGATCGACTCGAATCTGACGCCTCCGATGTTGAGCACCAGACCGTTCGGCACCGAGCTCTGCGGCCGCATCTCCGGCTCTGCCTGCCGCCAGAGGACGAGGTCATCGGTATGGAGGTACGTCACAGCCCCTGTATGGGCAGCCAAAGAGATCGCGGTCCCGACGAACTCGGGCCGCAGAGTCGTCCAGAGGATGGCGCGCAGCCGACGAGCATCGCAATGACCCAGAAGATCCCCTACCGCACCAGCCGGGTCGATCACCGCGCACTCGGAGTCGTCACCGATGAACCAGACATTGTGCTCACCATCAGAGGTCACCACGCACTCGACCGTGACCTGCGCCGGTTGCACCCTGTTCACACTCCATGAGAGCACGTGATCGGGGCGCCGACAACAGGTGCCCCCGGTGCGGCATACGGTGTGGGTATGCGCGTTCTCGTCACCGGTGGCGCCGGGTTCATCGGCTCCCACACCGTTATCCAGCTCATTGCCGCGGGCCACGATGTCCTGATCGTGGACAACTTCGCCAATTCCAAGCCGACGGTGATCAACCGGCTTGAGGCGATCACCAGCAAGCACCTGCCGGTACACGAGTTCGACCTCCGTGACACCGAGCGGACCGAACGCCTCTTCGCGCACGAGCAGATCGACGCGGTCATCCACTTCGCAGGCCACAAGGCCGTCGGCCAGAGCAGTCAGGAGCCTCTGGATTACTACCAGAACAACCTCGGCTCGACGTTCTCGCTGGTCCGCGCGATGACCCTGCACGGCGTCGCAAAGCTCGTGTTCTCGTCATCCGCAACGGTGTACGGCGCGAACGCCGCCGTCCCGATGAACGAGGACTTCCCCACGTCGGCGACCAACCCCTACGGCTGGACCAAGGTGATGATCGAGCAGATCCTGCGCGACGTCGCGGTGGCGCAGCCGGAGATGCGAATCGCCCTGATGCGCTACTTCAACCCCGTCGGCGCCCACCCGTCCGGTGACCTCGGCGAGGACCCCTCGGGGGAACCGAACAACCTGCTCCCCTACATCTGCCAGGTCGCCGTGGGTCGCCTGGAGAAGCTTCGCATCTTCGGCGATGACTACGACACCCCGGACGGCACCCCGCTTCGCGACTACATCCACGTGGAGGACCTCGCGGCCGGGCACATCGCCGCCCTCGTCCGGCTGGACTCGACCGACCGGGCCGTCAGCACCTGGAACCTCGGCACCGGCAAGGGCACCAGTGTCTTCGAGATGCTGCATGCCTTTGAACGCGCCGTCGGCCGGACCCTGCCCTATGAGGTCGTCGGGCGCCGCGCCGGGGACATCGCGGCCTCTTACGCCGACCCCGGTCGCGCCAACACTGAGCTCGGCTGGAGCGCCACCCACTCGATTGACGACATGTGCACGGACTCCTGGCGTTGGCAGTCGCGGCACCCGAACGGCTATCCGGACGCGTGAACGATCAGGGCCGGGAGGCTGGGCCTGGTGACCGAGGAGTCGAGTCCAAGGACGATGTCGACGATGTTGCCCAGGGACTGCGTGCCCGGCGCCAGGTAGTGGTCATGGTCGATAGCTCCGTTGGTGCCGAACACCCGGCCGCCGAAACCGGAGGTGGTCGGCAGGGGACCGTGGCCGGCGCCCCACACCCGGAACGCTGGGACCCAGTCGATCCAGTCCTGGGCTGACTGGCCCGCCCAGACTCGCGCCGAGGTGTGCAGGTCAGCGGCACGCGAGACGCCCATGCCAGGGCTGCCGACCGCGACCAGGTCTGTCACCTGTGATGGCAGGCCGGCGGCGGCCAGACCCGTTACCACGGAGCCGTAGCTATGTCC
Source organism: Dermatophilaceae bacterium (assembly GCA_014377705.1). Lineage (GTDB taxonomy): Bacteria > Actinomycetota > Actinomycetes > Actinomycetales > Dermatophilaceae > UBA4719. The sequence continues at coordinate 25,573 of JACMPC010000003.1, forward strand.
GATCAGCGTGACTGCCGCCTTCGGGCGTAGGATCGCGAGGTTCGCCGCGAACCTGTCCAGGGCGCTCGCGCCGGCTCGCGCGAGCTCCTCACGGGCGGCAGTGCGCCCCACACCCTGTGGGGCGTCATACCCGAGCCAGGCGATCACTGCCACGTGCTGACCCGGGGCCGCCGCCTGGGTGGCGTCGTACAGGGCCCGCGCCTGCACGGCCGGGGCACGATCGCGAACATCATCCAGGCCGGTGTTGAAGTTGACGGCCGTGGTGGAGACCCCGGGCACCAGCACGGCAATACGGTCGGCAGCCCCCAGATCGCCGAGGACCTCGACAACGCGGCCATTGCCCCGCGAGTCGAAAGCAAGGAACTGACGGCCCTGACCGGTCCACCTCGCAAAGGGCACACCGGCAGTCTTCATCGCACGCTCATTGACGCCATAGGTGCGGGCCAGCGCTGTCGGGTCGCCCGGGTGCGGATGCCAGACGCCCTGGAACGGGCCCGCGATCGCCGGCCCGGGAGTGAACAACAACATGGCAAGGGCAACGACGAGGACGGCGGCCACGGAAGCAGCACTGAGTGCTCTCCAGCACCACCGCATGAGTTCTCCATCCATGTCCTGCCTGGTTCCCACCTAGCCAGGCGGACCCTTTACAGAGTACCTGCTCAACCTGTCGACGGTTCTCAGATTGGGGGGATGGACCCGTGTGTGTGGGGTGCACCACATCCGGGCAGACTCCAGGGAAGGTCACCGGTCGGGACTTGTAAGATGTGTTACAGCACGCAGGGATCAGCGGATCGAAGGAGCCTCATGAACGCCGTGGACATCGCCAGATGGCAGTTCGCCATCGTGACCGTCTACCACTATTTCTTCGTCCCGCTGACGATCGGCCTCTCCTTGGTCGTCGCGGGCTTCGAGACCGCGTGGCTGCGTCACCGCAACCCCGAGATGCTGAGGCTCACCAAGTTCTTCGGCAAGCTCTTCACGATCAACTTCGCCCTGGGCCTGGTCACCGGCATCGTCCAGGAGTTCCAGTTCGGGATGAACTGGAGCGACTACTCGCGTTTCGTCGGTGACATCTTCGGCGCGCCGCTGGCCATCGAGGCGTTGCTGGCGTTCTTCCTCGAGTCGACCTTCCTCGGCCTGTGGATCTTCGGATGGGACAAGCTCTCGCCCAGGCTGCACGCGGGCTGCATGTGGCTCGTCTCGATCGGGACCCTGCTGTCGGCCTACTTCATCCTTGCCGCCAACTCCTGGATGCAGAACCCTGTCGGCTTCAAGTACAACCCGACCACCGGGCGCGCCGAGCTGACCGACTTCGTCGCGGTCCTCACCAACAAGGTCCAGCTGGTGACCTTCCCGCACACCATCACCAGCGCCTGGATGGTGGGTGGCGCTTTCGTCATGGCCGTTGGCCTGTGGCACCTGCGCAAGCCGGACGTCGGCAAGAACGCCAGCATGTACCGCAAGGCCACTCGTATCGGCGCCTGGTTCACCCTCGTCTCGGCTCTTGGCGTCGTCGCCACGGGTGACTTCCAGGGCAAGGTGATGACCGAGGTCCAGCCGATGAAGATGGCCGCGGCAGAGGCGCTCTACGACTCCGAAGCCAGCAACGCACCGTTCTCCCTGTTCACGGTCGGATCGCTGGACGGAACCCAGGAGAAGTTCTCCGTCAAGGTGCCGGGCCTGCTCAGCTTCCTGGCCACCGGACGCTTCGACGGTCCGGTCGAGGGCATCAACGAGATCAAGGCCGCCTACGAGAAGCAGTACGGCGCGGACGCCACGTCTCGCGTGTTCAGCGAGAGCTACACCCCGACCATCCCGCTCACCTACTGGTCGTTCCGGATCATGATCGGGCTCGGCATGCTGGGTGCGCTGATCGCCATCGCCGTGCTGTGGACGACCAGGCGCGACCGGATCCCGCAACACCGGCGGTGGCTCTGGGTGGTCGTGGCCATGCCACTGCTTCCGTTGTTCGCCAACAGCTTTGGTTGGATCTTCACCGAGGCCGGCCGGCAGCCGTGGAGCGTCTTCGGAGTGATGACCACCACCAGTGGCGTCTCCCCGAACGTGTCCGCCGGCGAGGTCTGGACCTCGCTGCTCACCCTGACCCTCCTGTATGCCGCCCTGGCCGTCATCGAGATCAAGCTGCTGCTGCGGTTCATCGCGGTCGGTGCTCCGGAGTTCGAAGAGCCCGTTGACCCAGCCGATCAGGACGAGAGCGCCCCCCTCGTCTTCGCCTACTGACACTCATCACCAGCGACCGCAGACCGAACAACGCTGACCATCACAGAAGACACAGAGGGACATCATGGAGCTCACCACCGTCTGGTTCATCCTGATCGCCGTCTTGTGGACCGGCTACTTCGTGCTGGAGGGCTTCGACTTCGGGGTCGGCATGCTCATGCCGGTCCTCGGCCGGGGCGCGGACGGCGAAGTCCGAAAGCGCGTGATGCTGAACACGATCGGACCGGTCTGGGACGGCAACGAGGTGTGGCTGCTGACAGCCGGCGGCGCGACCTTCGCGGCCTTCCCAGAGTGGTACGCCACGATGTTCAGCGGCCTTTACCTGCCACTGCTGATCATCCTGGTCGCGCTGATCGTTCGGGCGCTCGGCTTCGACTACCGGGGCAAGTCGGACGACCCGACCTGGCGCAAACGCTGGGACTACGCGATCTTCTTCGGCTCCGCCATCCCGGCCCTGCTCTGGGGTGTCGCACTGACCAATGTCGTGATGGGCCTGCCGATCAACGCGCAGTTGGAGTACACCGGCAACCTCTTCACCCTGCTCAACCCGATCGGGCTGATCGGCGGCCTGACGACGGTGGCGCTCTTCCTCACCCACGGGGCGATCTTCATCGCGCTCAAGACCGAGGGTGACATCCGGCGCGAAGCACGCGCGGTGGCGCTGAAGTCCGGTGCCGTGGCAGCACTGCTCGCAGTTGTCCTGCTCGTCTCCATCAACGTCTCGACAGGCTCATTCGCCTCCTGGATCACCGCGATCGTGGCCGCAGTCGCCTTGCTCGCGGGGCTGTTCGCCATCTCCCGGGGCCGCGAGGGCTGGGCCTTCACCGGTACGTTCGTCTCGATCGGAGCCGCGGTGGCCACCCTGTTCCTGGCGCTCTTCCCCGACGTGATGCCGTCCTCGACCAACGCGGCCTTCTCCCTCACCACGACCAATGCGAGCAGCACGCAGCTGACCCTGACGATCATGACCTGGGTGGCTGCGATCTTCACGCCGATCGTCCTGCTCTACACCTCGTGGACCTATTGGACGTTCCGCAGGAGGATCGGCACCCAGCACATCCCTGCGGTCAGTGTGAGCACTGCAGGCACCAAGCCTTGAGCCGCCCGTTCGACCCCCGACTGCTCAGCCAGGTCCCCGCGACGCGGTGGCCGGTGCTGGCCCTCGGGGCGATCGGTGTCGTCCAGGGTCTCGCGACGATCGCCCTCGCCTTCGCCGTGACCGACCTGGTCGTCTCTGTGGTCGAGTCACGGGCGGTCTTGACCCCCGGCGTGTGGCTCGCCGGCCTGTTCGCCCTCCGCGCGTTGCTTGCGGCCGCCAGTGAGCTGGTCGGGTCGTGGGCCGGGCTGCGGGTGTCAACAGTCCTGCGGGAGCGCCTGCTCGGGTCCTGGCTGACTCGGGACGCGGACTCGCGCCCAGAGGCAGGACGCGCGCAAGCCCTGGCAACCCAGGGAACGACAAGCATCGAGCCGTATGTCGCGCGCTACCTCCCAGCGCTCGTCTCCGGCGCCTTCCTGCCCCTGCTCGCCATCGTCACCCTGGCCTTCATCGACTGGCCCAGCGCCCTGATCGTCACGCTCACGGTCCCGCTGCTGCCCGTCTTCGCGGCTCTGATCGGCCGGACCACGCAGGATTCGACCCAGCGCCGCTGGAGGTCTCTGTCGGCGTTGTCCGGCCACTTCCTGGACGTGATGCGCGGACTGCCCACGCTAGCGTCATACGGGCGGGCAGAAGCCCAGGTGGACTCGATCGCCACGGTGAGCCAGCGGCACCAACTCGCCACGATGAAGACCCTGCGGCTGGCTTTCATGAGCTCGGCGGCGCTCGAGCTGCTGGCCACGATCTCGGTTGCGCTCGTGGCGGTGACTGTCGGCCTCCGCCTGGCATACGGCATCATGCCTCTGTCCACTGCGATGCTGGCGATTCTCCTTGCGCCGGAGGCCTTCTGGCCGATCCGCCGGGTCGGCACCGAGTTCCACTCCGCCGCCGACGGGGCCGAGGCTCTCAATGACGTTCTGGCCGAGATCGACCACACCGTTGCCCGACCGAACTTCGCCGGCGCCACGGTGTCCGCACCCGACGACGACCAGACGGGCGTCGAGCCGAGCCCGGTGGTGGGAAAGGGGATCGGGTACGGCTTCCCGGGGGCCGGCACCCAGGTGCTGGACGACGTGTCGTTCGACCTCCCGATCGGGCTCACCGTGATCACCGGCCCGTCGGGGGTGGGCAAGTCGACCCTGCTGGAGCTGCTGGCCGGGCTCCGTCGCCCGAGCGAGGGCACGCTGACCGCACCTCGCTCGCATCTGGTCAGCCAGCGGCCGTTCCTCACGCCCGGGACGGTTCGGGACAACCTCACCCTCGGCAATGACTGTGACGACGACGAGGTCTGGCAGAGTCTGCGCCTGGTCGGGCTGGACGACATGGTCATCGCCCTGCCCGACGGGCTCGAGACCCGTCTCGGCGACGACGGGTTCGGTCTGTCAGCCGGCCAGCGAGCCCGCCTCACCTTGGCCAGGGCCGCGCTCTCGAGTGCCCCGCTGCTGCTGCTGGATGAGCCCACCGCCCATCTGGACGACGAGTCTGCATATCTGGCCCACCAGCTGATCCAGAAGCTGGCCGAGCTTCGCACCGTCGTGGCCGTCACCCACCGGCCGGAGCTGTTGTCACTGGCCGACGAGCACATCCACCTGACCCTGCGTCCCGCCGTCAACCTAGCCGGGGTGCCGTCATGACAATCCCTGACGCCCTGACGACAGAGGCCGGCCCCGGGCTGAGGATCCGCACGTCCCGGGCGGTCTTCGGCGCCGGGCTGCTCGGCGGCATCGCGACCACCTCGGGCATCGCCCTGACAGCCACCTCCGGCTGGCTGATCGTCCGTGCCAGTGAGCGCCCGCCCATCCTGCTGCTGCTGACCGCCATCGTGGCCGTGCGCGCGTTCGGCATGGCCCGGCCGGTCTTCCGCTACTGGGAGCGACTGCGTTCCCACGACGCCGCCCTGGGCGACCTCGCCGCACGGCGCACCACGGCATACCGCCGGCTCATCCCGCTCACGCCGGCGCGGCTGGGCCGCCGCGGCCGGGCCGACCTGCTGACCGGCGTCGTCGACGACCTGACCGACGTGGTGGACGCGCAGGTCAGGGTCACCGTGCCGATCATCTCCGCCCTGGTAGCCACCGTCGTAGCCACCATCGTGCTGGCTCTGATCTCTCCGGTCGCAGGCCTGATCATTGCCGCCATGGCGACCCTGATCGTGCCCGTCCTCGCGCTCGGATGGTGGCTTGAGACGGGGTCCCAGCAGACCCTGCTTCGAGCCAGGGCCGAGGTCGCCCGGGTCACCGCCCTGGTGTCCGGCAACGCCGGTGAGCTTCAGGCCATCGGGGCCGGCGACCGGGCCCAGAGCTGGCTGGCCGCCGCTCATGCGGAGCTGTGCCGGGCGGCCAGGCGGCAGAGCCACGGCCGGGCCGCGGCCACCGGCCTCCTGCTCCTGCTGACTGCTGCAGGCACGATCGCGATGGCCGTCGCAGTGCTCCCGGACGTCGGCTCGACGATCTCGACGCCGGTCGCCGCGCTCCTGGTCCTGACCCCGATCGCGCTTGGTGACGCCGTCTCCACCCTGCCGGATGTCGCCCGGGCCCTCGCCCGATCCCAGGCCAGCGCGGTCCGGTTGCGCACCCTGCTCGGACAGCCATCCGCGGTCAGTGCCACCGGGACCCTGTCAGCGCAGGCCACTGCCGGTATTCCGCCGGACCTGTCCGTGCGCGCGCTCACGGCGGCGTGGTCCGGCAGCACGCCGCAGGTCGGTCCGCTGGACCTGAACGTCCCGGGGCGAACCAGGCTGGCCATCACCGGCCCCAACGGCTGCGGGAAGTCCACCCTCCTAGCCGTGCTGGCGCGAGCCCTCGACCCATCGAGCGGCCGCTACCAGCTGGATGACCAGGACGCGCTGGCCATCGAGCTCGGCCAGGCGCGCCGGACGTTCGCCGTGCTGGATGACGAGCCTCACCTTTTCGCCTCCACCCTGCGAGCCAACCTCGGGCTGGCCCGGCCGGGCTCCCAGGACGCCGACGTCCTCGACGCCCTGGATCGCGCGGGTCTGACGCAGTGGTTTGCTGAGCTCAAAAATGGCCTGGACACCATTATCGGAGAAGGTGGCCGCGGGGTGTCCGGCGGCGAGCGAGCGAGACTGGGGCTGGCCCGGGCCCTGCTGTCCCGGCGACCAGTGCTACTGCTCGACGAGCCGGTGGCTCACCTGGACCACGCCACCGCGGATGCGGTCCTGGGGGACCTCACCCGTTCCGCGACAGAACAGTCGGTGATCATGGTCAGCCATCGTCGGGACGGTCTGGCCGGCTTCGACCGGGTCATCGACCTCTCGCAGCAGACCGTCGACCCCCACTGACGTTGCGAGTTATCCAGTCACCTTCGCCCAGCCGCTCAGGCTCACCTGAAGAGCCGAGACAAGCCGTTCGAAGGACTGCCCGACGTCATGCAACGCCCCAAGCCGCCGTCGATCTCGAGGCTGACGAAGCCATGCAGCGAGCTCCGCGCCACCCTGGTGGCGTCGACCGCCTCATCGCCGTCCAGCCCGTAGCCGCGCAGCGCCGCGAAGACGGCTTCCACCGCGTGAGCGGCTGCCGCCAGGTGCTCGGGCAAGTGACCCACGCCGTCGATCAGCTCGAGCCGTGCCTCGGTGTGCTGGCCGATGAGGGCCTCACCGTCCCGGGCCGCGACCTCAACGTCGCGGAAGTCCGGGGCCTTGGTGCCCATGACGATGAGCACCGGGCAGCGGAGCTCGGAATACGTGCTTGGCACCGCTGCTGATCGGCGGCCACGCCCCGCCGGGCCGCCATCCGGCCCGGCTCGCGCAAGGACGCCCTCATGGCCTCCAGGTAGTCGCTGAAGTCGGCGGGCCTGGCAGCCCTGTGCAGGGACGGGTAGTAGAGCCGGCTCCAGATCAGGTGGCTGCCGGTGACGTTGTGGGCCAACCGGCCTCCGGGTGCAAGGGACCGGACGTTATCCCTCTGGCTGATGTTTATGGCCCAGAGGCTCCTAATGCGTCAAAGGCGCGCTGCGCGGCTCACGATGGTCGCAGAGGCACCAACGTGTATCAGCCACTCACCACGAGCTCGCGCTCACGCTCACGAGGCGTGGCTGACACCATGGCGGGCGGCCACGAACGCCTCCAGCACCTCCCTGGACAGTGGCAGCTGCGACAGCAGGTCCATGTTGACCCGGTCATCGACGACGCCCCGATCGGTGCCCAGCTTGACGACCCGCTCGTGCAGCCGCTCCATCTTCACGTCGAGACGGCTCGCGACATCGGCCGCCTGAGTCAGGTCCACGAGGAGATCCTCCGGGACGCTGCCGCCATACTTGTAGTGGATCTTGTGTTCGAGGCTGGCCCAGAAATCCATCGCGATCGTCCGGATCTGGATCTCGACCGTGACCGGCTGAACCCGGTCGGACATGAACACCGGGACGGCGACGAGCAGGTGCAGGCTCCGGTAGCCGTTGGGTTTCGGCGTGGCGATGTAGTCCTTGATCTTCAGCACGGTGACGTCCTGCTGGCTGGTCAGCATGTCGCAGACCCGGTACGTGTCCGAGACGAAGCTGCAGGTGATCCGGATGCCGGCGATGTCCTGGATGTGGTCGCGGATCTCGCCCAGCTCGATCGGGCAGCCCGTGCGCACTGCCTTCTGCAGGATGCCCTCTGGCGACTTCAACCTGGAGCTGACGTGCTCGATCGGGCTGTAGTCGTGGATCGAGCTGAACTCTTCCTTCAAGATGTTGATCTTCGTCATCATCTCGTCCGTGGCGAACTTGTACGACATCATGAACCGCGTGAGCTGGGTCTTGAGCTCCCGCAGTGCAGTTCGCTCATCGACGGTCAGGTCGGTCACGACTGGCTCCCTGTGCGCACTGGTGGACGTGTCTGGCGCTCCTGAGTCTGCCACCACTGGTGCAAGCCCGCTCCAGATCTCTCAACCCGGCAGCTACCGCAGGGCTGGCAGGGCTGGCAGGGCCCGGAACAGTGCATGCGGCGCGTCCTGCCCCCGTACGGTTCAATGGGCCCATGCGTTCCGACTCCAGTGGATCCGTTGCAGAGGCCTGACCGTGGCAGCCGAACGCACAGACAGTCCCTGGTGACGAAGCCGTCGCACATCTCGTCCGGTGTGCTCCTGGCAGTCGCGGCGGCGGTGCTGTTCGCGGTCAACGGCATCATCAGCAAGGTCGCGCTCCAGCACGGCATCTCCTCCCTCGAGCTCGTCTCCGCGCGCAGCGCCGGGACCGCGGTGATCTTGCTCGGCATCACCGCCCTGAAGGACCCGGCGACGCTGCGGGTCAGCCGCCGCGAGCTGGGATTCATGGCGCTCTACGGGCTCACCGGCATTGCCATGGTCCAGTGGCTCTACTTCGTGGCCATCCAGCGGATGCCCGTCGGCATCGCCCTCCTGTTCGAGTACACCGCGCCTCTGATGGTGGCGCTGTGGGTACGCTTTGTGCAGAAGCAGCCGGTGAAGTCCCGGCTGTGGCTCGGCCTGGCCTGCGCGCTGGGGGGACTGGCCCTGGTGGCTCAGTTCTGGAAGGGGATGACTCTGGACCCCGTCGGCCTGATCAGCGCGCTGGGCGCCGGGGCTGCGCTGGCGAGCTACTACCTGATGGGCGAGCACGGCCAGCGGGAACGCGACCCGATCTCGCTGATGGGCTTCTCTTTCGGCTTCTCGGCCATGCTCTGGGCGATCGTCTCACCGTGGCCGGCATTCCCCTTCACCCGGCTCCCGCGGGCGGTCGACCTGCCCGGCATCCTGCCCGGCAGCGTCCCACTGTGGCTGTTGGTCCTGTGGATCATCGTGCTCGGCACCGTCGCGCCGTTCCTGCTCGTGCTCTTCGCCGTCGCGCGACTCGGCCCCGCCCGGGTGGGTCTGATCGGCATGCTCGAGCCTGTCGGCGCCGGCATCATCGCCTGGATCCTGCTCGGGGAGTCCCTTCGGGCGATCCAGATCGTCGGAACGGTGATCGTGCTGGTGGGGATCGTGCTTGCCGAGACCGCGCGCCAGGCTGGGGAGCACCTGCCCGACCAGGACGAGACGAGCACCCGAGACATCGAAAGGACCTCTCCCCTGCCCAAGGGCATGGCGCCCTAGCGGCTCCCTCACCCGCAGGCAGCGCCCCCGCACCCGGCTGGGACAGCCAGGACGGTCCGGACTCTGGGAGGATGGCGGGCATGATCTCGCTTGCTGACGCATCCCCCCCCATCGCCCTTGGCGCTCTCGACGGCCGCTATCGCAGCACCGTCGCCCCGCTGGTCGACCACCTCTCCGAGGCGGCCCTGAACCGTGAGCGGGTCCGGGTCGAGGTCCAGTGGCTGGTCCACCTGACCACCGGCCAGATCGTCCCGAACGTTCGAGCTCTCACCGGCGGAGAACAGGCCAGCCTGCTCTCCGCCGTCGAGGACTTCGGCACCAGCGACATCGCCGAGCTCGCCGAGCTCGAGCGTCAGACGGTCCATGACGTCAAAGCCGTCGAGTACTACGTCAAACGTCGCCTCGCCGCGATGGGTGACGACGGCGCGACCGGCCTGGCGGCAGTCGCTGGGATCGCTGAGCTCATCCACTTCGGCTGCACCAGCGAGGATGTCAACAACCTCTCCTACGCGCTGATGGTCAAGGGCGCCGTCGAACAGGTCTGGCTGCCCCGGGCCACCGCCCTGGTGGAGGCCGTCGCTACCCTGGCCAGGGACCTGCGCGACGTCCCCCTCCTGGCCCGCACGCACGGTCAGCCCGCCACCCCCACCACCATGGGCAAGGAGATCGCGGTGCTCGCGTACCGGCTGCAGCGCCAGCTCGCCCGCATCGGTCGTGCGGAGTACCTGGGCAAGCTCAACGGGGCCACCGGCACGTATGGCGCCCACGTCGCCGCCCTGCCCGAGGCGGACTGGCCCGCGATCAGCAAGGCGTTCGTAGAGTCCCTGGGCCTGACCTGGAACCCGCTGACCACCCAGATCGAGAGCCACGACTGGCAGGCCGAGCTCTACAGTGACATGGCCCGCTTCAACCGGATCCTGCACAACCTCTGCACCGACTTCTGGACCTACATCTCCATGGGCTACTTTGCCCAGGTGCGCGGCCAGGGCACCATCGGCTCATCGACGATGCCGCACAAGGTCAACCCGATCCGGTTTGAGAACGCCGAGGCCAACCTCGAGGTCTCCAACGCCCTGCTCGACGTGCTGGCCTCGACCCTGGTGCAGTCCCGGATGCAGCGCGATCTGACCGACTCGAGCATGCAACGCAACATCGGCACCGCCTTCGGCCACTCACTGCTCGCGATCGACAACGCCGGTCGCGGCCTGGCCGGCCTGGACGCCGTGCCCGCCGCCATGGCCGCCGACCTCGAGTCCAACTGGGAGGTGCTCGGCGAGCCGATCCAGTCCGCGATGCGCGCGCTCGGTGCCCAGGGAGTCGAGGGCATGGAGAACCCCTATGAACGCCTCAAGGAGCTCACCCGCGGCCGCCGGATCAGCGGCGACGACCTGCGCGAGTTCGTCAGCGGCCTGGGCCTGCCGCCCGACGTCGAGCTGCGCTTCCTGGAGATGACGCCGCAGACCTACATCGGTCTGGCCCCGCGACTGGTCGACTACCTGGGCTGACCCTGGCGACCCCGCAAGATGAGCAGGCCTGTCCGAGAGCCGGTGCGGGGCGCGTGGACCTTGGTGCCATTGCCGGGCACTCGTGTGAGCGGCGGTCAGCGCGGCGGGTCCAGAAGCACCAACGGGATCACCCGGGTGGTCTTGGTCTGATAGCCGGCGTAGTTCTGGTGGTCGGCAATGACCAGTGGCCACAACCTCTCTCGCTCAGCAGGGGTGGCGATCCGGGCGCGCATCGGCTGGCTGGGTCCCCCCTGGAGCCTCACCCTGACGTCGGGGTTGTCCCGGAGGTTGAGGTACCACGCTGGTGGTTGGTCGTCGCCGCCTCGGGATGCCACCACGACGAGAGCCGCACCCTCCTGCAGTGGTGAGGTGAGCATGACCGACCGGGGTTGACCGCTCTTTCGGCCGGTGGTGGTGAGCTCGAGCACGGGCATATCCTGCGCCGTCCAGCCGACTCGGCCGCCACTGATCTTGAGCAGAATTCGATGAGTTGCGTTCATGGCCTTGAAGCCGACGTCCGTGAGCATGCAAAGAACCTATCGGCTGCGGGCCCCCAGGGTTGCCGGTCCGGCTCAAAGATGACGCGTGCGCGGTCCGGCTCAGATGGTGACGGGGCCTTCGGGCGTGTCAAAGGTGACGGCCTGCAGATGCGGGGTGCCCTCAGGCGGGACCCAGGTGAAGTCGATGACCGTCGAAGTCTGGTCAGCCGGAAGGCCGAGCCACTGGCAGACCCGCCCCGGTTCGCCGGCGATCTGCAGTCCGCTGATGGTGACCGTGGTCACGGCCCCCACGGAGGGGTGCACGCCCATGTCTTCCCACTGGATGTAGAACGGCAGCTCTGGGTCCGCGATGAGTCCCTTGACACCGAGCTGACGCCACCTGAGCTCGACGCCATCGGGGCGGTGCCGGTTGCCCGTAACGGCCTCGCGGCCCAGTCGTTGCTCCGCCTCGGACATGTCGTCGACGCAGACGACCCAGCCCAGCCAGCCGCCACCGGCCTCTGAACGCGCGCGGACAGCCTGGCCGAACGGGGCCTTGTCCGAGGCAGGGTGATCAAGCACCGAAACGACCTCGACGTAACGCTCATGGGCCAGCGGAATGATGATGTTGCGAGTGCCGAAACGAGGGTGGATGCCACCATCGACCGCTGCTACGCCGAGCTTCTCGGCAAGACGCCGAGCCGTCGCCTTCAGCTCGTCAGGCCGGGCAGCATAGGAAACGTGGTCAACTCGCATAGGGATATCGTGACACTTCGGGGGGCAAGGTTCCGCATCGGGGTCATTTGTACCCGGCCATCACCGGCCATCACCGGCCATCACCGGCCATCACCGGCCATCACCGGCCATCACCGGCACGGCGCTGCCGTACCGCCTCGTAGATCACCACGGCTGCCGACGTCGCCACGTTCAGTGAGTTGGCCCGGCCGGCCATCGGGATCCGGATCCGGAACGCCGCGGCCGCCAGCACCTCCTCGGTCAGCCCGTACTTCTCGGCCCCGACGGCGATCGCGATCGGCCCGGTGTAGTCCACCTCTGTGTAGTACAGGTCCGTGTCCGGCGTGGTGGCCGCAAGCGCGATGCCGTGCTCCGACAGCCACGCCAGCGCCTCAGTCGTGCTGGCCGACGCCACCGGCACCGAGAACACCGTGCCCTTGCTGGCCCGCACCAGGTTGGGATTGCTCCAGTCGGTGATCGGATCGACGGCCACCACGGCCTCGACCCCCGCGGCATCAGCGGTGCGCAGCATCGCGCCGAGATTGCCCGGCTTCTCCACCCCCTGGCAGAGCAGCGCCAGCGGCGCCGGTCCGACAGTGAGCTCGTCACAGGAACGCCCCACCGAGTCCACCACCGCCAGGAAACCGTCGGGGCCCTCCCGGTAGGCGACCTTCTCGAACGCCACCCGCCCCAGCTGCTGGGTGTCCGAACCCAGCACCTGCACCCGCCTGACAACGTCCTGCTGCGCGTCAGGGTCGAGCATGAGCTCGGGGCAGTGGTAGACGGTGCGCGGCACGACGCCGGCGTCCAGCGCCAGGGAAAGCTCGTCATACCCCTCGATGAGGGTGAGTCCGACCTCCTCGCGGGCACGCCGACGACGCAGGGACACCAGCGACTTCAGGCGGGCATTGGCCGGGGAGGTGATGATGAGCTCGGACATAACCCGCCCAGCATGCCATCAACGGGCCTGTAGCAGAATGCCGACATGACCAATGCCGCGGGCTACGAACGATTCACGATCCAGCAGAGGGTCACGATGATGGTCAACCGCTACGAGATCCGGTCGGTGGAGGTCGATGGGGGCACGGGCGAGCTGATCGCCGTGGCACAGCAGAAGCGGATGGCGTTCAAGGAGCAGGTGATGTTCTACGCGGACGAGGCGCGAGCCCAGCCGGTGTTCGGCTTCAAGGCACGCCAGCGGATGGACCTGAACGCGACCTATGACGTGACGGACCCGGCCGGAACGCCGATCGGCAGCTTTCGCAAGGAGTTCCGCGAGTCACTGCTGCGCTCCACCTGGCAGCTGGCCGCCGCCGACGGGCTCCAGGCCAGGGGCACGGAGCGCAACCAGGGCGTAGCCATCGGACGGCGCCTCTGGGAGTTCCTGCCCCTCATCGGCGACTTCCCCTCGCCGTTCCTGTTCCACTTCGACTTCACCGCCCCGGATGGCTCGATCGTGCTGAGCTCAGTGCGTCGTCGGAGCCTGCGTGACCGGTATGACGTGGAGCTGCCCGCGATGCCCAGCGGCTGGCGGCTGGACTGGCGGGTTGGCGCCGCGATGGCTGTCGCCCTCGACGCCCTCCAGTCCCGCTGAGACGCAGCCCCGCTGGAGAGCAACCAGGCCAACGCCCGCGAGGTCAGCGCAGAAGTGACTTCAGGACGGGGACCAGGCCATCCTGGTCTACATCCAGGGTGACCTCGTCCGCGATGACCTTGACCTCATCGGGGGCATTGCCCATCGCAACGCTTCGAGCAGCCCAGTGGAGCATCTCGAGGTCGTTGCGCTGGTCGCCCACCGCGGTCGTCTGGGCGGGCTCGACCCCCAGCCGCCGTCGCACGATCTCCAGAGCCGAGGCCTTAGAAACCCCTTCGGGGTTGATGTCCAGCCACGCGGTGAACCCGACGGAGTAGTTCACCGAGTGAAGGCCGATCCGCTCCACCAGCGCCAGGAAGTCCTCGGCGGTCCCGGTCGGGCTGCGGAAGGTCACCCGGGTCGAGGGTGAGGACAACAGCTCAGCCCAGGGAACGACGCGCACCTCACCCATCAGCTCGCCGTCAGGGAACGGCGCGCTCACCTTGAAACCGCCGCCGACCTCCTCCACGGCGACGACGGCGTCAGGCCAGGACCCGCGCAGCATCTCCAGTGCCGGCGCCGGGTCGAAGGTCACGACCTCCAGGATCTGGTACCCGCCCGGCTCATCCGGGTCCAGCCTGAGGCTCACCGCGCCGTTGGAGCAGACCGCGAAGCCGTACTCCAGCCCCAGGTAGGAGGCGATCGGCATGGTGGAACCCACCGCGCGACCGGTAGCGATGACGACGTGCACGCCAGAGGCGGCAACCTCACGCACGGCCTGGCGAACCGTCGCCGACATCGAGCCGTCGCGCCGCAGCATCGTGCCGTCGAGATCGAGGGCGATCAGCCTCTTCTCCATGCCCGCAGCCAGGTTCAGGGCGTCGGGGTCAGGACGTCGATTCCGAGGAACGGACGCAATGCGGCGGGGATGACGACGGAGCCGTCGGCCTGCTGGTGGTTCTCCAGAATCGCGACCAGCCAGCGAGTCGTGCCCAGCGTGCCGTTGACCGTCGCCACGTGGCGGGTGCCGTTGCCCTCGGACTGCGGGTCGCGTTCGCGGGTGTTCAGCCGGCGGGCCTGGTAGGTGGTGCAGTTCGAGGTCGAGGTGAGCTCGCGGTAACGGCCCTGGGTCGGCACCCAGGCCTCGCAGTCGAACTTGCGCGCGGCAGGACCGCCAAGGTCTCCGGCCGCGGTGTCGATGATCCGGTAAGGCACCTCGATCTTGGCCAGCATCTGACGCTCGCAGTCGAGCAGCCGCTGGTGCTCGGCCTCGGCATCCTCGGGCCGGCAGTAGCTGAACATCTCGACCTTCTGGAACTGGTGCACCCGGATGATGCCGCGGGTGTCCTTGCCATAGGACCCGGCCTCTCGGCGATAGCAGGCCGACCACCCGGCATACCGCTTCGGGCCGCCGGAGAGGTCCAGGATCTCGTCGGCGTGATAGCCCGCCAGGGCCACCTCGGAGGTCCCGGTGAGATAGAGGTCGTCTGCCTCGAGGCGATAGACCTCTTCCGCGTGGGAGTCCAGGAATCCCGCACCGGCCATGATGTCGGCCTTGACCAGCGTCGGGGTGATCATCGGGATGAACCCGGTCTCGACCGCCTGGGCGACGGCCATGTTGAGCAGCGCCAGCTCAAGGCGTGCGCCGACGCCCTTGAGGAAGTAGAAGCGCGACCCGCCGACCTTGGCTCCGCGCTCCATGTCAAGGGCGTCCAGCCCCTCGGCAAGCTCTAGGTGGTCCTTGGGATCGAAGCCCTCCGCGACGAAGTCCCGGGCCGTGCCAACAGTCTCCAGGACCGTGTAGTCATCCTCGCCACCGCTGGGGACGGCCTCGATGACGACGTTGGGGACCCGGCGGATCAGGGTCCCGAGCTCAACCTCAGCGGCGGCAACCGCGGCCTGAAGCTCCTTGACCCGGTCTGAGGTGGACTTGGCACTTGCGACCAGCGCGGCCTTCTGCTCGCCCTTCGCGGCGGCCACCTTCTTGCCGAACGACTTCTGCTCGGCCCGCAGCGCCTCGGACTCGGAGATGGTTGAGCGCCGTCGTTCGTCTGCCGTCAGGATCTCGTCGACCAGACCCTCGTCCTCTCCGCGGGCACGTTGTGAAGCACGGACAGCGTCGGGCTGGTCACGCAGAAACTTGATGTCGATCACGACCCCGAGCATATCTTCGCCGCCACGCACGCCCGAACCCGATGACGGTCGCACGCCGGTTGCGTCGGCTACCGGGGTCAGCCGCGCACGTCGTGGAGATGATGGATCAGGTCATGCAAGAAGTACCGGCCGAGGGTCTCGATCGTGAACCTCGAGCCGTCGGAACGCCTTCCGGTGCGTTGCCAGTCATCCGGGCCGACGGACTCGAAGGCCTCGGCAGCCGCCTCGGCAGCTGCCCAGACCTCGACACCGACCGCCACCGGTTCCTGCTCGCCGTAGGCGTCAGCCAGCGCCGCGGCGTCCTGGTCCCAGTTCTCGAAGGCCGGGTCGACCTCGGAGAGCATGAGATAGACCCGCGCCTCGAACACCCGGCATACGTCCCGTACGTGGCAGGCATACTCCAGCGGCGACCACACCCCTGGAGCCGGCCTGGCCCTGACCGCGGCTCGTTCACAGACGGCGGGCCAGCAGGCGGCCTTCTCCCGCAGCCACACCGGAACACGCGGGCCGGGCACATCGCCGGCCTCGAACCCGCATTCGGGACAGGCCCTGTGCAGGACCCAGGCCCAGTCCTTGTCATCGGGGAGGATGGTGGTCACATCGGTGTCGAGCGGGCCGTCGCCACGATCAGTGAAGGAGGTCATGGCAACATCTTGTCGGAAGTCCGGAGATCGCGCAGGTCATCCCGCTCGCAGGTCGCAGGAAAGTCCTCTCACCGCCTCCGGTAATCTCGCCTCGTGCTGACAGTGAACGCAGGAACGATCGCCATCGCAGTCTTCGTCCTGCTGTTGCTGCTCGCCTGGCTGCTCTACGCCACCTCGGGGGACACCATCGCCCAGGTGGTCGGCTCCCGCCGATTCGGTCGTCGGCGCCCGCCACGCGAGCATTTCCGCCCGCTGGGGGCCGGCACACCCGAGGCCCCCCGGAAGGTGGCCGCGATCATCGTCAACCCGACCAAGTTCGACAACCTCGCAGCGGTCCGGGAACAGGTCACCAGCGGATGTATGGCGGCCGGTTGGGCACAACCGCTGTGGGTGGAGACGACCGCGCAGGATCCGGGCACCGGCCAGGCCCGACAGGCCGTTCTGGACGGTGCTGCGGTGGTCTGCCCCCTGGGCGGGGACGGGACCGTCCGCGCGGTGGCGGCGGCGCTGGTCGGGACCGAGACCCCTCTCGGGCTGCTGCCTGGCGGGACCGGAAACCTGCTCGCACGCAACCTCAGCCTGCCGGTGGACTCCCTGGACGGCGCGCTCAAGGTGGCGCTAACCGGCCAGAACAAGCGGATCGATGTGGGCCGCCTGACCATGGACCGCTCCGGGGAGGATGAGCGTCCGGAGGAGCAGATCTTCTTGATCATGGCCGGCCTCGGCTTCGACGCGGCGATCATGGCTGACGCACCCGAGCGTTTGAAGAAGACGGTCGGTCCGCTGGCCTACACTTTTTCCGGCGCCAAGAACCTGCGCGGCCCGCAGTTCAAGGTCCGGATCAAGATCGACGGCGAGCCCGAGCTCAGCCGCCGCACCCGCAGCGTGGTCATCGGGAACTGCGGCAAGATCACCGGCGGCCTGGTGCTCATGCCCCGGGCCGAGATTGACGACGGCTGGCTGGATGCGGTGATCCTGTCCCCCGTGGGGGTGGTGGGCTGGGTCGCCCTGGCCGGACGGGTCATCTCCCGCAGGCGAAAGGGCCACGAGCGGGTGGACCACCACCGTCTGAGGTCGGTGGCCGTCGACTGCGACCGCCCCCAGGCCATCCAGATCGACGGCGACACCTTCGGTAGTGCCCGCGCACTGTCAGCCACGGTGGACCCCCTGGCGCTCGTCGTCCGGGTGGGCTGAACCCAGCAGGCTCGAGCGAGTCAGGTCAAGCTCGAGCGAGTCAGGTCAAGGGGTTGCGAAGGCTGGTCAGCCAGGCCCGGGCCTGGGTGAAGTCTGGGTCGCCGGTGCCACGCAGCACCTGAGCCTCGGCGCCGTCGGCCCGCGGATAGGAACCCAGGAAGCGAACGCGGGCGCAGACTCGTTGCAGGCCCATCAGCGTCTCACCGACCCGCTCGTCGTGGATGTGGCCCTCGCAGTCGATCGAGAAGCAGTAGTCCCCCAGTCGGGCTCCGTCGGGGCGGGACTCGATCCGGGTCAGGTTGATGCCACGCACGGCGAACTGCTCGAGCAGCGCGAGCAGGCCACCGGGGTGGTCCTCATTCTGGAACAGCACGACGGAGGTCTTGTCGGCGCCGGTCGGCGCGGGCAGCTGACCGGGACGGGCCACCAGCACAAACCGGGTCACCGCCCCGCTGTTGTCCCCAATGTCCTCCTGCAGGACTGTGAGGCCGTGGTTGGCGGCTGCCACAGGTGCGCAGACCGCCCCCTGGTATGGCGCACTCTCACCTGCCAGCCCCGCCAGCCCCGCCGCTGCAGCCGCAGTGGAAGCCCCCGGCAGGTACTGCACCTCGGGCAGATGGGCCCCCATCCAGGAGCGTACCTGGGCCCACGCGTGCGGGTGGGTGGACACGGTGCGGATGTCGGCGAGTGCGATACCGGCGGGCGCGGCCAGGACGAAGGTGATCGGGACGACCTGTTCGGCGACCACGACGAGCGGGTCCCCGCTGGCCAGCGCGTCAAGGGTGGCGCTGACCCCACCCTCCACGGAGTTCTCGATCGGCACCATCGCGGCGTCGAGGTCGCCCGCGCGCAGAGCCGCGAGCGCGGCGTCGACGGAGACGAAGGGGATGCGTTCACCGTCGTCGGCGAGCTGGGTGCATTGACGCAGCGCCATCTCGGTGAAGGTGCCCGTGGGGCCCAGGTATCCGTACTGCGTGCTCACAACAGGACCTTTCCGGCGCAGGCAGCGGCGAGCGCCTGCCGTTCTTCGTGTGTCAAGGTGGTGTGGCAGAGGCCCTCGATGACCCCTTTGGCGTAGGTACGGGACTCACCCAGAGCATGGACCGAGCTGATCACCAGGCCATCTCCGTGATCGTCCAGGATCGCAGCGGAGAAGGAGAGCTGGCCGCTGAGGTCGCCGAACGCGTCGTACCGGACGAGGGCGACGTGGCGCAGGGTCTGCTCGACGTCGAGAGCCGTCAGGGAGAGCTGCACCCCAACCTCTCGCACGTCGTCCTGCAGTCTGGTGATCTTGCTGGTCTGGTGCGAGACGACAGCGACAAGGTCCCGTTCGCGAGCATCCCACAGGTCGCGATACCGGGCGTGAACTGCCGAAATGCGCTGGTGGGCGCGGACGGCGACCACGAGCGCGATGACCGCAAGCCCCAGCGCGACGACTGGCATCGAAGCGAGGATGGGTCCCAGGTTCACAGCAACAGGGTATTGCCGTTGATGGCCTCGGCGCGCATTGGCCCGAACATGGCTCGGCTACCCCCTGCGGGAGCGTGCGCCCGGACGGAACCTGACCCGTCCTTCACACGGATAAGCGCTCGCCGCCAGCACCTCGCAGGCTCGCTAGGCTGTGCTGGAAATGAGCCATGTCGTTGCCCCCGCCGCGCCGATCCTGATCCCGCCGATCGGGCTGTCAGCTCGCGAGCGTGACAATCCTGCAGGTGGGCGACGTGTCCATCCGGTGCTGAACCGCGCCGTAGCCTTGAACTCGTGACCCGACGCCAGCTGCTCGCCGCCGCCCTGGCCGCCGGGGTGCTGGCTGCCGTGGTGATCGGCTCCCTGTCCATGGCGTCATCAAAGGGCGCGTCGAGCACAGCCACGGACAAGCAGGCCACCTGGCCCATCGTGGTCATCGGCGCCGGGGGGCTGTCCTGGAGTGACATCTCGCCGCGCACGACACCCACCCTGTGGTCGTTGCTGCGCAACGGCGCGACCGCCGCATTGACGGTCCACTCGGTGCACGCCAACACCTGTCCGGTGGACGGCTGGCTGACCCTCTCCGCCGGGGAGCAAGCCGGGGACGCTTCCGGTTCAGCCGCTGAAGGCGGGCTGGGCCAGGATGCAAACAGGCCCCCGTGCAGGGCATTCCCGCCCCTGGAGACGGCGGGCAAGGTCCCTCGATGGAGCGAGTACCGGGCGGCGGCAGGTGCCACCAGGTTCGATGCCTCGCTCGGTCTGCTCGGCGATCAGATCGCCAGCCGTGGCCTCTGCCTTCAGGCTATCGGTCCCGGTGCTGCCCTGGGCGCCGCCCGATCCAGCGGGATGGTGGTCCGCTACCAGCAGTACGACGACTCGACTCTGCCCACGGCCCTGTCCAGCTGCCCCGCGACCCTGGTCGACGTCGGTGCTGTCCGCGATCCGGCCGACGCGAACCCCCAGGACGAGGCACGTCCCAACGCCACCCGAGCCCGGCAGGTCGGGGCGGTCGACGCCCGCGTCACCGCGGTGCTCAAGGCCGCGCCCGCCGGCACCGACGTCGCGTTGCTCAGCCTCGCGGATGCCGGAGTCACCGAACGCCTGCGAATGATCGCGGTCACCGGGCCTCACTTCGGAGCAGGGACCCTGGAGTCGAGCTCGACCCGGCAGCCAGGGCTGGTGCAGCTCACCGACCTGACCCCGACCATCCTGGCGCATCTGGGCATCTCGCGGCCGCCGGCCCTGGGTGGCACCCCGCTGCGGTTCACACCCGCCCGCGACAGCTCCGACCGGTCAGCCGACGAGCGTCTGCAGGCCCTGCTCGACCTTGACCAGGCCTCGCACGAGGTCCACGGCCTGGTCGAGCCATTCTTCTACGGATTCGTCCTGCTCCAGCTGGCGTTCTTCCTGGCCGTGGGCCTGCTCTGGAGGCGTGGCTGGGGCCTTCCCGCCCAGCGCTGCCGGCTGTTGCGGATCACCCGCCGGATGGCCGTCATCGCGGCGGCCGTCCCGGTGTCGACGTTTCTGGCCAACCTCCTGCCGTGGTGGCGCTTCTCTGCCCCCCTGGTGAGCATCGTGGCCTCCGTAACGCTCTTCACCACGGCAATTTCGGCGCTGGCTCTCCTGGGGCCCTGGAGCCGGCGGCTGTTCGGGCCGCTGGGCATGATCTGCGCCACGACCATGACCGTCCTGGCCCTCGACGTGATGTCCGGGTCGCGACTTCAGCTCTCCTCCCTGATGGGCCTGCAACCGGTCATCGGCGGCAGGTTCTACGGGATGGGCAACGTGACCTTCGCGTTGTTCGGCACGGCAACGCTGATGCTCTGCACCGCCGTGGGCAATCACCTGGTGACCGTCGGGCAACCCCGCCACGCGGCCGTGGCGGTGGGTGCGATCGGGCTGGGTGCCGTCATCATCGACGCCTCGCCATCGTGGGGCAGCGACCTGGGCGGCCCCACGGGGCTGCTGCCGGCCGTGATCTTCCTGGTCCTGGCGATTCTGCAGATCGCGCTGACCTGGCGCCGGCTGCTGGCCATCGGGGCCGCGATCGGCGGGTTCCTCTTCGTTCTGGGGCTGCTGGACTGGCTGCGTCCGGCTGAGTCCCGCTCACATCTGGGCAAGTTCGTCCAGACCACCCTGGCCGGTGGCGCCTGGGACATCGTCGTGCGCAAGCTCGAGCAGAACATCACCCTGTTCTTCAACAACCCCCTCTCGCTGCTCATCCCGGTCGCGCTCGTGCTGTTCGCCTACATCCTGACCCGGCCCGATTCGGCAGCCGCTGCGCCGATGCGCCGGTCCTTCACGTCCATCCCCCTGCTGCGACCGGGGCTGATCGCCGTCCTGGTCATGTGGGTGATCGGCTTCGCCCTCAACGACTCCGGGGCCGCGATCCCCGCGGTGGGGGCAACCCTGGCCCTTCCCCTGGTGATCGCGACCGCGGTCAGGACGCTGGCGGAGGCGAGGGTGGCTGCGAGACCCGCGACCACCCGCGCCTCGCGACTGCGGCGATAGCCAGCCACACCAGCCACGCGGACAGCGGGCCCGCGATCTTGCGGAACCCCAGGGTGAGCGACTCGACCTCAGAGCTCATCGCAACCACCCGCCCAGGGACATAGGCCATGGCCATCACCGACAGACGAGCCAGCAGGATCCCGTCCAGGGCGGTGCCCAGCATCAGCGGCAGCGTGGCCCAGGTGAGGCTGTCGTACCAGGGCAGGGCATAGGGAGCGCCCAGGGCGTATGCCGCGGCCAGCACGAACGTCGCGGTCAGCGCGGAGTGCGCCAGCTCGGCCGCCGAGCCCGGTCGGGCCGGCGGGGTCTGCTCCGTGGTTGGGTGCGAACGGACCAGATGCAACAACACCCAGGCCAGAACGACGATCACGACGACCGAGGCCACGGACACCACCGTCCGGGCCGTGTCCAGCGGCATCACCGCCGACAGCAGGTTGACCACGGGGCGCCAGGCCGTGGCCAGGGAGATGCCCTTGCCTGCCTTCTGCAGCTGCTCGAAGACGTGCGGTCCCGCCCACAGGTGCAGCGCGGCGAATACCGACAGGGACGACACGGCAAGGGCGGTCAGCCTGCCCACCAGGATGGTGCGGGACAGGGAACGCCAGGACCACAGGATCGCCAGCCCGGCGATGCCGTAGGTGATCTTGGTGCTGACCGTCGCCCCGAGCACCAGGCCCGCGACCCAGGGCCGGCGGGCGGCAAGCAGGACTGCGGCCAGAGCCAACGCCGTCGCGATCAGGTCAACGTGCGCCCCGAGGACCACCACACCGAACACGACGGGGTTAGCCGTCCACAACAGGTCGACCCGACCCCGGGCGGTGTCATCGGCAGCCGCCCTGCGCAGCAGAAGCCGCACCGTCAGCCAGGCGGCCACGATCAGCACCTGCCAGACCCATACGGTCTGACGAAGGTTGTCCTGGCCGATCAGGGAGCTCCACGTCTGCAGCCCCGTCCCGAACGGACCGTAGACGCTGGGCGTCATCGTCCACGGGGGCTCGACGGCGCTGGTGACCGGGTCCAGCCCACCCGCCCAGGTGACCGGCGCCACGAGGTACGGATCGCCCCCCTGCGCGGCGATCCGGCCGTACGCTGCGTAGTTCGTGTGGTCGGCCGAGCCGATCGGCGCGGTCAGCAGCGCCAGAGCGCCCAACCCCACCGGCCAGAGCCTCTGAAGAGCATGAGCCCCGGGCCAGGATGGGGGCTCGCGGCTGCCCACCCCTAGCCACAGACCCAAGCCCACCGCCAGTGCCCCCAGCAGGTATGCCGCCCACAGGGCCGCCGTCACCGCGGCCGACGACATCGACAGGGGCAGATCCCCCGGAGCCCACCCCCGTGGCCCAAGACCGGGCTTCGCCGCCGAAGGCCTGGCCGCCGCCACCACCAGCAGCAACGCGAAAGCGACGACGAGCGCCGCGACGCGCACCCCTCCCACGCACCTGGCAGACCCGGCCCTACCAGAACCCGGCCCACCACAACTCGGCCCACCACAACTCCTGGCGATATCCCCGGGCCCTCCTTCTGGCAGCCCCCCTGGTCCTGAGGCGTCCCCGGGCGTGTCAGAAGACAGGGCGCTAATTGCGGCCTCTGATTCTGACAAGTCGGCGGAGTCCGCGGAGCGGAGCGCGGAGTCCGCGAGCCATGGGGCGGAGACGGCGGACGGCGAGTGCCAGCCAGACATCGCGATACTGTCTGGCGCGATGGAACTGCCCTCTCCAGTCGGAGCCAGAGACACGGTGCTGGAGGTCGCAGGGGACCTCCAGCACTCGCAGACCGGCGCCGAGAACATCGATGGTGAGCCCGACCTCGACCCCCCAGCCGCGCGCCAGTGGCAGGGCGGCCTCGAACGCACCCCGCGACAGGCACCGCATGCCCGACAGGGGCTGGGCCGGTGTCAGGCCGGTGAGTCGCTCGATACCCTTGCGCGCCAGTCGGACCACAAACCCATGGCCGCCGCCGGAGGTCGCCTGGGGCGGAAGAACCGCGATGGTCATGTCCGCCCGGCCTGAGGCGACCGGCCCGGTCAGGACGGCCAGGTTGAGCGCGCTGGCCCCCAGATCGGCGTCGACGAACAACAGGTCACGAGGGCGTCCGGAGACCGCCGGCTCGCGCAGGTCCAGGTCGGCGACCGCCTGCGCGCCGGTGGCCATGGCGGCGGCCTTGCCCCGGTTGCGTGGATGCACGACCACGATCGCCCCTGCCCCACCTGCCAGAGCAGCTGTGCCATCTGAGCTGCCGTCATCGACCACGACCACCAGATCGACCCCGTCGATCCCGCGCACCGCGGAGATCGTCGACACGATCCGTGCCGCCTCGTCCTTGGCCGCGATGACCGCGGTGACCGCCGTGACCGGGGTGCGCGGGGTGAGCGGGGTGCGCGTCGTCGTGGGCGCCATGGGGTCCGGCCTCAGCGCAGGGTGACCTGGCGACTCAGCAGGCCCGAGCGAGCCCGCCGTTCCTCGCCGCTCAGGGCGCCGGCGTGACCGAGTGCCTCATCGAGGCGGACCACCATCTCCGCCACGGCCTCCTCGTAGTCGGCGCCTTCCAGTCCCGGGTCAAGGTCCCAGACTGGCACCAGCAGACCGCACGCCCGGAAGGCTCCCAGCAGCCGGGTGCCCACACCCAGGGAGGTGGCCGACCCAGCGAGCAGCCGGGCGAGCGCGTCGGTTGCTGCGTCCTCGTCGTGCGGCAGCACCCAACGAAGGTAGGCGCGTTCACCGACCCGGCACCAGTATGCCGCTGGAGCGGACCCCAGCTTGGTCGTCGGGATCGCCGCGGCGTTGGCCTGCTCCAGCGACTGCTGGCCGGCCTCGTCGAGCTCGCCGGTGTCCGGCACCCAGAAGTCGAACCCCTCGTGAACAGTGACCTCGAAGGGCGCAGCCCGGTCCAGGACATCCTGCAGCCGGGGGGTGGCCGCGGTGGCCAATGGCGTGGACGGCAGCGGCGTGCCCGCCTGAGCGGCCGCGGTGGCCAGCAGGACCTGGGCAACATCGCGACTGGCATCACCGGTGGTCGACCCGGACTGGAGGGCGACCATCACCGCGCCATCGGTGCGTCGCAGACCGGACCAGGTGTACGGCAACACCGTTGCCACCGTGGCGATCTGGGGGCTCTCTGCGGCAACGGCGCCATCGGCGAAAGTCACGGTCGCGGTCGCCGCGGGCACGACCTCGCGGATCGCGACCCAGTCGGCCTCGCCGGTGAGCCCCTCAAATGGTCTGGCCACAAACGGGGCCGGTGCCACCGGGAGATCCCTGCCGCGGGTCTCGTGAACGTTGTCACTGCCGGTCCTGCGCCGCCTGGATGCTTTGCCCATGGTCGCCAACCCTAGTGCGCCATCGGGCGGACGAGCCGCAGCGGGGATCACTGGCTCCGGCGACGAGACGGACCACCGAGCGAGACCCAGACCGTTCGGCCCGCGCGATCCTCGTGAACACCCCACTCATGGGCGTAGCCGCGCACGATCCGCAGCCCCCGGCCCTGTACAGCCAGCAGCGAGCGCGGCGCCGGGCGTGGAACGGTCGGTCCCCCGCCATCGGTCACCTCGACCTCGACAACGCCGGCCCGGACCGTCCATCCCAACCGGATCGTGCCATCCGCAAGGGGCTTGGCATGGCGAACCGAGTTGGACACCAGCTCGGAGATCACCACCTCAGCCTCGTCGACAACGGTCGCGTCCACATCAAGTTCACGGAGCGAGGAGACCAGGGCGCGACGTGCTTCACGCCCGGAGCTCTGCTTCCATGCCACGCGCAGAGTCTGCCCTGCCATGCTCTCTCCCCGCTCTCCCCGCTCAACACGCTCGTCGCGCCCGGCCTCTCCTGACGTTAGTCCCTGCCGCTGAGATAGTCGCGGACAAAAGCCGGCCGGTTCGAGATGATCCCGTCCACGCCGAGCTCCAGGCACCTGTCAATGTCGTGCTCGTCGTCAACAGTCCACACATAGACCTGGTGGCCGCGGTCGTGCTGTCTGCGCACCGTCTTGGGCCAGCGCCGGATGATCGCCTTGTCCAGCCCCGCGATCCGCGCCCCCTTGGGCAGGCCCCCGTCACGGAAACGAAGCGGCACGGAATCCTTGATGAGGAAGACCAGCGGCACCTCCGGGCAGAGCTGTCGCATCCGGGCGATCGCCACCTGTGACATGGACATCACGCACACGTGGGGTCGCCCGGCCACGTAGGCACGATCCAGCCCGAACTCGGCAAGCACCTTCGCGAGCTCCCGCTCGACCTGACCGGCATACCGGGTCGGGTGCTTGGTCTCGATGGCGAGACCGACCTCCCGGCCACAGCTCAGAACGGTGTCGATCAGGTGGCGCAGCGTGAGAAGCATGTCCCGCTCGCGGTCCACGTCGGGCATCTCGGCGTCAGAGCGATGGGCTTGTTTCCAGGAACCGAAGTCCAGGCCCTGAAGCGTGGCCAGCTCCAGCGTGGAGACCGGCCCCCTGCCGTTCGAGGTCCGGTCCACCCGGCGGTCGTGGACGCAGACCAGGTAGGAGTCGGCAGTGAGTCGTACGTCACACTCAAGGGCATCAGCACCCTCGGCGATCGCGCACACGTAGGCCTTCAGCGTCTGCTCGGGCAAGTGCTCGCTGGACCCCCGGTGCGCAATGATCCGTGGAGTCCTGGTGGCCGTGAGCCGAACAGCTTCCTGCACAAATCCATCCTGTCACCCACAGCCCGGATCGGCCGGGCCGGGATGCGGCGGCACGACAGCCCACCGGTATCTGACAGGATCGCGCGGTGAGTGAATCGGAGTTTGCGGCCAGGCCGGGGATGACAGAAGAGGTGCTGTATGCGCGGCAGGGGCGCCTCGGGCGGATCCTACTGAACCGGCCAAGGACCATTAACGTGCTGAACGATGTCATGGTGACCTCGATCCTTGAACAGCTGGGGGACTGGGCACGAGATGACGCCGTGCTTGCCGTCTCGATCCAGGGGGCGGGCGAACGAGGTCTGTGCGCCGGCGGGGATGTTCGTGCGCTACGCACGGTCGTGATGGCCGGGTCCGGCGAGGCGGTGCGGTTCTGGGCCGCCGAGTACCGGATGAACGCCGCTATTGCCAGCTATCCGAAGCCCTACGTGGCCTTCATGGACGGCGTCGTCATGGGAGGAGGGGTCGGCCTCTCGGCCCACGGCAGTCTGCGCCTGGTCACCGAACGTTCGCGGGTCGCCATGCCCGAGACCACGATCGGCTTCTCCCCGGACGTCGGGTCGCTGTTCCTGCTGTCACGCGCGCCCGGCGAGACCGGAACGCACCTGGCCATGACCGGGCTCCCGATGGGCGGGGCGGACGCCGTCGGCTGCGGCCTGGCCGACGCCCTGATCGACAGCGAGAAGATCCCCACGATCATCGACCAGCTGGCGGCCGGCGAGTCACTGAACTCGAGCGTCGGCGACACAAACCCCGTGGGCGACCTTGCCGTGCAGAGGGACTGGATCGACTCCTGTTACACGGGCAACGACGCCGGCACCATTCTCCGGGCTCTCCTGGCACATCCGGCGCCCGGTGCCCAGGAGGCAGGAGCGGTTCTGGCAACCCGCTCGCCGATGGCCGTCAGTATCGCCCTGGAGGCCATCCGCCGTGCCGGCCAGATGGACACTCTGGCCAAGGTGCTGGAGCAGGACCTGATGCTGGGCACCGCGATGGCTGACTCGGCCGATTTCGTCGAGGGCGTGCGCGCCCTGCTGGTGGACCGTGACAACACACCCCGCTGGCAGCAGCCGTCGCTGGCCTACGTCGACCCGTCAGGGGTCGCCCGGGCGTTCACCGGGCAACCCCTGACGGCCTAGACAACTCCGCGAAGGTCAGCGACCGCCAATGCTGGACCCGGAGGAGAAGGCCGCAGCGCCACCACGTGAGGAGGACGTCGAGTAGACCGAGGACGAACCGCCCTGACCGCCGGAGCGGCCCCCGCCCTGCGAGGACGAGCGTTTGGCGCCCGAAGAGCGCTGGCTGGTGCCACCGGCAGCGCCGCCCCGCGACGAACCACCCGTTGCTGCCGGTTTGCGCCCAGAGCCGTTGCGCGCCGGGCCACCTCGGCCGTCGGAGGCCCCGCCACCAGAACGCGCACCCCCGGAGCGCCCGCCGGCGTTGCGACCGCCGCCGTTGCGGCGGGGCGCGTTGCTCTCCTCCGCCACCAGGACGAGAGGCTCGGTGAGGGTCCGCGTGCCCGGGGCGAGCTGCTTGAGAAGGGGGTGAGTGACGTCGACACGTGTCGTGGTCGCCTTGATGCCCGCCCGGCGGGTGAGGTCGCGAACGTCCGACACCTGGTCGTCGGTCATCAGGGTGATGACGATGCCCTCCGCACCGGCTCGCGCGGTGCGACCCGAACGGTGCAGGTACGCCTTGTGCTCGACCGGCGGATCGGCGTGAATGACCAGGTTGACGTCGTCGACGTGGATGCCGCGAGCCGCGATGTCCGTGGCCACCAAGGTGCTCGCCGCGCCGGCCTGGAACGCGTCCATGTTGCGGGTGCGCGCGTTCTGGGACAGGTTGCCGTGCAGCTCGACGGTCGGGATTCCCGAGGCGTTGAGCTGCTTGGAGAGCTTCTTGGCGCCGTGCTTGGTGCGGGTGAAGATCATCGTGCGGCCGGGGGCGGAGGTGAGGTCGACCAGCACCGGAAGACGGGCGTCCGCGCGCACGTGGAAGATGTGGTGATGCATCGTCGAGATCTGCGAGGTCGCCGAGTCTGCCTGATGCGTCACCGGGTTGGACAGGAAACGCTTGACGATCACATCGACACCGGCGTCCAGGGTGGCCGAGAACAGCATCCGCTGACCGGACCTGGGGGTGCGGTCCATGATTCGGCGCACGCCGGGCAGGAAGCCCATGTCTGCCATGTGGTCGGCCTCGTCCAGGATGGTGATCTCGACGGCGTCCAGGGTCAGTGCTCCCTGGCCCAGGAGATCCTCAAGCCGTCCGGGGCAGGCGACCACGACGTCAACACCCCCGCGCAGGGCGCTCACCTGGGGGTTCTGGCCGACACCGCCGAAGATGGTCAGGCTGGTGATGCCCAGTGGCTTGGCCAGCGGGGTCATCGCGGCCTGGATCTGGTTCGCCAGCTCGCGGGTCGGGGCCAGGATGAGCGCCCGCGGCTTGCGGGACTGGCGCGAGGTCTTGCTGGCGACCAGCCGGGTGAGCAGCGGAAGCAGGAAGGCGTAGGTCTTGCCCGAGCCGGTACGGCCACGGCCGAGGACGTCGCGACCCGCGAGGGAGTCGGGCAGCGTAGCGGCCTGGATCGGGGTCGGGATGGTGATTCCTGAGGCCGCAAGAACGGTGGTCAGGGAAGTGGGCACGCCAAGGCTGGCGAAAGTGGTGTCAGAAGACACAGGGGTGTACTCCATACGTTAAGTGAGTCGTTCTGCCCGGCGCAGACCCATGCGGTTGCGGCGCGTGGCTATCGACATGAAGAAGCAGGTCCGAGGCAGAACAGTGCGGACCGCTGTTCGTAGTCTAGCGGGTCAGGCCGACACCTGGGGCACATAGGCGTCCCGGTAGCCATGTCTCAGACAACTGATCCGTGCTCAGTCCTGGCCGCCGATGTCCACGGAATAGCCCTCGTACATGAGGTCTGAACCACGCTGGCGGTGTCGAGCCAAGGCACTGAGCAGGGCGGTGCCGCGCTCGCGCACCTCATCCACATCGCTGCGCATCGAATCACCGCGGGCGAAAGACACGGCGGCCCTGCCGACGAGGGTGAGCAGGTCTGAGATGAGCCCGGTCAGGGTCTTGTGATCCTGGATGAGCCTGTCGACCTGGTGGGAGAGCCTCGGCGACGCACTGTTGACCCGGGCATACAGACCAGCGGGTCCCTCGGTGAGCTCGACGTGCTCACGGAAGTCGCCGGACAGCTCCATCAACGCAGAGGAAACGTTCTGAACCCAGCGGATCGGCCCGCTCGCCACCGGCGCCGCGAGCGCATGCCCGAGGAAGTTGATCGACTCGAGCAGCTCAGCACGACGGCGACTCAGCTCAAGGAGATGCTGAGCCTCACTCTCGACCGCAGGCTCCGCCTGTCTGCCGCCATCTGTTGTGGTCATGACTGCATTTTGTAGCTGGGCCGCACCGATGTCCAATCCGTACGGCTGAGTGGACGCATGCAGGTGACCGAAGGGCCCAAATCGCCCAAACCCGCCTCATGCTCACCCGGTGGCGCGCAGATACCGGCCGAAGTGCGGGACGGTGAAGGCGATCCGCCCGCGCTCGGCGCTGTAGATCAGCCCCTTCTTGAGCAAGGCGTCGCGAGCCACCGACAACGACTGCGGCTTGCGGTCGAGAACGGCTGCCACCGAAGCGGTCGTCACCGACTCGCTGTCGTCCAGGTCAGGTCCGTGTGCGTCCTGGTCAACGATCTGGGCTGCGTCGGCCATGGCGCGCAGGTACTCCCGCTCGCCGGGCGTGGCTCGCTCGTACCGCGACCCGAAGAAACCCACGGCAAGCTCCGCCTCGGCCTCCGGTGCGGCCACCCGGATGTCGCCGGCGGTGATCGGCGAGCCGGGCGCGCTGTCCCAGGCGACCTTCCCGTAGGCCTGGATGAAGTACGGGTAGCCCCCGGTCGCGACATACATCGCCTCGAGAGCATCCTCGTGGAACTCCGCACCCTCGTCCTTGGCCGGGGACTGAAGCGCGAGGTCGGCCGATGAGCGGTCAAGCCTGTCTATACGTGAGTACTTGAAGAGACGCTCGCTGTAGGACTTACTGGCGCTCAGAACCGCCGGCAGATGGGGCAGCCCGGCCCCGACGACGATGACCGGCAGTCCGCTCTGGCTGATCTCGTGGCAGGCAGCACACAGGGCGGAGATGTCCTCCGGGTCCAGGTCCTGCATCTCGTCGATGAAGATGGCCACGCCGCGGCCGACGTCCGCAGCCAGACCGCCGACATCCGACAGCAGCTCGACCAGGTCGATCTCGATGTCCCCGGAGTCGGCCCGCCCGGTCACCGCCGCCACGTCGATCCCCGGGTTCCAGCGATCGCGAAGCCTCGCGTTGTTCGCCGCCTCGCGCTGGGCGAACGCCTTGATGACGCCGAGAACGTAGTCGACGTCATCGCTCTTGGGATGGCCCAGCTCGCGGACTGCGACATGCAGGGCGGCGCTGATAGGCCGTCGAAGCCGTTGGTCGGGACGGGCCTCGAGCTTGCCGGTGCCCCAGTTCGCCCGGACGGCCGCTGACCGCAGGGCATTGAGCAAGACGGTCTTGCCCACCCCGCGCAGTCCGGTCAGGACGATGGAGCGCTCCGGCTTGGATCTGGCAACGCGCTCGAGCACCACGGTGAACGCTCGCAGCTGGTCATCGCGACCGGCGAGCTCGGGCGGGCGCTGGCCCGCACCTGGGGCATAGGGGTTCCGTATGGGGTCCACGATCGCAGGCTATCGGTGTGTATCGCGTTTTCCTGAGACATACCCAGACACGCCAATCGTGTCGCATCCCACCGACAGTCCCCACCCCCACCTTCACCCCCCAGCCCCCCGAGCCCGCCCTCGCCCAGCTCGTCCGCCCAGCTCGCCCGCCCTCGCCCGCCCTCGCCCGCCCTCGCCCGCCCTCGCCCGCCCTCGCCCGCACAGCCGAGCTTCTTGCCCCCAAACCACCGAATCGGCACCTCACAGAACCCGAAACGGTGGTTTCGGGGCAACAAGCGGAGTGTGGATGGGGGACGGGGGTGGCGGGGGACGGGGGTGGCGGGGTGGGGTGGGGCTATTTGAGGAGACGGGACATACGACGGTCGGCTAGGGGTTTGCCGGCGGTCTGGCAGGTGGCGCAGTACTGGAGGGACGAGTCGGCGAAGGACACCTCGCGCACGACGTCGCCGCAGAGCGGGCAGGCCTCGCCCGTGCGCCCGTGCACCCGCATCCCAGCTCTCTTCGCATCCTTCAGCTCCTTGGCCGGCTTGCCCGACGCAGCCCGGACCGCACCGGCCAGCGTGCCGCGCAGCGCGGCATACAGCCTCTGGACCTCTGCCACGTCCAGGCTGGAGGCCAGTGCGAAAGGTGAGAGCCGCGCGACGTGGAGCACCTCATCGGAATAGGCGTTGCCGACGCCGGCGAGGAACCCCTGGTCCTTCAGCAGCCCCTTGACCTGGGTCCGGCGGCCGGCGAGCAGGGCCGCGAAGTCGGTGGCTGTGAAGTCCTCAGCCATCGGGTCAGGCCCCAGGCGGGCGATGCCCGGCACCTCCATCGGGTTGCTGACGATGTATGCCGCGAGGCGCTTGCGGGTCCCGGCCTCGGTCAGGTCGAAACCGCTGCCGTCGGAGAGCCGGCAACGCAGGGCGATCGGCGACTTGCCCGGCCGGATCATGGTGGCGGGCAGGGCATCTGACCATCGCAACCAGCCGGCCCGGGCAAGGTGGAACACCAGGTGCAGGCCCTGCGCCTCGATATCGATGAACTTGCCGTGCCGGGCGACGGTGCCGATCGGCATTCCGTCCAGCGCCGTGGGGGCGGGCTGATAAGTCTTCAGTACGCTGATCGACCCGAGCTCGAGCCTGACGACAGCCAGCCCGCTGGTGCGCTCGCCCAGAAAGTCGACGAGCGCCTGAACCTCGGGAAGCTCGGGCACTGGCCCATTCTCGCTCAGCGGCCGCCAAAGCAGAACCCACCCACACAAGTCCACCGCGCTGCGAGCGACGGGCTAGCCGCGAACGGCCTTCAGCTGGCGCAGGAGGCTGTAGCCGTCGGGTGCCCGGCACACCGGCACGTCCCGGCGCACCCGGGGCGCGAACTCCTCGTTGGACACCGGGATGCCGTGTGAGAGCACCTGCTCTGCCGGGCTCAGCTCCCGGATCGCAATCGCCTCAACGCAATCGGGGCGATCCCGGGCGAAGTCACCGTAGATCTTCGGGTCGTGCTGCCCGTCGTCGCCGATGAGGACCCAGCGGATCTTCGGGAACTCACGAGCCAGCCGGTGCAAGGCCTCGGTCTTGTGCTCCTGACCGCTGCGGAACCAACCGGTGTTGGTCGGACCCCAGTCGGTCATCAGCATCGGGCCGGCCGGGTAGCCGTGACGTCTGAGGAAACGGGTCAGGGTCGGCGCGGCGTTCCAGGCGCCGGTGGACAGATAGAAGGTCGGCGCGCCGGGGTGCTCACCGATCAGCGTGCGGAACAGCGGGGCCATGCCGGGCACCAGGTGACGGGTGGTCTCCTGGCGCACGAAGGTGTTCCAGGCGGCGATCAGCGGACGGGGCAGGGAGGTCGAGATGACCGTGTCATCGATGTCGCTGACCAGGCCGAAGCGGGTCTCGCGGTCGATGATCAGCACAGCGGCGTGGGCCAGGGTCCCGCCCTCCGGCTCGATCGTGACCGCATGCCAGCCCGGCTCCAGGCCCGGGTCCGGTATCACCACGTCGATGTAGCCGCTGCGATCCGAGAACGTCTCCGTCGTGCGGCCGCCCACGATGACCCGGACCGGAACGTTCATGGCCCCCGCCGTGATGAAGGCGCGCCAGCCGCGCTGCTCACCTCCGGCACCCCGCAGGTCGCGGATGCTTCCGTGTGTCTCGCTGGTCGGCGGCCTGTCCCTCAGGCGGCTCAGCAGCACCCGGCTCAGGACCCGCACGAAGTCCTGACTGCCATAGCCCGTGTGGCTGATCGTGCGGGTGCCCCATCCGCGTCCAAGCAGCAGGGCATTGGAGCGGCGATGGAAGGCATCCTCGATCAGCGATGCGGCGTGGGGTCTGGCCATGCGCAAAACGTATCGCGACAACCGGCGCAGCCGGCTATCTGGCCCGACCGGACCGATCAGCCGAGGTAGGTCATCCCGTTCCACCCGCTACCGATCGCACGCCGGGTGGCCAGGCCTCCGGCATTGTTGCCCGGGTAGAGCCACAGGGCTCCCGCCGCATCCCGCGCGATCAGGTCGTTCCCGCCGGCGCGGTCCCAGTTGCCGGGCGTGACCAGGGCAGTCATCCCGGTCCACCCTGCTGACACCGCGGTTCTGGCGGCGACACCACCGATGAGGCCACCGGTGCCGTTACCCCGGTACAGCATCAGTATTCCGCCCCCGTCGCGACCCAGGATGTCGGCCCGCCCGTCCCCGGAGAAGTCGCCCGGTCCCCTGATGGCAGTAGCCGACCCCCAGCCGGAGCTGTTCAGGCGCCGTGTCTGGAAGACTGCGTTACCTGCCAGCGGGTAGACCCACAGGTTGCCGCTCGAGTCACGGGCGAGCACGTCGCCTCGGCCATCCCCGGTCATGTCGCCGGCATTGGTGACCGTGAGGCTCTGCCACCCAGCGCCGATCTGGCGCCTGGCGCCCAGGCCACCGGCGCCGTTGCCCGGGTAGAGCCAGAGAGCACCAGCGGCGTCCCGCGCCAGGACGTCCGCGATGCCGTCGCCGTTCACGTCGCCGGGCGTGATGAGCGCGGTCATGATGTTCCACCCACCACCCATCTGGTACCGGGCCTTGAAGCTGCCGGCACCGTCGCCGGGGTAGAGCCACAGGAGGCCCGCGCCGTCACGGGCGATCAGGTCGGCGAACCCGTCCCTGTTGAAGTCGCTCAACCGGGTCACCGGAACAGTCACCACGGGCGCGACAGGCGTCACGCTGTTGGACATCACCGAGTAGGGACCCGGCCCCACCGCGTTCGTGGCCAGCACCTGGAACGTGTACGCCGTCCCGTTGGTCAGGCCTGCGACTGTCAAACTGACCGCGCCTGCGGCCGCGGCCCGCAGGGTCCCCACCTGAACGCTCGTGGCGAGGTTGACCACCCGCACGGAGTACCCGGTGATCGGCGGGCCCCCGTTGCTGGCCGGCACCGTCCACGACACCGCTGCCTGGGAGTTCCCGGGAGTCCCCGTGACGGCCGTCGGCGCGCCCGGCGCGACGGCCAGGTAGGGGGTGGTGGTCAGCGAAAGGTCATCGAGAACGAACGAGGTTGCCGCAGACGCGTCCTCTGCTCCGGAGAAGGAGAGGGAGATCGTCTGGCCCGCGTAGGCCGACAGGTTCACCGTCTTGGGCACGTAGCCGTCGGCCGCGTCGACGTTCGACAACGTCTGCAACGCTGTCGAGCCCACCCGGACCGTCATCGTGTCGTACACCGTGCTGCCTGCTGCCTCAAAGGTGTCTACGTGCACGTCGTAGGAGAGGGTGGCGCTGCTGCTCGCGGGGATGGTCACGAGCTGCGAGATCGAGTCGTCGTGGGCCGATCCCACGCCGCCCAGCCAGGTGGACCAGGTGCCTGTGTGGGCGGGCTGGCCCGAACCGCCCCACTGGGCGATGACATCGGCGGTCGAGGACCAGAGGGTGTCTCCGGACTCGAAGCCGGGGTTGCTCAGCAGGTTGCTGCCCGGCGGGGGCGGTGAGGCAACCGCACAGGTCTGTGCACCGGCCGGAACGGCGATCGCCGAGAACGCGGCCGCAACGCCCAGGCACTGCGCAGAGCCGGCGCCGTACAGGTCCTTGGCGGACTGGATGGCTCCCTCGCGAGCCGCGTCATAGGAGTTGCTCGAGGTGAGGTACGTCGTCAGCGTGCGGTACCAGATCCGGGCAGCCACGTCGCGGCCGATCGGCGTCACCGTCGAGGCGTTGCAGGTCGGGCTGTTGTAGGAGACACCGTTGACGGTCTTGGCCCCGGAGCCCTCGGAGGCCAGGTAGAACCAGTGGTCCAGGGGACCGGCGGAGTAGTGCACGTCCAGGGTGCCCAGGGTCGGCGACCAGCAGTCCGGCGAGACGCCGTCGCGGGAGGGGCGGTCCATGTAGCGCAGCGGGCTCCCGTCACCGTTGATGTTGATCAGCTCACCGATGAAGTAGTCCGGGTTGTCAGCGGCGTTTGCCGCATACCACTCGACGGACGTGCCGAAGATGTCCGAGGTGGCCTCGTTCAGGCCACCGGCCTCGCCAGTCCCGACCAGGCCCGCGGTGTTCTCAGTGACGCCATGGGTCATCTCGTGACCGGCCACGTCGAGCTCGACGAGGGGGTGGGTGTTTCCCGCTCCGTCTCCGTAGGTCATCTGGGTACCGTCCCAGAAGGCGTTGACGTAGTTAGTGCCGTAGTGGACCCGTGAACGCGCCCCGGCCCCGGTGTTCCAGATGCCGTTGCGGCCCTGGATGTTCTTGAAGTAGTCGAACGTCTTCTCGGCACCGTACTGGGCGTCGACCCCGGCCGAGGCCCGGTCGGTCACTGCGCCATTGCCCCAGCTGTCATCGGCGTCGTTGAAGGTCGTCCCGGCTGCGGTGGAGGTCGCCCCGTTCAGGTCTGTCACATAGTTGCCCGCCGCGTCGCGCATCGTCCAGGGGGGGCCGGCTGTGGTGCCGATAGTCACCCGGCCCGAGTAGATGCCGTTGCCCGTGCCTCTCTCGATCTCATCCCAGGACGAGAGCGTGACACCGGTGCTGGCATCGACAATGGTGTGGACGCGGCTGGGCGTCTGATCAGCCCGGACACCAGTGGTAAGCACGTCGTAGGCCAGCTGTGGCTTGGCTTTGCTTGAGGCGCCTCCCGAGTAGACGACCAGTTCGCCCTTGGTCGCGGCGGTGGTCTTCTGCACCAGTGAAGCCTTCCGGCTGCCGGCAGCCTGGGCCGACGAGAGGCTGAGCTTGGGCTTCGTCGAGGCCACCACGACCTCGGGTGAGCCGTTCCAGTTGACTCCTTTGATCTTGCCGGACCTGGCCCGGTGGCTCACGAAGTCGCCACCGATGACGCGCAGGCCGGCATACGTCCGGTTGTAGCGCACATGGGTCGTGCCGTCAGGATCGGTGATGACGTCCTTAACCACGAGCTTCTCGCCACTGTCCAGGCCCAGAGCGTGCTTGGTGGAGTCCGCGCGGGACTGCTCGACCGCCATCTTCTGAGCCTTACTGGGCGCTGGGGACGGAGAGGACGGTACTGGCGTTGGAGCGCCGGAAGCCGATACCCCCTGCGCAGTCGCCGTGACCATGGCCAGAAGAACGACGAGCGTCACGCGCGCTCTGAGATGAACCAGCATGACAACTCCAAGCCTGCCCCAGGCGGCATGGGTGCCACCCTCCAGACTCCGATGCTTCCACCCCTCTGGCCAGCCCGTCGGCAACTTCCAGCCCAACCGCCCCTATGGCTGGGCAACCTGTCCGTATTCCCGATCGACCTGGCCGAAAGCACGATTCACACATCTCAACGGCTGTCTCTGCTGTTGGATGTGAGTCCACCCACCACGTCGCCACGACGCGTTACTTCACCTCGGTTCGGTGGCTCCGCTGCCGGGGGTCCTCGTTCTTACGTCTTGTACAGATTGTTTTCCTAACCTCTAATATTTGTGACTGAGGTCACCTCTGAGCACCTGTGAAGTGGGCCAGAGAACGTGTGTGCAGTTGCTGGACGTTGCGCCCGATATCCACCAAAGACCACCAGACCATCGGCCACACTCAAACACGGCGAAACCCCCGAACCTGAGGGTCCGGGGGTTCCTGTGTCCTGAGATCGGACGGTTGTGCGCGAGGGGGGATTTGAACCCCCACGCCCTTTCGGACACTGGCACCTGAAGCCAGCGCGTCTGCCATTCCGCCACTCGCGCGCGCTCACACAGTGTGAGGGACGACCACCTGAAATCCAAACCGGCCGGGCAGCGCACGCAGGGAAAGCCGACTCAAGGGCTACAGCATTCGGGTTGACCCAGCTTGGCCGGATACGATCGAAAGGCCAACTTGTGAAAGGAGTAGCTGTGGGAGTGTTCGATCGCGTCGAGCGCGGGCTCGAACGCGCGGTTCATGGTGTCTTCGCCAAAGCCTTCAAGTCCGAGGTCCAGCCGGTGGAGATCGCCTCAGCCATGCGCCGTGCCATGGATGACCGGGCCACCACGATCGGCCACGGGCGCACCTTCGTCCCCAACCTGTTCACCATCGAGCTGGCACCCACCGACTACGAGCGGCTGACGAGCTTCTCGGACATGCTGACCGATGAGCTGGTCGCCTCGGCGCAGGAGCACGCAGAGTCCCAGCGCTACCAGCCCGGCGGCCCGATCCAGGTGGGCTTCCTGTCCATCGAAGACCTCGAGACCGGTGTATTCCGGGTGCGTCCGGCCACGGCCAAGGCACAGGCAGCTGGCTCGGCGTCTCCCGAGCCCTCACCTGACGGAGCAGCGGCCTCATCAACGGCCAAGCCGCCATCACCGGTGACCCGCCACGAGCCGCCAGCGATGCACCCGCTGACCCACCCCGCCCGGCGCCCCTGGCTCGACGTCGACGGTGACCACTATCCCCTGCTCGCCGCCATCACCGTCCTGGGTCGCGACAACTCCGCCGACGTCATCCTCGACGATCCCGGGATCTCCAGGCAGCACACGGAGATTCGGGTCACCAGCGACGGACCTCACCTGGTCACCAACATCCGCGACCTCGGCTCCACGAACGGCACCTTCGTGAACGGAGAGCGCATCACCAGCCAGCGCCTGGCCGATGGTGACCGGGTCAGTGTTGGCCGCACCAAACTCATCTTCCGAGCAGAACGTCGGTGATTCCCTAACCATGAGTGAGCTAACCCTGACGGTGATCCGCCTCGGCCTCCTTGCCCTGCTCTGGATCTTCGTCTTCAGCGTTGTCGGCGTCCTGCGCGGCGACCTCTATGGCACCCGGGTCCTGAGCCGGGTCAAGCCCAAGCCCCCGGGCCGGCCGGCGCGACCGGCGGTTGCGGCATCCACGGTCACCGAGCCTGTCGTCCCCAAGATGTCGCGCTCTGCCAGCAAGCGCATCCCGAACACGCTGACCGTCACCGAAGGCTCTCTGGCGGGCACGACGTTGACCTTGATGGAGACCGGTGTGCTGCTCGGCCGCAACCCCGAGTGCACCCTGGTTCTGAACGACGACTTCGCCTCCGGCCGCCACGCCCGCATCTTCCGACGTGACGGAGGCTGGGTCGTGGAGGACCTTGGATCCACCAACGGCACCTACATGGGAATCACCAGGCTGACCCAGCCCACGCCCGTAGAGGTCGGTTCGACCCTGCGCATCGGCAAGACCATCTTTGAGCTGCGGAAGTAGGGCTGCCGTGGCCATCGCACTGCACTACGCCGCCCGCTCGGACGTGGGACTGGTGCGAGCGGAGAACCAGGACTCGGGCTATGCGGGTCCCCACCTGCTCGTCGTCGCCGATGGCATGGGCGGCCACGCCGCGGGCGACGTCGCAAGCTCGATCGCGATCGGCGAGATGGTCAGCCTCGACGACGAGGGGCCGGGGGCCGAGAGTGCGCTGGACCTCCTGGCCGGGGCGCTGCGCTCGGCAAACAGTGAGCTGCGGGAGGCGATGCAACGCCAGCCGGAGCTGCTGGGCATGGGCACCACGGTCACCGCGTTGTTGCGGACCGGCAACAAGATCGCCGTGGCGCACATCGGCGACTCCCGCGCCTACCTCCTGCGCGAAGGCGCACTTACCCAGATCACCCACGACCACTCGTTCGTGCAGAGCCTCATCGACGAGGGCCGAATTACTGAGGAAGAGGCCCAGGGTCATCCCCAGCGCTCCCTGGTCACCCGGGTCCTGACCGGGCAGAACGAGGACGAGCCGGACCTGGCCATGCGCGAGGCTCACGTCGGCGACCGTTATCTCGTCTGCTCTGACGGCCTTTCCGGTTTTGTCGCCCGCGAGACCCTCCAGGAGATCCTCGTCCAGGACCAGCCACCGGGGGTGGTTGCCGACCGACTGGTCGGGCTCGCCCTGCGCGCCGGCGCCCCGGACAACGTGACCTGCATCGTCGGCGACATCGTCGACCTCGACAGGGATGGGGCGCCGTCGACGGCGCAGGAGGTCGTGGGCGCGGCGGCCGAGCGCAGGGCCGGCACGTCCCGGGCCGCGGCGGCCACCCCTGCCGCAAAGGCCGCGGCCCTGTCCCGTGAAGCCCGTGGCGCCGATGCCGCGGATGCCGAACAAGCGGGGTCCGAGGGCCCGCCCGGGTCGGCAACGCGCTCAGGACACTGGCGGTGGGTCAAGGTCCTTTCGCTGGTGCTCTTGGGCCTGATCGCCGTGGCGGGTGGCGGCTACGCGGCATACACCTGGTCGCAACAGCAGTACTACGTCGGC
Source organism: Dermatophilaceae bacterium (assembly GCA_014377705.1). Classification (GTDB taxonomy): domain Bacteria; phylum Actinomycetota; class Actinomycetes; order Actinomycetales; family Dermatophilaceae; genus UBA4719. The sequence goes on from JACMPC010000003.1 coordinate 65,195, forward strand.
GAGGCCAACGGCCACGTCGCGATCTACGCGGGCGTCGCCCAGAAGATCGGACCGTGGGAGCTCTCGCACGTGGTCGACCAGAGTGACATCGCCCTGAGCGACCTGCCGGACTTCTACCGCAGCAAGCTCGACTCGACGGTGAGCACCACCCACGTCGAGGAATCCCGCAGGCTGGTGACCGACCTGCGTGTGCAGGCCATCAGGTGCCAGACCATCAAGGCCGCGGGCGGCACCTGCGGCACGTCCAGCCCATGAGTATGGTCACGTCGTTTCGTCCGCGCACCAGACGCAATGTCGAGCTGGTGCTGTTGCTGCTGGCCATCACCATCGTGCTCGTGGCCTACCTCAACGTGGGTCTGGCGATCGGCGGGCAGTTCCCGCCCGACCTGATCCTGTACGGCTTCGGCCTGCTGGTCCTCTCGGTCGGTTTCCACCTGGTCCTGCGGTGGCGCGCCTCGTATGCCGACCCGCTGATGCTGCCGATCGCCACGCTGCTGAACGGGCTGGGACTAGTGATGATCCACCGCCTGGACCTGGCCTACGATCGCACCGGGAGCAGGCTGCTCGCGCCCAAACAGCTGATCTGGAGCACGCTGGCCGTGCTCCTCGCCGCCGGCGTCATCATCGTCCTTCGCGACCACCGCCAGCTGCGGCGCTTCACCTTCACTGCGATGGCGCTTGGCCTGGGGATGCTGCTGCTCCCGCTGGTGCCCGGCCTCGGCCGCAACATCAACGGCTCACGGATCTGGATCGGGATCGGGCCGTTGTCCTTCCAGCCCGGCGAGGTCGCCAAGATCCTGCTCGTCATCTTCTTCGCCGGCTACCTCGTGCAGACCCGCGACGCCCTTTCCCTGGTAGGGAGCCGGTTCCTGGGGATCGGCCTGCCCAGGGCCAAGGACCTCGGCCCCATCCTGCTTGCCTGGCTGGCCAGCGTCGGGGTCCTGGTCTTCGAGAAGGACCTGGGCTCCTCGCTGATGTTCTTCGGTGTCTTCGTCGCGATGCTCTACGTCGCCACCGAACGCCGGTCCTGGATAGCGATCGGCATGCTGCTGTTCTGCGCCGGCTCGTACATTGCCTACCTCTCCTTCGGGCACGTCCAGACGCGGGTCCTGCTGTGGCTGCATCCGTTCAGCGAAGAGGCCATTGCCACCAGTGACCAGCTGGTCCGGGGTCTGATGGGCATGGCCAAGGGTGGGCTGCTCGGAAGCGGGCTGGGGCGTGGGCACCCTGAGATCACCTACTTCCCGGAGAGCGACTTCATCTTCCCGAGCTTCGGTGAGGAGATCGGGCTGATCGGCCTCTTCGCGCTGCTGATGCTGTACGTGCTGCTGGTCGAACGCGGCCTTCGCACTGCCCTCGGCGTCCGGGACGGCTTCGGCAAGCTGCTGGCGGTCGGGCTGTCGTTCTCGATGGCGCTGCAGTGCTTCGTGGTCGTCGGTGGAGTCACCCGGGTCATCCCGCTGACCGGCCTGACGATGCCCTTCCTGTCCTACGGCGGGTCATCCCTGCTGGCCAACTGGTCACTGGTCGCGCTCCTGCTACGGATCAGCGACCAGGCCCGGAGACCGCTACCCGACGCCGAAGAGCTTGCCACCGCCTCCGAGGCCCACACCCAGGTGGTGAGGATTCAATGAACAAGCCGATCCGCCGGCTCTCCTTCGTGGTGGCCCTGCTCTTCTCCGCCCTGCTGATATCCACCACCTGGATCCAGTTCGTCACCGCCAAGGACCTCGACAACCGGCCAGGCAACCGTCGCACCCTGCTCGAGAGCTACTCCCGCGAGCGCGGCGCCATCCTGGTCAACGGGACACCGATCGCCAAGTCCGTCCCGGTCAAGGACGACCTCAAGTACGTCCGCGTCTATCCCTCCGGCAAGCTCTACTCCCAGGTTACCGGCTACTACTCCTTCACCTATGGAGCCGGCGGCGGCCTTGAGGGAGCTGAGGACAGCCTGCTGTCCGGGAAGTCGGACAAGCTGTTCTACCGGCGCGTGCTCGACATGGTGACCGGCAAAGTCCCCAGTGGTGCCAGCCTCGAGCTCACCGTCAATCCCGAGGCCCAGCAGGCGGCGGACAGTGCGCTGGGCAGGCAACGCGGAGCCGTGGTCGCACTGGACCCGCGCACCGGTGCGATCCTCGCGATGGTCAGCCACCCGCAGTACGACCCGACGACCCTGTCGGGCCACAACCTCGACTCCGTCGCGAAGGCGTGGACGAAGCTGAACGCCGCGCCGGGGCGACCTGCCGTCAACCGGGCGATCGCGGGCGACCTCTACCCACCGGGCTCGACCTTCAAGCTGGTCACGGCGGCCGCGGCGCTGTCCTCCGGCAAGTTCACCGAGCAGTCCCTGATACCGGGAGCGGCATCACTCGATCTTCCACAGTCGAACAAACCTCTGCCCACCGACGACCGCCAGCCCTGCGGCCCGGGCGACAAGACAACCCTGACGCACGCCCTCGAGATCTCCTGCAACACCGCGTTCGGCTGGTTGGGGATGCATTTGGGCGCCGACGCGCTGCGCGCGCAGGCAGCCAAGTTTGGCTTCGGCGATGCCTTGAGAGTGCCGATGCGGGTCACCGCGAGCCAGGTGCCGGCTCAGCTGAATGCCGCCCAGAGCGCGCAGGCGGCGATCGGTCAGTATGACGTGCGCGTGACGCCCCTGCAGATGGCGATGGTCAGCGCGGGCATCGCCAACAAGGGCATTGTCATGAGCCCCTATCTGGTCAAGGACACGCGCAACAGCGACCTGGACATCATCGACCAGAGCAAGCCCGAGCAGCTCTCCCAGGCGATCAGCCCGGACGTCGCGGCCGCCCTGACCCGGATGATGGTCAACGTCGTCCAGTCAGGCACCGGCACTCCCGCCCAGATCCCCGGCATTCAGGTTGCCGGCAAGACCGGGACTGCTCAGCATATCGAGGACGGTCCTCCGCACGCCTGGTTCACCGCTTTCGCGCCCGCCGACGACCCCAAGATCGCTGTGGCGGTGGTCATCGAGAACGGCGGGGACGCGGGCAACGAGGCCACCGGCGGCAAGGTTGCCGCACCGATCGCACGGCAGGTCATCGAGGCGGTGCTGAATCCGTGAACCCAGCCCAGGGAACCGCCCTGAGTGACCGCTACGTCCTGACCGAGCGCCTCGCTGCCGGCGGCATGGGCGAGGTCTGGGCGGCGACTGACACGGTCCTCGACCGCACCGTCGCGGTGAAGCTCCTCAACCCGGCCCTCAGCCAGCAGTCCGGTTTCCTGGCCCGGTTCAGGGCGGAGGCCCGGTGCTCGGCCGCGCTACAGCACCCCAACATCATCACCATGCTCGACTACGGCGAGGACGACGGCGCGGCCTTTCTCGTCATGGAGCTCGTGAGCGGCCAGCCGCTGAGCCAGATCATCGCCGAACGGGCACCGTTGCCAACGCCGGAGACGGTCTCGATCCTCACCCAGGCCGCCAACGCGCTCGAGGCCGCTCATCAGGGCGGCATCGTCCACCGGGACGTGAAACCGGCGAACATCATGGTCACCGCCGATGGAATTGCCAAGCTCACGGACTTCGGCATCTCACGCCTGGTCGGCACCGCGCCGCTCACCCAGACCGGTGAGATCCTCGGAACCGCCCAGTACCTCTCACCGGAGCAGTCGCTAGGCCAGAGCGCGACGGCACGCAGCGACATCTACGCACTGGGCGTCGTCGGGTACGAGATGCTCACCGCACGACGCCCGTTCGACGCCGAGACCCTCGTGGCCACCGCCCTCGCGCACGTCAACCAGCCCCCGCCACTGCTTCCCGACACGGTCCCTGCCGAGATCCGCGACGTCATCGGTGCCGCTCTCGCGAAGGACCCGGCCGGCCGCCCGGTGGACGCAGCCACCATGGCCCATGCCCTCGGTATGTCG
>JACMPC010000060.1 GCA_014377705.1 Dermatophilaceae bacterium
GCCCGACGCGGTCGTGGGTCCTGAGGCTGAGCCGACTCGAACAGGTCAAGAACATGCTCTGCGCACGATGCCGCCCAAAGAGCCAGAAGCTGGTGATCCGAATCGCTCAGGGTGCCACCGCGACGGACCGTCACAAAGCGAAAGTCTCGGACCTTCGGGAGGATCATGCTGGCACTTCTTTCACTTGCATCCGACCAACACCCTAAGCCAGCGCGCGACCGGGCACGCCCCAAGCGAACCCTGGGAACCTGGTGGTCAATCGGCAAGCGGACGGACGGGCTATCGGCTACTGCTTACGCATCGCGAAGGGGTGAGCCGAGTACGTCGAACCGGAAACCGCCGAACTCTCCCGACAGAAATGGTCGCGCGGCTGCGATCGACGCTTGGACTTCGAGGTGTTCGAGCGAGCGGCGGTGTGCCTCTTGTGAGTCCCACACTTCCACGACGAACACCGTGTCAGGCGCGTCGGCGTTGATGCCGACCTCGTAAACGCTGCACCCGAGCTCGCCCAGGAGGTCGCTGTGTTGGGTGAGGATCGCCACCAGTTCGTCGCGGTGACCCGAGACTGTGCCGAGCGTGCCAGCGTTCACGAATGTCATGACCGCAAGCCTAGGGGAGACAGCGCAGGACAACTCCCCGGTAGTCGAACGATCACCGAGCGCTTCGGAGTCAAGCATCGGTACCCGTACGACGAACGATGACCGGACGCCTCGGAGCCAAGACTCGGTGTCCGCGGGACGATCCGGCTACGGGACGACCAGAGGCGGTGGTGAGAGGTGGCCGCTTGCTCCGCTAGCCGCTCCCCATATAGGACCGGGCCCCAAGACGGGATCGGCCGGAACACTTACTGGCTCACTTGGACCTGCCCAGGACGTCGGCGACCGCACGCGACAAAGCACAGATCCGAAAAGACGAGACGGCACTGTCGTCCAGCGTCACACCCGAGACTGTCCCCGTGAGGCGGACGCCTCGTTCGCACCCCATCGCTGCAAGGGCACGTGGCGCTACGTCCTCGAGTACGGCAGGGATAGCAACGGGAGCCGTCTGCAGACCAGCCCAGGGTGGCTTCCCGACCAAGGGCGCAGCGCAGACGGCCCTGCAGGAACCGTCAGTGCGTTCATGGTGGGCGTCAGCGCCCACAGCCTGACGGTGGGCGAGTACCTGGAGACCTGGCTCGCCGGCAAGCACGCCCTGAAGCCCAAGACGATGTCGCTGTACCGCGACTTCACCACCAACTACCTGGTGCCCCACCTGGGTCAGATCCGACTGCTCCAGCTACGCGCACATCATCTGGACCGCATGTACCTGGCGATCGCTCTGGGCATGCGCGGCCGGCCGCTCAGCCCAAGCACGATCCGGCGAGTCCACGCGGTGCTTCGCTCGGCACTCAACAGCGCGGTCAAGCGCCGGCTCATCCCCTACAGTCCCGCGGATCACATCGAGCTCGCGCCGGAGAACCCCAAGCGACCCAAGCCGTGGACGGTGAAGGAGTGTCAGACCTTCCTTCGTGACATCGCCGACGACCGGCTGGTCAACCTGTACCACCTGATCCTCTTCACCGGGATGCGCCGCGGCGAGGCGATCGGCCTGCGCTGGGAGGACGTCGACCTCGACGGTAGGTGCCTGTCCGTCGTGCAGCAGATCACCGAGGTCCACGGACGAGGAGTCGTAGGAACGCCCAAGATCAAGCGCGGAACCCGCCTCATTCCCATCGATGACGGCACGGTCGCCATCCTTCGCCGTCACCAGGAGATGCAGGACGTCGAACGCGCAGCCTGGGGCCCCGCCTGGAACGACGCAGGCCTGGTGTTCACCCGCGAGGACGGCCGCGCGCTGCCGCCGGAGTACGCCACCCGCCACTTCCAGGCGCCCCCACAACCGGTAGCCGCAGATCTGCGGCTACCCCTGGCCGCATTTCTGCGGCCAGGGTGACCGCAAAAGTGCGGCCCAACCCAAAGATCTTTACCGACAAACCTCCTCCCCCTACCCCCTCACACCGCGGCCGGTCCGCCCCGACGCCAGTGGAGGAGGCAGACCACGAGCTGCTCGAAGCCTGCGCCATCACCGACCTCGACCAGCTCGCCGCGCGGTGCATGACCGCACGCCAGTTGCTGGGCAAACCGACCGCCCGGTGGACCGCCCGGTGCCTGGGCGTCGTCATCAAGCTGGCTGTGGTGACCAGGGGGTGGCCGCCGGCCTCGATGAAACAAGCCCTCCTGGCCGTAGCCCAGGACCCAGAAAGCTGCTCGCCGGCACGAGTGGCCGAAGCCGGACCGTGGTGGGACACCCAGACGCCCGGAGCCGACCAGGCCATCGACGCCCACGAACTCGCCGAATTGGAGGCGCGCCTGGCCGAGACCGACGGGCTGCGACCTGCCCTCCAAGCCCAGGCCCGCGCCGAACTGACCGCCGAGGGCATGCCCGTTATCCGAAGCACCGTCGCGCGCCGTGCCTGCGCGATCCTCGACCTCCACCAGCTGCAACGAACACCGAGCAGCCCACTTGATGGTTCCCCCGGCGGGCAAAGGCCGACACGAAAAGGGTTGCAACAGAGCGCCACTGATAGCATAATGCAAGCATGACCAACGTGCTCGTCCGTGACCTCACCGAGGAGACCCACCGAGAGCTCCTGCGCCGGGCCGAAGAGCGGGGGCAGTCGCTGCAGCAGTACCTCGCCGCGGAGCTGACCCGGCTGGCCGTCTCGCCCACCCTGGACGACGTGCTCCGGCGGATCGAGACCCGCAGTGGCGGCCGTGTCGGCCTGGATCAGGCAGCAGCAGACCTGGCCGAAGAACGTTCCAGCAGGTGATCGTCGTCGACGCTTCCGTCCTGGCCAACGCCATCGGCGACGACGAGGAAGCGGGTCGGCAGGCCCGAGAACTGCTTCGCGTGCACCGCGAGCTGGCCGCACCGGATCTCGTTGATGTTGAGACGACCGCAGTGCTCCGACGGCGCTGGCTCGCTGGCACCATCAGCGACCAACGATTCGAGCAAGCCATCGAGGACCTCACTGACATCCCGCTTGCCAGGTTCCCCACCCTTGGGCTGATACGCCGAGCCTTCGAGCTGCGAGCAAACGTCACTGCCTATGACGCGTGCTACGTCGCCCTCGCCGAGGCGCTCGACTGGCCGTTGTGCACGGCCGACCGTCGTCTGGCTCATGCCTCCGGACCACGGTGCACCATGCAGCTGATCACACTCCCGGGCTGAGCGCTGGGACCGAGGATCCACAAGCAGAGAGGAACGCCCTCCGACGTCCGACCGACACTTTCGACGACGCTCGGGGGCTCTGACGCAACGATCGCCGGCAGACAATCCCGTGAGCAGATCGCCGTCAGGCTCGAGCAACTCGGCACATTGACCCGCGCGACGTTCTGCAATTA
>JACMPC010000061.1 GCA_014377705.1 Dermatophilaceae bacterium
CTCGGCATGCTGTCTCGTCTGCCACGGTGATACTCAGTATCGTGGGCTCACGTTGAAGGGGATCACCGATGTCGATCAGTCACGGGTTGCTGCTGGCGGCGCGCGATACGGCCCGGCAGCGAGCGCGATCGACCCCGGCGGGTGCGGCCATCATGGCAGCGGTCACCGCCCTCACGGCGCTCAGCGTCGGCGCAGCCAGCGACAACAGGCAGCGAGAGCGGGAGTAAGCCGCAGGCAACGGTGGGCCACGGCTGGATCTGGTGGTCGCGGGCGCAGGATGAGAACGTCGTGCGCTCGGTCATCAAGGCCTTTGCGCTGGACCTGGACGTCTCTTCGGTCGGCACCGTCGGACAAGCACCGCCCCCACCAGAACAAGGCATGGGCAGTGGCAAACCCGCGCCCGGCAGCAAATTGGACTTCCTCGCGGCCAGGCCGCCCGGATGCTCGGTGCCGGCGGTGTTCGGCAGCCTCGGAACCGTGGGCGATATGCCGGTCGACCAGAGATGTGTGCTCCTCGGCTCCGGCGTGCAGGAGCAGCACGCCCAGATTCAGGTGATCTCGCTGACGACCCTCGCCGTCAGCACACCCCTGTCCGAGGCCGAACGCCGCACCCTGGGCGGCGGCGGGATGCTGGTGTTCGATCCGAAAATGATGCGAGGCGGCTTCGTCGAGCTCGTCAGCGGGCGGGCCAAGGCCGGCACCCCGGAGAAACCCGCCGCCACGCCAGTCGTGACGGGGCACCAGCGGGTGCCCGCGGCGGTGATCGACCGGCACACCTGGGAGCCCGCCCTTGCTGGCGGGCAACCCGGGGCCTGGGTCCTGCCGGCGACCGCAGCCAGGCTTGACTGGCCGGTGACGCCGAACTTCCTGGAGGTGACCTCGCCGACCGGCATGATCTCGGCAACGGCGGAGAGCGCTGTCAACGACCGGCGCGGCGATGAGAACTGGATGCAGGTTGAGCGCGGCTTCAAGAACGACGCCTGGCTCATCCTGCTCATGCCTGTTCTCGGTCGCCGGGTCTCTCGTGCTGGCCCCCGCGCAACTTCAAGGCGTGCTCGGTCGCCTCGCTTATCTCCACGGCGCTCTCGCTGGCGGAGTCCCAGAACGACATGGCGACTCTGGCCGCGGTGGGAGCGACCTGGCATACCCGACCTGGCATTGCCGCCTCGCAGGCCCTCGTGATCGCGGCCTGTGGCTGTGTGCTCCTGCTCCTTGTAGGGCTCGTCCCGGGAATCGCCATCACCTGGCCGCTGACGACGCAAGGCTGGGATCCCGTCACGGCACAGCAGTTCAGTCAGTCGCCGAGCATCGTCATCCCGTGGCTGCACCTGGTCGCGATCTGTGTCGGGGTGCCGTTGCTGGCGGCCGGGCTCGCCTGGCTGCGGCTGGTGTGAGGCGAGGTGGCTGGTCTGAGACGCGGCGACGCGGCATACCAACGCGGTTCGAGGATCTATGCTGGACCACGGATGAGTCGGTCAGACGGTCGCGTCGATGCTGTGATCCCGGTTTTCCGGGCAACTCACATCGCCGAGGAACGTCCGGGCTTCACAGGGCAAGGTGATGGTTAACAGCCATCCGGGGCGACCCGCGGGACAGTGCCACAGAAAACAGACCGCCACGGTGAACCAGTCGGCTTCGGCCGGACAGGCGCCGCGGTAAGGGTGAAACGGTGGTGTAAGAGACCACCAGCACTCCAGGTGACTGGAGTGGCTAGGTAAACCCCACCTGAAGCAAGGTCAGACAGCAAGCGTTCGAGGGCGGCCCGCCCGAGCTTGCGGGTAGACCGCTAGAGGTGCTCGGCAACGAGTACCCGAGATGGATGACCGTCCGTCGCGAGCCGGCAACGGCACGCGACGACAGAACCCGGCGTACCGACCGACTCATCC
>JACMPC010000062.1 GCA_014377705.1 Dermatophilaceae bacterium
CAATCAGCCGCCCGGCGGACTCGATGGCGACCTGGAGCCAGGAGCCGGGCTGCGCGAACCGCACCTCGCGCATCTCGGCGATGAGCGCCTGGGCGCTGTCCACTGGGTAGGGCGTCTCCCACGATTGGTAGCGGGCCTGCACCGGATCGCTGCGGTATGCCGCCAGCGCCGGGGCGTCGCCGCTCGCCATCGGGCGCAGCACCAGGTGCTCGGTGACGGCGATGTTCTCCGCAGCCATGGTGCTCAGCTCCTTGGGATCTTCGAGCTGGAGAGTGTCACGCGTCGCGGCGGCGCAGCGCCACGGCGGCCGTCACGATCGGGACCACAGCGTATGCGGCGACCACGACCAGGCTCGTGTATGTGGAGAGGTTGGCACCTGGCACGTCGGTCGTCCCAGTGGTGAGCAACGTTGAGGACGCCGGCAGGGGCAGGTAGCTGACGATGGTCTGCACCCAGTCCAGGGTGACGAAGCTGAGGATGCCAGGCAGCAGCAGCAGGACGGTCAGGGCAACGGTGACGGTGGCCGCGGTGGAGCGGAGGAGGGTGCCGAGGCCGAGGGAGAACAGGGCGGCGGCGGTGAGGCAGTAGACCGAGCCGCCGAGCACGCGCCAGGTACCGGGGTCGGCGAGGGCCGGGACGAGGTCGTACTGGGAGAGCTGGGCCATGGTGACCAGGTACGACAGGATCACGCTGACGAGTGCCACAGCGGCGGCCAGGACAACGAGGGTGAGGGCCTTGGCGGCAAAGACGGGGAGCCGGGTCGGGACCGCAGCGAACGTGGAGCGGATCATGCCGGTGGAGTACTCCCCGGTGATGGACAGGGCGCCCATCACGGCGATGATCAGCATCCCGAAGGGGAAGCCGCTCGCGACGATCTCGGCGCCGTGCATCTGCTCGATGCCCGGGGCCGTCACGGGGTCCTCGGCCATGGTGTCCAGCGACATGGCGTAGGCCAGGGATGCCAGCGTCATGAGTGCGGCGGTGGAGGTCAGCGCCCACCACGTCGAGCGCAGCGACAGCAGCTTGATCCACTCCCCGCGCATGATGCCCGCGAGGGTGCTGTTCACCTCTGCGGTGCTGGGCGAGGTGGCGGCGCGGGTGGTCGCGGTGGGGTCAGCGGTCAGGGTGCTCATTGGTTCTGGCCCTTCTCGGTCCTGGACCGGGCGGTGGTGGTGTGGGATCGGTAGTCGACCGCGTCCTGGGTGAGGCTCATGTACGCCTCCTCGAGGGTGGCGCTGCGCGGGGACAGCTCGTGCAGCGCCAGCCCCCGGGTGAACGCGACGTCACCGACGTGCTCGGCGGTGGTGCCGCTGACCTCGAGGGTCCCGGACTCGGGCAGCGTGACGGTGACGCCGTCCGCGGCCAGGGCGGCGGCGAGCTCACCGGCATGCGGGGACCGCACGCGCACGGCGCCGCCGGAGACGGAGTCGATGACCTGCTGGACCGGACCGGCAGCGATGATCCGGCCGCGGCCGATTACCAGGAGCTGGTCGGCGGTCTGCGCCATCTCGCTCATCAGGTGCGAGGACAGGAAGACCGTGCGGCCCTCGGCGGCCAGGCCGCGCACGAGCTGACGCACCCACTGCACGCCTTCGGGGTCGAGCCCGTTGACGGGCTCGTCCAGGATGAGCGTACGGGGGTCACCCAGGAGCGCCGCGGCGATGCCCAGGCGCTGGCCCATGCCGAGGGAGAACCCGCCGACGCGCTTGCTCGCGACACCGGCCAGGCCGGTCATCTCGATGACCTCGCTGACGCGCGATGCCTTGATGTTGTGGGTGGCGGCCATGGTCCGCAGGTGGGACCGGGCGCTGCGGCCGGGGTGGACGGCCTGGGCGTCGAGCAGCGCGCCGACCTCGCCCAGCGGCGAGCGGTGGTGCCCGTAGGGCTTGCCGTTGACGGTGACGCTGCCTGACGTCGGCCGGTCCAGTCCCATGATCATGCGTATGGTGGTCGACTTCCCGGCACCGTTCGGGCCGAGGAACCCGGTGACCGAGCCGGGCGCGATGGTGAAGCTGATGCTGTCGACGGCGGTCTTGCCGCCGTAGCGCTTGGTGAGCTCGTGTGCCTCGATCATGACCGGGGACCTTCCTGGTGGTGGTGGGACCGCCGGGGCCTTGGTAGGGGCGGCTCGACGTGCCCGTGTGGCGGGTGTCCGTGGCGCGACGATGACGTTGCCCTTGCCATGCCGACGGTCACGAGCACGGGGTGCAGACGTGTGGACAGCACCGCGACCATCAAGGCGTATGTCAGCACGCATCCGACCACCTGGGCTTCGCTGTACGGGCCCTGCCAGGACCCGAGAGCCTCGTCCCAGTAGTAGTCGCTGTCCCGCAGCCAGAAGGCCCACACCGCGACGCCGAGAATGAACGAGCTGAACAGATGGGTCGCTGCCTTCATCCTTGCCGGCCTGCGGCCATCGACCCGGAGGTGAGCTCTCTCGGTGATCTCAGGAGCGAAGGCACAGGACGCCGGGTGACAATGACCGCGGCCGGGCCGGGCCGGGCGAAAGACGACCCGGCGCGCGGAAGGGAGTCACGCGTGATGCTGCGTCTGAAGAGGCTCCTGATACACGCCGGCTGCCGTGGTCACCGGCGATGCGACGCCGCGGGGCCAGGTCCAGGCGGCGCGCAGGACGAAGGCCAGGATCAGCACCTCGACTCCGATGGTGATGGCGTAGTAGAAGGCCCAGTCCCAGGACGCCCCTGCCGCGTTGAACACCATGATGGGGATGTACAGCGATGCCACGACGAGGTTCGTGGCGCGGTTCACCCGGGCGGGCAGCGTCATGGAGAGCAGCACCATCAGGGCCGGGATCGCGATGATCACGAAGAAAATGGTCATCAATGTCCCGCTGATGTCAAACTCAAAGATGTCGCCACCCCGGATTACGTCGATTTCGCCGGGCTGGTAGAGGTGGAAGTAGTCGATGTAGATGACGAGGAACATGAGGCTGGTCCAGGCTGCCGCAAGCTTGGCCTGCACGGGGATCGGCGGGTTGTCGAGCAGGTTCGGGGTTGTCGTTCGGATGGTCATCGGTTCTTCTTTCGATAGGAGAGGTCCGTCCGCCGGAGTGGCGGCAGGTCTGGGCGTGCATACGCACGGGTGGGGTCGTTCTCGTCGGTCCGGTCGTCAGACGGTGACGACGACCTTCCCTCGGGTGTGGCCGGCCCCGACGTAGCGGAGGGCGTCGGCTGCTTCGTCGAGGGGGTAGGTGCGGTCGATGACGGGCGTGACCTGCCTGGTCGCGAGGAGATCGGCCAGGGTGAGCAGGTCCTGGCGCTTCGCGACCGAAGTGAAAGGCTTCAGCTGCTGACGGGTGAACCCGGACAGCACGCGCGCTTTGACGATCCGACCGAGGGGGCCGAGCCAGCGGCCGCCGAGTCCGCTGTTGGGGATGAGGGTGCCGGTGGGCGTCAGCGCTCGGCGGACATCCGCCAGGGGCTGGGCTTCCACGTTGTCGAGGATGACGTCGTAGCGCTTCTCGGTGCGGGTGAAGTCGGTCCTCGTGTAGTCAACGACGTGGTCGGCACCGAGCGACCGGACCAGGTCGACGTTGCGGGTGCTGCACACACCGGTCACCTCGGCGCCAAACGCCTTGGCGATCTGTACGGCGAAGGAGCCCACGCCGCCCGACGCGCCCGTGACCAGCACCGTCTGGCCCGGTCGAACGTTCGCGATGTCGCGCAATGCCTGCAACGCCGCCATGGCCGACGTGGGGACCGCTGCCGCGTCCACGACCGACAGGTTGGCAGGCACGGACACGAGGTTGTCCGCTGGGACGCAGGCGTACTCCGCGAGCGTTCCAGCGGTGCTCCAGCCGAACACCTCCTCGCCGGGGCGGAGAGCGGTGACATCCTTCCCGACCGCTGCCACCACGCCGGCAAGGTCCCTGCCAGGGATGCCGTGGCGCGGCCGGCGGAGCCCGAACGCCAGACGCACCACGTACGGCATACCGGTCATGACGAAGTAGTCGCCGGGATGTACTGAGGCCGCGCCCACCTGGACGAGCACATCGCCTCGACCGGGCAGCGATAGCCCGACCTCGGACGACTCGAGCACTGAGGGCGGGCCGTAGCGGCGCTGGACGGCGGCCCGCATCGTCGCCGCCCCGGCCGGACTGGCCCCCGGCACCAGGCGTGCCCCGGCATTCGATGACTGTTCGGTTCCCACAAAAGCCTCCTCACGTCCGAGCTGCGACTCTCGCTTGCTCGTACACCGTACGCGTACACCGTACTATGCTCGTACGGTGTACTGTCAAGCCCGTTCGAGAAAGCGAGGAGACCCGTGTCTGTGAGGAAGCAACGCCAGGTCGCGTCAGACGCGGGGCTGAGCAAGCAGCGGGTGGTGGTCGAGGCGGTCCGGCTCGCCGACCGCGAGGGGGTCGGCGGGCTGAGCATGCGCCGGCTGGCTGTCGCGCTCGGCGCGGGCACGATGTCGCTCTACCACTACGTGGCGAGCAAGGAAGAGTTGCTGGACGCCATGATCGACGTCGTGTTCGAGGAGATCGAACTCCCGCCCGAGGAGACCGACTGGCAGTCGGCGATGCGAGGGCGGGCGGTATCCGCCCGACAGGTTCTCGCACGCCACCCGTGGGCGAACGGCCTGATGGAGTCGCGGACATCGCCGGGGCCTGCGAACCTCCGCCACCACGAAGCGGTCACCGCCTGCCTGCGAAGGGCTGGCTTCCCGGTTCTGATGGCGACGCACGCCAACTGGTTGCTCGACAGCTACGTCTACGGGTTCGCCCTGCAGGAAGCCAGCCTGCCGTTCGACACCGCCGATGAGCTCGCGGACATGGCCGAGGACGTCTACCTGCCCCAGCTTCCTCCTGACGAGTTCCCCTACCTCAACGAGTCCGCCGCGGCGCTCATCGCTGCCGGCTACGACCCGGCAGAGGAGTTCACCTTCGGCCTCGACCTCGTCCTAGCCGCCCTCGAGCCCCTGAGAGCCTCCGCATAGCAACCCTCACGGACCGTCGCGCGGCCCTCTGCACCGCAGCTCCGATCCATAACCGCCGCACCGGGTGTTCCTACGGGCGTTCTTCTCGAGTTGCGGATGCCGTGGGTGGGGCGGGCGTCAGGTCTTGATGATCCTGGCGATGGCTGGGTGGCTTCGGTGACCATGTCGCGGGCCTTGTTCTGGTCGCCGGCGGCGGCTGCGTTGGCGACGCAGTGGCCGACGTGTTCGTCGAGCAGGCCGATCGCGACGTTGCGCAGCGCGCCGTTGACTGCGGCGATCTGTTGCAGCACGTCGATGCAGTAGGTGTCCTCCTCGATCTGGCGTTGTCGTCCGAGGACCTGGCCTTCGATCCGTCGTAGGCGAGCCAGGTACTGCTGTTTGGTCATCGTGTAGCCGCGCACCGAGGGCTCCCCGGGTCGTCGTCAGATGGTGAGGAGTTCGACGCGACCTTGCCCCCGACGGCCCGCCCGTCGCGGTGCCACAAGAACGCGACAATGACCAGCAGCGGCACCACACCCCAGATCTTGGTCGCGGTCGCCACGCCCAGCAGGGCACCCGGCGGACCACAGCTGCCACACCTGCGGGCGGCGCACTCCGACCGACAGTGCCAACGCCGCGGCCAGCAGCAGGTTGGAGACGGCTTCCAGGGTCAGCGAGGAGTCCGCATAGGCAGCCGGCACGAACACCGCGTAGGTGCCGCCGGCCGCCCACATCGCCACCGTACCCGGTCCCCGCACCAGCCACGCCACCAGCGCGGCCGTCACCCCGCCCGCCAGCATCACCACGACCTTGCCGAGCACGAGTGCAACTGGATCCCCGAACGGCCCCGCGATGGCAGCGAACGGCGCCAGAGCCAGCACGACACCTGGTGGGTGCAGCATCACCAGGTCGCGGTACGGCAACTGCCCGTGCAGCAGCGACATCGACATCCCGAGGTACACGCCATCGTCATACCTGCCCAGGCCGAGCCAGCCACCATGGATCAGCATCGGCACCAGCCGGCGATGACAGCCAGCACCGCAACACCGATCAGCACCCTGCGGCGATCCGCCTTGGAGTCAGCACGCCGAGCTTCGCCCGCCGTACGGGCACCAGCCTCGAGCACCATCCCCACCCTCAAGGCGTAAACGTACCGGGCACTCGAAGCCCTTCCCGGCACATCCACATAATGCCGCATTCCGCGCGTGCCGTCGTGTCGATGTGCGCGGGCCGCTCTTCCTGATCATGCGGGTGATCCAGAAATCGGGCTCAGTTGCGCCACAGGCCGATCGAGCTGTCCGGGGACGAGGAGCAGCCTTCCCTCTACTGGTCCCGTCGTCCGCGTATCTCGTTCACATCCATGCTCAGCTCCTGTTGGGCCACTTCGACCGAGTCCTCGCCCGAGAGCCACGACACGGTGTAGACGCTGTGACTGCCATCGACATTCTTCTCGACCCATCGGCCGTGACCCCAGTCGTCAACTGCGGACTCGAGTTCTTCCCCGCCGTGGATGAACCACTCCTCGAACTCGCCGCGTAGGAGGAGGCTTGCGAGTGCAGTCTGCTCGGGTTCGCCCCAGCGTTTCCACCACAGCACACCGCCGAGGTGACGCCAGTACACGACGGACTCCACCAGGACATGACCTACTGGCTCGGTAGCTTCGCGGTCGCAGAGCACCCCGACGCGCAGGTCATACTCCTGCACCGGGTGGTACGGCTCGACGTCCGGAAGTCGCGGCATGCCGCCATTGTGCCCGTTCACGGACCTCAGTCGGTCAGCGAGTTGACCCTGCCAATCACAACCCCAATCAGAGGGCTCGGCCGCGACCAGATGGACTGTCCTGCGACGCTCCGAGGTTCCACCCCGCGTCACTGAATGCACTCTTCTGCCGCGATCCGCGCGGGTGGACGACATGCGTCCAACCGCCGCCTATCGCCCACCGTGGGCAGGCATCACAGCGCCCACATAGGGCTACCCGCCGGGAAGCGTCGATCACTCATTTCCGACCGGCACAGTGGTGTCCTCCAGCATCGCCGGCGGCACGTCGGTGGACGTCGTATGGTTCACATTTCCGTTGCTGCCGTACGTTCCCGTTTTCGAGGTCAAAGGCTTCACCGCCGGGGTATGCCGCGCTTTCAGGGCGCACTGAGCCTGACGAATGGCCGACGCAATCCCGGAACGATCGACGGTCGATGTCCCAAGCCTTGTCTGCCGGCCGAGCCCGCCTGGCTTCAGCACGAGTGAGCTGCAACATGCGTCTCTACGCCGCCTGGCGGACCGTCGGATGATGCGCGAGCTCGGACAGGAGCGCGATCGCGAGGGCAACAGCCTGAGGCAGCAGGACCCCGTGGCTACCTCCGGGGCGGCATGCCTAACCCCATCGGGGTGATGAGGGGCGACCAACCCCATGGCACCGTGGGAGAGCCTTGAAATCTGGCGCCTCGCGGCTGCACGCTCGAGGAGCAACCACTCGCAGGTGTCGCAATTCCGCGTGACCTGTGCTTACCGGTGAAGGGACATGTGTTGGGGCTGCGCAACCACAAGCTCGACGGACCAACCTTCCAGATGCGCGAGAAGATCTTCGCGATCGGGGACGACTTCTGGATCGAGGACTCGGACGGCAACCGGGTCTACAAGGTCAACGGCAAGGCCGCGCGGATGCGGGACACCTTCATCCTCGAGGACGCCCGCGGCAACGAGCTGTCCAAGATCCAGGAGAAGGTGCTCAGCGTCCGCGACAAGATGGTCATCGAGAGCGGCTCGACCAAGGCCGTCGTCCACAAGCGGCTGATCGGCATCCGCGACCACTTCGTCATCGAGGTTGACGGCGGCGGGGACCTCAAGGCCCACGGCAACATCGTCGACCACGAGTACGAGATCGAGCGCGACGGGGACAAGATCGCCGAGGTCTCCAAGAAGTGGTTCCGCGTGCGCGACACCTACGGCGTCCAGCTCGCGCAGGGGCAGGACGTGCCGCTCATCCTCGCTGTCACGGTGTGTGTCGACCAGATGGCTCGCGGGTAGGAACATCGCACGTTGGCAGGGCAATTGCGTTGTAACGCATGGCTTGCTCCATCAAGACTGCAAGTCGGTGCCGCCCGTCAGCGGTTGGGCCGCGGCGGCGTCTCTGCCCCATTCCTCCCAGCCCGGATTGCCGGCTCATCAACGACTGGTACGCCGTGACCCTCCACGTCTGACCTCCAACCAGGCATGCGGGAAGTCGGTCGCGTCTCTACGCCGCGAGACCGCCCAGACAAGATCGCAATGCGGCTGCCCAGCACGAGCGGATCGAAACGGCAT
Organism: Dermatophilaceae bacterium; assembly: GCA_014377705.1. Taxonomy (GTDB): domain Bacteria; phylum Actinomycetota; class Actinomycetes; order Actinomycetales; family Dermatophilaceae; genus UBA4719. Next base: position 8,239 of record JACMPC010000062.1, read on the forward strand.
AGGGCAACGGGAATCCGGCGTGATCGCACAATCACGCTCAGCTCGACGTCAGCGTGCCAGCACGGGGACATGCCCCGACTCCCGCAGCCAGTGATTGAGGTGGCTTGGCGCCACACCGGCGAAGTGGGCAAGGTCCACTATCGAGCGAAGCGTCCGGATGGCTCGAATCGTCACCTCATCACCAAGGAAGGCGACGCGCTTTACGAGCTCCTCGAGCAGCACCTACAAGCCATCGGCTACACCGGGCCCAAGACCGCAGCCGAGGGGTCCAACGAGCACTAGTTCGATGTGGCGCACCTGGCTCGCCACGCAGCGTCACATCGCCGCGTCAGACACGGCCAACAACCTTTGGGTGGATGGGGCATCCTCAGTACATGGGTGATCGGAGGGCACAGGCAGGCGAGTCGAGCAAGCGCAAGTACAACACGCTCACGCGCTCGTGGCACCGTCGGAACTGGTGAGTGTTCTTAGCCATCGGCTGCGTCTGCGGCACGCTGTTACTCGGTTCCCTTTTCGCGGCGAGCCTGCTGCCGAACTTTGCGTGGACCCTAGGCCTGGTCGGTGGGGCCGCGGCCGCCTTCTTCCTCATCGCGTGGCTCAGTCCTCCCGGGTGGGTCGAGAACTGGCAACTGGGTTCTTGGGGAGAACAAGCCACCGCAAAGGCTCTGGGCGACCTCGAGCACGAGGGATGGACGGTGCTTCATGACCTGCCCGCCGGGCGAGGGAACGTCGACCACATCGTCATTGGGCCAGGTGGCGTGTTCCTCTTGGACTCGAAGCGCCTGAGTGGCTCGGTGTTGGTGAGGGACGGTGTCGTGACGGTGCGCCGGCCGGATGACCCCAATCTGACGTACCAGCACACCGGAGCTGTCCACTTGCTACATCTTGCGCGGCAAACTCACGATCGGATTCTCGCGGCTACGAGGATCAACACATGGGTGGCTCCGGTGATGGTGCTGTGGGCGGACTTCCCACAGGGCGAGGCCGAGGACCGGTGCGCCTACGTTCATGGGGACCGCATCGCTGAATGGCTACGTTCGAAGCCTCAGACCATCGCCCCGCAGCGCGTACCCCAAGTCGCTGACGCTGTTAGGGCGGCCTGGGTGCGAGACGCCCTATAAGACTGAGTCGGGGCATGCAGGCGTGTTGCGTGGGAGGCGTCAGCTTGACGGCGACGTGTTTCATTCCGCCGCCTGCAGACGCAGCCACGCAGAGAGCCTCGGGCCTGCGATGGTTCCACCTTGCGACCTTCTGGGAGACTCTCCCTTGTGAAGCTGTGCCATCGAACAGATGAGGTGGGCCGAGACGGCATTGAAGCGGAGGGCTTCAAGCAGAGCGACCCACCGATCGGCCCCAGTTGGGACTCGCCCTATCGAGGAATCGTGTGGTTTGCGAGCAGCAAGGAAGTCGCATGCAAGACCTGTGGGCGCTCCGGCTGGTGGGTGTGGATCGATGTCCCTGATGACACGCCGGAATACAACCTGTCCGACGGCGAGCCATACCCCGGCAACTACGCGCTGCCCATCGAGTATGTAAACACGCTCGAGCTGACCTTCGAGGCCGAAGTCTAGACGCCCACCACCTACCTGAGTCACCGATCGGGACCTCGCAATGTGCGTTTATCCGCCGCCTATCGCCCACCTGGGGCAGGCATCACAGCGCCCACTAGGACGCAGCGGACCGGCGCACTTCGAATCCGCCAGTCGCAGGTGACGCCGGTAGGGCTCAGATTCTTGGTGACGAGGCGAGGACCTGGCGGAGAAGGTCCGGTCCGGTTAGGAGTTCGAGCAGGTACAGGTAACCCAGTAGGGGCAGGTCGTAGTGGAGGTTGCCGTCGTGGTGCGTGAGGAGTGCGTCGGTTCGTGGGACCGCGTCTTCGCGGTTTGAACCGTGCCCGTGCGTCGCGTTTCGCAGGACGCGGATGTATTCGGCGGCGGCCCGTTCGGGTGTGTAACTCTCGGTGGTTCCATCCGCCAGAGTGAACTCAATGGACGTGGCACCTGTTTGTCGGCGTAGGTAGAACCCGTCCTGCACCAGTTCGAGCGCCCTGACTGCGCGCTCTGCCGCGGGCAGGAGTACTTCCTTCGCCTCGGCGTTCATCGCCTTCCGGACTCGTTTCAACGTCTGCGTTGCGAACGAATGGGTGCAGAGGTCGACCAACCTCCGGTCGGTGAGGCGTTCTAGCGTGTCCAGGACTGTGAACAG
>JACMPC010000063.1 GCA_014377705.1 Dermatophilaceae bacterium
GAGGCGAGCTCACTGACATGCCCCACCCAGTGATCAACATCCACCCAGACACCAGAGCCGTCCGGCTCCTGCTGCCGGCCGGCATACTGGGCCACCCGCAACGCCTGCACCGCACCCGCCGCGTTGACCACCCGCTGCGCCCCGTCAACCTCCGCCGCCAGGTCCCCCGGCGCCAGGAACCCCGCCCCCGTCTGGGCATCAGCGAATGCCTCAGCCATCAAGGTGAGAGCCTGCGAGAACGTGTCGCACATGTGTTCTGCTGCACCTCATGAGACCGACGAATGAAACCAGCCACGACGGCGGGCTCCATTCCACAACAGGCACGCTCACCCCTTCGCACATGGGCGTTCCCACATCTGGCGTTCGCATATTGGCGTCGCGGCTGTTCAGCGGCGACGAGGAGGCCACCGAGACGATGGACAAAGAGGCGAGGTCACTGATTGACGTGGGAGTGCTGGACGGTTCAGATGAGGTCGCTCATGAGCCTGTTCGCCAGAGCGAGAACGGCGTCCCGGGCATCTCGTGGTGACCGCGCTGCGCGCGCGGCTGAGGCCATCGCCGTACAGGTGCGCAGGTCATGCAGGTGCAGGGCCGCCCGCACCGCGGGGACCCGGGTCGGAGCCATTGACAAGCTGCTGACGCCCAGCCCGGTCAGGACCAGGGCGAGCAGCGGGTCGGCGGCGGGTTCGCCACAGACACCGATCGGCTTGCCGGTGTCACGGCCACCGTCGCAGGCTGCAGCGACGAGGTCGAGCACCGCCGGCTGCCAAGGGTCCAGCAGGGTGGCCAGCTCTCCCTGCATGCGGTCGGCGGCCAGGGTGTACTGGCCCAGGTCGTTGGTGCCGATGCTGGCGAAGTCGACCTCGGCGAGGACGTGGCGTGAACGCAGGGCCGCGGCGGGGACCTCGATCATGACTCCGGCCACGGGAAGACCGTGCTCACGTACCCGCCGGGCGAACCAGGCGGCCTCCTCGGCGGTGGCGACCATCGGCGCCATGACGCGCACATCCGCGCCCGTTGTCCTGGTGGCCGTGGAGAGGGCTGTGAGCTGGGTGTCCAGCAGCTCGGGGCGCTCGGCGGACAGTCGCAGGCCGCGCCTGCCAAGGGCCGGGTTCTCCTCCGACCCAAGGTCAGCGAAGGCCAGCGGCTTGTCCGCTCCGGCATCGAGGGTCCGCACGACGATCCGCCGAGGGCCGAAGGCCTGGAAGACCCGCGTGTAGACCGCGACCTGCTCCTCCAGCGTCGGCGCGATCTCCTGCCCGAGGAAGAGGAACTCGGTCCGGAACAGCCCAACGCCCTCGACATCCAGCACGGCGGCCCGTTCGGCGTCGTCGGCGGTGCCGATGTTGGCCAGCAGGGCTACGGGGTGGCCGTCGCTGGTCGCGCCGGGACCGGAGGTCGCCCCCAGCGCCTCCGCGCGACGTTCGCTGCGTGCGATCAGGGTCGCCTCCGTGCCGGCATCGGGGTCGACGAACACCTCACCGGTGGAGCCGTCGACTGCCAATATCGTGCCGACATCCAGGGCGACCGCTCGCGGGAGCTGCACCACGGCGGGAATTCCCATCTGGGCCGCCAGGATCGCGGTGTGGCTGGTCGGGCCGCCGGACTCGGTGACGATGGCCAGGACCAGGTCGCGCTGCAGGCTGGCTGTCTCGGCCGGGGCGAGGTCGTGCGCCACGATCACGCTGGGCTCGGTGAGCTCGGGAACGCCCGGGTCCTGCAGGCCCAGCAGCCTGGCCACGGCCCGGTCGCGCACGTCGCGCAGGTCGGTGACCCGTTCGGCGAGGTAGCCGCCGGCAGCGCTGAACATGGCGCAGTACTCCTCCGCCGCGGCGTCCACGGCCGTGGCAGGACCGCTTCCGCCGGCCAGGTGCTTGTCGGCTGCAGCGGCCAGGCCCGGGTCGCGGGCCATCATCGCGGTGGCCGTCAGGATCTCCTGCGCCGTCGGGCCGGCTCGCCCGGCAAGGCTTTCGAGTGTTCCGGCGACCGACTCGAGAACCCGCCGGATCTGCTTCCCCGACGCGGCAGGATCAGCGGTAGCAGGCTCCTTGTCCGGCGGCCGGACCGGTGGACGTACCTGAACCACCGGTCCGACTGCTATGCCGGGGGAGACTCCGATCCCATGACGGGTGTCCATCGCCGACATCCGGATCACTCCTGCGCGTCGAGGTCGCGGGACAGCAGCTCGACCAGACCGTCCAGTGCCGCCTCCGCGCCGTCACCGTCTGCGGTCAGCACGACCTCCTCACCGAACTTGGCACCCAGCGCCATCACGCCGAGGATGCTGCGAGCGTCCACGGGGTCGTCGCCGCCCACCTTGCCGATCTGGACGGGGAGCCCCGTCGCGGTCGCCGCCTGGACGAACAACGCGGCAGGTCGGGCGTGCAGGCCCACTGATGAGGCGATGGTGACAGTGCGCTGTGACGGTGACATGGGGATTCCCTTGGTCGTGTGATCGGTTCAAAGCCGGTATGACGGGTGTTTCGTCGCGTCTGCGCTGGAAGACGGACTAACCCGAGCCTAGTCAGACCACGACCTCCGCGAGACCGGCGGCATCGAGCTCGGTCCTGACCGGACCGGGCCCGGCCGCCTTGAGACCGATCACCGCCGCGGCGGTGATCAGCGTGCCGATCACGATCGCGAGGATGTAGAGCAGCGGGTTGCTGATCAACGGCGTTACCCAGATGCCACCGTGAGGAGCACGCAGGGTGCTTCCGAAGAGCATCACCAGTCCGCCTGTCACGCCGGATCCCAGCATGCAGGAGGGGATGACCCGGAGGGGGTCGGCAGCCGCGAACGGGATGGCACCTTCGGTGATGAAGGAGGCACCCAGCAACCAGGCGGCCTGCCCGTTCTCCCGCTCGGGCTCGCTGAAGAGCCGGCGCCGGACCGTCGTCGCCAAGGCCAGGCCCAGGGGCGGCGTCATGCCGGCGGCCATCACGGCGGCCATGATCTGGAGGCTGGTGCCGGTGGTTGCAACGGCCGCTGCGGCCAGACCGGTCGTCGCAAAGGTGTAGGCGACCTTGTTGACCGGTCCACCCATGTCGAAAGCCATCATCAGGCCGAGGAGGACGCCGAGCAGGATGAGGTTCGTGCCTGTCAGCCCGTTGAGCCAGGACGTCAGGGCATCGGACAACGCCTTGAGCGGTGGCCCGAGAATCACGATCATGGTCAGGCCGGTGGCGAACACCGACAGCAGCGGGATGACAACCACAGGCATCACGCCGCGCATGCCCTTGGGGACCCTCCAGCTGCTGATCCACAGGGCGATGAAACCGCCGACGAAACCGGCGGCGATGCCGCCGAGGAAGCCGGCACCCACGACGAGGGCGAGCGCGCCGCCGACGATACCGGGTGCCAGACCCGGACGGTCAGCGATGGCGAACGCGATGAAGCCGGCCAGGATCGGCACCAGGAAGCCGAAGGACGCGACGCCGACCTGGAAGAGCAGGGCTGCCCAGTCCTTGGTCGACAGAACGCTGAAATCGGTGATCAGGTGGTCCATGGGGACCTTGGTTACCAGGACGGCCCCGGTCTCACCCCAGGCGAGCTGCGCCAGCATGAAGCCGAGAGCGATCAGGATGCCGCCGGCGGCGACGAAAGGAATCATGTAGCTCACGCCGGTCATCAGCCACTGGCGTACCTTCGCGCCCCTGGATGCCCCGTGGTCGACTTTGGTCATCAGGCCGCCTGCCGACGGTGGGGGGGAGTCAGCAGTCGCCGTAGCGGGGTTGGCCGCCTTCTCCTTTGCGGCGGCGACGGCCTGTGCGATGAGCCCGGGCCCGTCCGAGATGGCTTTTTTGACGTCCGTATCGATGGTTGGCTTGCCGACGAACCGGGCCCGTTCCCGGACCGGCACGCCGACGGCAAAGATCACGGCGTCGGCTGCGGCGATGGTCTCGGGGCTGAGCTTGTCGAAGCCGGCAGACCCCTGGGTCTCGACCTCGATGGTGTGGCCGGCCGCCTTGGCCGCCTGTTCGAGGCCCTCGGCGGCCATGTAGGTGTGGGCGATGCCGGTTGGGCAGGAGGTAACTCCGACGAATTTCATGGGTTCACGACCTCTCGGGTCACGACGTCGACCACGGCGGCCGCGTCATGGGCATTCATCAGGGACTCGCGGAACTCGGCCCGCATCAGTCGTCGGGCCAGGGCGGCCAGGATCTTGAGGTGGTCGTCGCCGCCGCCCTCGGGGGCCGCGATCAGGAAGATGAGTTTCGCGGGGCCGTCCTCGGCACCCCAGTCGATGCCCTCCAGCGAACGTCCGAAGACCAGCGAGGGCTCGGTGACGTAGGCGCTGCGTGCATGAGGTATGCCGATCCCTCCGGGAAGTCCGGTCGGCATCTGCTCCTCACGCTTGCGGACGTCGGCGAGGAAACCATCCAGGTCCGTGACCCGTCCCTCGTCGGCCAGGGCCTGCGCAAGGACCCTCGTCGCCTCATGGCGGTCGGGGCTGTCCAGATTGAGGAACACAAGGTTTTCGGTGATGAGCGTCATCTGCGATTCCTTAGAGGAGAGGGAATTTCAGTTCTTCAAAGCGAGGGTCAGGTCGGGCTCGTTCGTGAGTGAGGCCTGTATGCCGATCACGTCGGCGGGGGTGGGCATCCGGCTTCCCGGCAGGCTCACCGCGGCGGCACCCCAGGAGACCCCGGTGCACAGGGCCTCCACAGTGTCGGACCCGGTGCTGGTGGCGTAAAGATATCCAGCCAAGAGGGCGTCGCCGGCACCTACGGTGGACAGAGGTGCGGATACGGGGGCCACGGCGTGGGCGATCACTGACTCGGACACCAGCAGTGCCCCGTGACCGCCGAGGCTGACCACCACCGTGGCGACACCCCCGGCGACAAGGTCCCTGGCGGCGGTGAGTACGTCACCAAGGGTTGTCAGCGACCGGTCAACCAGCTCCTCGAGCTCTTCGAGGTTTGGCTTGATCAGGTCGGGTCCAGCCGCGACTCCGTGGTGCAGCGCGAGCCCGGAGGCGTCGATCGCGACCCTGACCCCGGCATCGCGACAGCGACGGACCAGGCCGGCGTACAGGTCCTCGTGAACACCCGGGGGGAGACTGCCCGAGCCGACCAGCCAGCTGGGCTGATCGGCGAGGGTAGCGACCGCGCCGGCCAGAAGGGAGCTGACCTCGGTGCCAGACAGGAGCGGGCCCGGCTCGTTGATCTTGGTGGTGGTTCCGTCGGGCTCCACCAGTGCGATATTGGCGCGGATCGACCCGCCGATCGGCACGATGGCGACCTCGATCCCGGCCTCCTCCAGCAGCTCGGCCAGCAGGTGCCCCTGTGGTCCGCCCGCAGGCAGAACGGCGAGCGTGCGGGCCTTGTGCGCGGTCAGCGCGCGGGAGATGTTGACTCCTTTTCCGCCCGGGTCAAGCCGGCTGGCGGTGGCCCGCTGCACCTCGCCGCGCTGCAGGTCCGTGATGGACACGGTCCGGTCGAGGCTCGGGTTCGGGGTGAGGGTGACGATCATGCGAGCACCACCTCGGGTCCGAGCGCCTCGATCTCGGCGGCTGTCTCGGGGTCGAGGCCGTCGTCGGTGATGACCGCTGCGATGTCCGCCAGATCGGCGAACCGCGAGAAGTGGTCGACACCGATCTTGGTGTGGTCGGTCAGGACCACGCTGCGCCTGGCCGCCTTGATCATGGCGCGTTTGGCTGCGGCCTCCGACTGGTCCGGGGTGGTCAGCCCGCGCTCCGCGGACAGTCCGTTGGTGCCGATGAACGCGACGTCGACGAAGGCGTCCTTCAGTGAGTCTGTGACCCAGGAACCAACCGAGGCGAGAGTTTGGCCGCGGACCCGTCCACCGAGCAGGTAGAGGGAGAGATTCGGGCGCTGGGCAACCAGGGTGGCGATCCCCAGTGAGTTGGTGACGATGGTCAGCTCGTGGTCTCGGGGGAGTCGCTCGGCCAGCCGCAGGGTGGTGGTGCCGGCATCGATGAGCACGGTGCCCTCGTCGGGCAGGTGCGGCACAGCCGCCTTCGCGATCCGCTCCTTCTCGGCGACGAGGAGCTCTGTGCGAATCTCGACGCCGGGCTCGAACCCGAGGCGTTCGACCGGAATGGCGCCTCCGTGGACCCTGCGCAGGACGCCGTGCCGCTCGAGGATCGTCAGGTCCCGTCGCACGGTCTCCGGAGTCACGTCGAGCGCCTCGGAGAGGGCGTTCACCTCGACCCGGCCCGCTGCCCGGGCACTTTCGAGGATATTTTGCTGACGTTCCTCTGCGTACATGGAATCTCCCGCTTGAGATCGGCTGATGAAACATGTATAGCCCCTACCAGGGTCAAAGTAAAGAAAATCGGACGATAAACCACCTATACGGACGTTCGATTTGCTGCGTTTACCTCGTGACTGCCGCCGCAGCAATAGGTGTGCGTCTAGGAGTCGGGGATCCGTTCGGGTGGACTCTGTCGATGATCGGTGCGAGCTTCGACGCCGTTCGGCGCGATCGGGGGGGGGTTGTGCCAATCTTCTGCGGGGCGTGCTGGCCGGCGGACACGCTGGGAATATGGCCACCGTCAGGCGGGTTGCGTGCAGCGGTCTGCTGTTTGCCCTTGTCCTGGTCGCAGCCTTGTCCGGACACCGTGATGGTCAGGTCATCCTGTTCGGTGGCGGCGCGTGTCGATCCGTGAAGGTGTGCGAGAGGAACATGGATCTACGCCCTGCCATCGCCGAGGTGCTCGCGGACCAGGTGGCCAGGTTCGGCCCCACCTGTGTTGATCCGGCCGCGTTCGTCGGCATCCCCTCGAGGGCGCTGGTCCGCAATGCCCTCGCCACCGACGGCGATACCGGCGTCGTACGCTCCGTGACCCTCGATGAGGCCCTGGCCGGCGCGTAGGCCGGCGCGGTGTACGTGCTGAAAGCCTGCGCGTGAGGCCCAGTGCACGCCGAACCTGCCGTGGTGCGCCACCTGGTCCAGCCCCCGCCGTCCACGCCTGAGGCTGCCACTCCTGGTATCCGGCAGGGGATAGCCGAGGGAGACCACGCCGATGAGGTTGCGGTCATGAGGGATGTCGAACGCCTCGAAGACGTCCTCGTGGGACTCGGGCGGAGCCCCGAAGAAGCAGGCTCCCAGACCCTCGTCAACAGCGGTCAACAGGATCAACAAGGCCGCCATCCCGGTGTCGATGTCCCAGTAGGGGACCGGCCAGCGTGCCTCGTCCAGGTCGGTCCAGCCCTTGTCCGGCTCGGCGTAGCGCCGCAGGTAGCGGTCTTCGTCGGACAGGCACAGGATCAGCGCCGGGGCGGTCGTGATCCCCGCCAGCCACGAGTCCGGCTCGTCGTCGGGGTCGGTTGTCGCGGACCAGTAGGCCTGTCGTTCCTCGGGTTTGGTGAGGACCAGGAAGTCCCAGCCTTGGCTGAACCCGGCGCTGGGCGCCCGGATCGCGTTGCCCAGCGCGGTGTCGATGACCCCGGCCGGCACCGGGCGGTCCGGGTCATAGCGACGAAACATCCGACGTTTGCGGACAACTTCTGAGAACTCCACCGGATCACTGTGTCACGTCACGCAATGCCTCACTCCGGATACTCGCGCGGTGGGTTGCTCGTCCCGCCCGATGGGGTCCCCGTCCGGACGGGTAGAACCGCCACGGCCGGGCAGTACGCTAAGGCCGCGGGGCGTGCGCTGGGTGACGTCGAGAGCATCGCCGAGAACGTCGCCGCCGGTTCGCCAAGAGACGTTTCCTACCGTGCGGCGTCGAAGATGGGAGAGTCCTGCCGGATCCCGGTCCAGCCGGGCAGCCAGGCGGTCAGCGTCACGGTGACCGCGGTCTTCGCCATGCGTTGAGCCCGCGACCTCACCATGCGCTGAGCCCGGTGCAGGGGCTCTGCATCGGGCTCAGCGAGGTCAGTCCTTCAGCCCCGGAAAGTCAGACTCCCAGAACTCCGTCGTGCTGGCCCGGCTCGGGCCACTGGCCCCGGCGCCGTGAGCCTCTTCCTCGCGCCCCCGGAGCTCGACCCTGCGGATCTTGCCCGAGATGGTCTTGGGCAGCTCGGCGAACTCGATGCGACGAACCCGCTTGTATGCCGCGAGGTTCTTTCGCGCGTAGGCCAGGATGGACTCAGCGGTCTCCGCTGTCGGTGAGTAGCCCGGCGACAGAACGACATACGCCTTCGGCACGGCAAGACGGGTCGCGTCCGGCGAGGGCACGATGGCAGCCTCGGCGACCGCAGGGTGCTCGATCAGCACCGACTCGAGCTCGAACGGGCTGATCCGGTAGTCGGAGGCCTTGAACACGTCATCGGCCCGTCCCACATATGTGATGTAGCCGCGCGCATCGCGGGAGGCGACATCACCGGTGTGATAGGCACCGTCGCGCATCGACTCGGCCGTCTTCTCCGGGTCGCCGTGGTAGCAGGCCATCAGGCCCACCGGGCGCCCGCCGGCGCCGGACAGGCGCAGGCACAGCTCGCCCTCGGCGGAGTCGCCGAGCTGTTCCTGGCCCGTGGCGGGGTCGAGCAGGACCACGTCATACCCGGGCAAAATCCGTCCCATCGAGCCGGGCACGACCTCCTGGCCGGGGCTGTTGCCCACCTGGGCCGTCGTCTCGGTCTGGCCGAACCCGTCCCGGATCACGATCCCGAGCCCGTCCTGGACCTGCTGGATCACCTCGGGGTTCAGCGGCTCCCCGGCGCCGACCATCTCGCGAAGGTGCAGCCGCTCCCGCCACGGCGCGAGGTCTAGCTGGATCAGCATCCGGTAGACGGTGGGAGGGGCACAGAAGGTGGTCACCGACTCCTTGGCCATGGTCTCCAGCAGGACGCCGGCATCGAAGCGTGGCTGGTTCACGATCAGGATCGTGGCTTCGGCGTTCCACGGGGCGAAGAAAGACGACCAGGCGTGCTTTGCCCAGCCGGGCGAGGAGATGTTGAGGTGGACATCTCCGGGCCTGAGTCCGATCCAGTACATCGTGGACAGGTGCCCGACCGGGTACGACAGGTGGGTGTGCTCGACGAGCTTGGGCTGCGCGGTGGTGCCGGAGGTGAAGTAGAGCAGGAGGGTGTCGTTGCCCGAGGCCGGCACCGCGGGCACGAATGCGGTTGCCGCGCGGGAGGAGTCGCCGTAGGCGGTCCAGCCGGGGACCGGGTCTCCGACGGCGATCCGGGTGTAGGAGCCTGCGACGCCCTCGAACTTGGCTGCGTCGGCCGACGCCGTGACGACGTGGACGACCTTCCCCCTGGTGATCCGGTCGTCGAGGTCTGCCGGCGTCAGCAGAGTCGTCGCCGGGATCACCACGACCCCCAGCTTGATACAGGCCAGCAGGGTCTCCCACAGCTCCACCTGGTTACCCAGCATGAGCAGGAGCCGGTCGCCCTTGACCGCGCCGATGGAGGAGAGCCAGGACGCGACCTGTGACGAACGGGCCGACATCGCGGCATACGTCACGGCATGGCTGGTCCCGTTTGCCTCGATGATCTTCAGTGCGTTGCGGGGGCCTGTGATGGTGTCCGCAGCCACCTGGTCGAACCAGTCCAGGGCCCAGTTGAAGTCAGCCGGGCGGGGTGGCTCGTAGTCGGCGATCGCCCGGTCGTAGTCGGTTCGCTCCGAGAGCAGCAGGTCTCGGGCGCTGCGGAACTGCGCGTATGCATCGGCCATAGCATGACCTTAGTCACGCATCTCAGATTTCGCCGGTCGACTTCCTGGCGTCCGGAGGTGCCCACATCTGCCATTCTGAACCCATGACCGAAACAGGTGTCCGCCCTGAAACCTATCCGGCCTGGTGGGAGGCTGACGTCGTTCTCCGGAACGGTTCTGTGGCCCATGTGCGCCCTATCGTGCCGAACGATGCCGAGGGCGTCCGCCGATTTCACGCTGGTCAGTCCGCCGAGTCTATCTACCTCCGCTTCTTCGCGCCGCTGAAGGCGCTCAGTGACAAGGACGTGGCCCGGTTCACCCAGGTCGACTACGACTCCCGAGTGGCCCTGGTGGCCACGCTGCACGGCGACATCATCGGGATCGGGCGCTATGACCGGCTGGACGACACCACCGCCGAGGTCGCTTTCAACATCTCCGACGCCCATCAGGGCAAGGGCGTGGGCTCGGTGCTGCTCGAGCACCTGGCTGCCGCCGCCCAGGAACGCGGAGTGGGCAAGTTCGTCGCTGATGTCCTGCCGCAGAACCGGAAGATGATCCAGGTCTTCACCGAGGCCGGGTACGACGTCGACTACCACTTCGATGACGGCGTGATCGCCGTCTCCTTCACGATCGAGCCGACGGAGCAGTCCCAGGCCGTCCGTCTGTCCCGGGAGCACCGCGCCGAGGCCCTGGGCGTGCGCTCTGCCCTCTTTCCCGAGTCGATCGCCGTGATCGGGGCGAGCCGCCGGATCGACTCGGTCGGCCACCAGCTGCTGACCAACATCCGAGCCGGAGGCTTCACCGGCCGGGTCCATGCGGTCAACATCGAGGCGCGGCACGTGCAAGGGCTGGAGGCCCACTCGCGGGTCAGCGAGATCCCCGACCAGATCGACCTGGCAGTCGTGGCCGTCCCCGCGGCCTCGGTCCGGCTCGTGGTCCAGGACTGCGCCGCGGCCGGCGTGAAGACCCTGCTGGTGGTCTCTGCCGGCTTCGCCGAGTCCGGGCCGACCGGGGCGCACCGTCAGGATGAGCTCCTGCGGGAGGCCCGCAGCAACGGGATGCGGGTCATCGGCCCGAACTCCTTCGGCGTCATCAACTCCCATCCCGACGTGCGGCTCAACGCGTCCCTGGCGCCTGCGCTGCCACCGGCAGGCACGCTGGGCCTGGTCTCCCAGAGTGGCGCCCTAGGTGTCGCGGTGCTTGCCCTTGCAGCCCGGCGCAACCTCGGCATCTCGGTCTTCGCCTCGGTTGGCAACCGGGTCGATGTCTCGATCAACGACTTCATGCAGTACTGGATCGACGACGAGGGCACCAGCGCGGTGGGCCTGTACCTGGAGTCGGTCGGTAACCCGCGCAAGTTCTCCAGGATCGCCAGGCAGCTCGCTCTTCGCAAACCCGTGATCGTGGTCAAGTCCGCCATCAGCCCGTATGGCGTCCCGCCCGGTCATCGGATCCTTCCCAGCACGGTCCCGGCAGCCGCCTTCGACGCCATGCTGCGTCAGGCGGGCGTGATCCGGGTGGAGAACGTGCACCAGCTCTTCGACGTGGCCCAGCTCGTGGTCCACCAGCCGCTTCCCCGCGGCGGCCGGGTGGCCATCGTCGGCAACTCCGACGCACTGGGAGCCCTGACCGCGCAGGCCTGCGTCAGCTGGGGGCTGGAGGTCACCCATGGTCCGGTCTCGCTGCCGTCCGAAGCGGACGCGGCGGACTTCTCGACCGTCCTGGACGCGGCCTTCGGCGATGACGGGGTCGACAGCGTCCTGACCTGTTTCATCCCGCCGCTGGTCACCACCGGTGAGGATGTCGCCCACGCGGTCGTCGAGTCTGCCCGGAACTCCGAGAAGCCCTGTGCGGCAACGTTCCTCGGCATGGTCGGGGTCACCGAGGCGCTGTCCGGCAGTGATCTGGTCGGCGTGCCCGACCTGGGCGAGTCCATCGTCCACCGGGCGGTCCCGACCTACGCGATGCCGGAGGACGCCGTCCGTGCGCTGGCCGCAGCCACCCGCTACGGACAGTGGCGGGCCCGCGAACGAGGAGAGCCCGTCGAGCCGGCCGACCAGGACCTCGCCGCCGCCGACAAGCTCGTCGAGGGCGTCCTTGCGCAGACTCCTGCCGGCCGGGCCCCCACCCCCGGTGAGGCCCAGACGTTGCTGGCGGCCTACGGCGTGACACTCTGGCCGACAGTCCCGGTGACGACGGCCGATGAGGCGGTGGCCGCAGCGGAGGAGCTCGGCTATCCCGTGGTGATCAAGTCGGTCTCACCCGCCGTGCGGCACCAGCCCGGGCAGGCCGCCATGCACGTCGACCTGCAGACCGAGGCCTCCGTCCGCGACTCCTTCGAGGCGTTGTCGGTGCGGCTGGCGCCAGTGCACGCCGACGCCTTCGTGCTTCAGCGGATGGGCACACCGGGGGTCGCCTGCGTCGTGCGAACCTCGGAGGACCCGGTCTTCGGGCCGGTGGTCAGCTTCAGCGTCGCCGGACCGCCCACTGATCTGCTGGACGATATCGGGTACCGGATCCCGCCGCTGACCGACGTCGACGTCACCGACCTGATCTCCTCGGTCAAGGCCGCGCCACTGCTCGACGGGTATCACGGCGCGGCAGTGGCCGATCGCGCGGCGTTGGCAGACCTCATCGCACGTGTCTCGGTGATGGCCGACCGGCAGCCGGACGTGGCCTTGCTGGAGATCAACCCCGTCCTCGCCCATCCCGGCGGGGTCGATGTGCTCGGGGTCGAGATCACGGTGGCCCCCTCGACCAAGCGAGCGGACGCGGAACGGCGGGCCATGACGTAAGGCCGCGCAAGGTTACACCTCGCACGCAGGTGCTGCACGATGCGCGCCAGGGCGGGACATGCGCGAAGATGAGTTCCATGGGTGACATTGCCGACCAGATCACGACGCCACGACGTCCGCTTCCCAGTTCACTGACCAAGGACATCGAACGCGCCGGGTACTACCCCGCCCTGGTCGCGGACGTGGTCGAGTCAGCGGTCGCCGGCGGCGAGGTGGTCTCACACCTGGTGCACCAGGAGACGACCTTCGACCACGACACGGTGCGCCGGCACATCACGGTGCTTGCCCTGACCCCCACCCGGCTCGTGGTCGCGCACGCCGACGACCACGCGGGTGAGGACGACCCTGATGAGGCCGAGGACACGGATCCGCAGTCGGTCGCCGCTACCGCCACCGCCACCGCCACGGCGACCTCCGAGTGCGTGCCCCTGAGTGCTGTCCGGGGCGTGATGCTGACCCACGTGGTGGCATCGCCGGCGACATACACGCCGGGTTCGCTGGGACGCGAGCTGACCCTTACTCTCGGCTGGGGTGCGGTGAGCCGGATCGACATGATCCCGGCGACCTGCGGCGACCCGAACTGTGAGGCCGATCATGGCTACGAGGGCACCGTCACCACCGACGACATCGGGCTGCGGATCAGCGCGGACGCTGACGGGGGCCCCGCACTGGCCCAGGCCATCATCTTTGCGCGGGCGCTGTCTGCGGCCATCGGGGGTTGAGGTCGGTGTTTGACCAGAGCCTTCTGCCGACCTACGACGCCTCGGGACTGGTGGGTGTCCTGCCCGCGGTCGCGCGATCTCTGGGGGTGGCCGAGCGCGACCGCGACCAGCCCTGCCAGCTCGACGAATCCGGCCGGCCCGACCTGATCGAGCTGCTGCCCTCGCGGCGCGCGGTGGTGGTGCTCGTGGACGGGCTGGGCTACGACCTGCTGCGCCAGCGCAGCGGCCACGCACCGTTCCTGCGAGGGCTGCTGCCGGCGGCATACCGGCTCAGCTCCGGCTTCCCGTCGACTACCGCCACGAGCATGGGCACCTTCGGGACGGGACTGCCCCCGGGCGCTCACGGGCTCGTCGGCTACGAGGTCCTGGTCCCCGATGAGGACCGGTTGCTCAACGAGCTCTCCTGGGACGGCGGTCCTGACCCGCGCCTGTGGCAACCGAACCAGACGGTGTTCGAGCGGGCCGCCGCCGACGGTGTGGAAGTCACCCGCATCGGCCCGGGGTTCTTCGACGGTTCCGGGCTGACCAACGCGGCCCTACGCGGCGGCGTGTTCACCGCGGCGCGTTCCCTCGAGGCCCGGGTGGAAACGGCACTGGCTGCCGTGCGGGCCAGCAGGCGTGCTCTGGTCTATCTCTACTGGGGAGAGCTCGACAAGGTGGGGCACGTCCATGGCTGCCAGTCATGGGAGTGGGGGGACGAGCTGGAGCTGATCGACCGCTCTCTGGCGCACCTCGTGTCGGGTGTGCCCTCGGACACCTCCGTGTACGTGACCGCCGACCACGGGATGGTCGACTCTCCCCACGCCCTTCGGATCGACCTTGCCCACGACCCTGAGCTGGCTGCCGACATCAGGCACGTCGGCGGCGAGCCCCGGTCGCTGCAGCTCTACTGCGAGCCGGGCGCTCGCGAGGACGTGCTGGCCACCTGGCGCGGACGGGTGGGTGCGCGGGCCTGGGTGCTGAGCCGGGACGAGGCGGTGGAGCAGGGCCTTTTCGGCGCTGTCTCGGAGCATGTGCTGCCCCGGATCGGTGACGTCATCGTGGCAATGCGTGACAACTTCGCGATCGTGGACTCCCGGACAGCGAGGCCGGCGCTGCTGGCGCTGGTCGGCCTGCACGGGTCGCTGACCCCTGTGGAGATGGCCATCCCGCTCCTGCAGGTGGCCGCGAGAGACACGTAGGCGGCCGGTGGCCCGCTGCGCACCGTAGAGTGCTGCGACGTGGCTGAACTCGTCTTCTTCTCCGGCACCATGGACTGCGGCAAGTCCACCCTGGCCCTCCAGATGGACCACAACCACGCTGCCCGCGGGCACTCGGGCTTGATCTTCACCAAACACGACAGGGCAGGTGAAGCGGTGCTGTCCTCGCGCCTTGGCCTGGCCACCAGCGCCATCGAGGTGGCGGATGACCTCGACTTCTGGGACATCATCGTCAGCCGGGCCACCCGCGGCCGGCGAGTGGACTACCTGATCTGCGACGAGGCCCAGTTCTACACCGCGGCCCAGGTCGAGCAGCTGGCCAGGATCGTGGACGAGATGCGCATCGACGTCTTTGCCTTCGGGATCACCGCCGACTTCAGGACAGCCCTGTTCCCCGGATCCCAGCGGATGATCGAGCTGGCCGACCGGGTCCAGACGCTGCAGGTCGAGGCGCTCTGCTGGTGTGGTTATCGGGCCACCCACAACGCCCGGGTGGTGGATGGGGCGATGGTCGTCGAGGGGGAGCAGGTGGCGCTCGGGGATATCACCGCAGGTGACGTCGCGCTGGTCCAGTACGAGGTTCTGTGCCGGCGCCACTACATGCGCCGGATGACCTCCCAAGCCGCGCGGACCGCAGCGGTCTCCCCGGAGGTACTGCCCTTCGAGCTGGACTTCTGCCCCATCTAGGACCAGGAGCGGTCAGGGACCAGGCCACGAGCAGTCGGATCACAGGATGCAGGATCTGGTGAGGTCCCAGGTTCACCAGCCGTGCGTCAGCGACGCCAGGCGCCCTCCGCCAGATTTCTGGCCTCTTTGCCGGGGACTATGGGCTGATATCGAACGATGACCCATGCAACGGCACCGTGCCGCCGTACCGATGGCTCGCCCAAGGACCAGCCAAATCGGCTGAACGGCCGATGTGTTGTGACGCTTCAGGCAATGGTCAAGGTTGTTCCGATTCGTCATCCTAAAGAGGCCTTCCTTTGAACAGTCGTCTCATCACACGCCCGAAGGGTCCGGAAGAGCTCAGGTGTGTGGGGGAGCAGCGCTGTCCCTGGACGCAGGCGAAGTCAGACGACCCTGCACGCCCACCCCTGCAGCTCATTGATCCACATCGTCCGAGGAGCACAACATGAACAAGCGCCGCGCTTTGGCGATAACGGTTGCAACCCCAGCTTTCCTACTCGCGTATCACGCGGTCCCTGCCATGGCCAGCACCGCAGGACCCTCGTGCCACGGGGCAAAGGCCACCATGGTCGTGAGTGCCCACAGCAAGCACGTCGTCAAGGGCACTTCTCACCGGGACGTCATCGTCATCCAGAACCCGGGACACGTGATCCTCGCCAGGGCGGGCAACGACATCATCTGCGGCTCGGCGGGCCGGGACGTCATCGAAGGCGGCGCCGGGAAGGACCGAGTCTTCGCAGGGGCGGGGGCTGACACGGTGTCCGGGGGTCCTGGCGATGACTCGGTCTCCGGGGGCACCGGGAACGACACCATCAGCGGTGACGCCGGGAACGACACCATCAGCGGTGACGCCGGGAACGACACCATCAGCGGCGACGCCGGGAGCGACACCATCGACGGTGGTGACGGCGCTGACCACCTGAACGGTGGTGACGGCAACGACGTGGAGAACGGCGGAGCCGGGAGCGACAC
>JACMPC010000064.1 GCA_014377705.1 Dermatophilaceae bacterium
CCACCTCGGCCTCCGAACCCGCCGTGCGGGTGTGCCCCCAGTAGAAGTCCTCGAGCTTCTTGATGGAGTAGGACGGCTTGCTGATCCTGATCCCCCCCCGCACCACGGCGTACAGGTCGACGAACCGCTCACCGCGCAGGAGCGTGTCAAGCTCACTCTCGCGGGTCCCGTGGCGGCCGGTCAGCCGTTTCAGGGCCGTCTGCTCGTACGCTGCGTAGTGGTAGACGTGCATCCCGGGATCGACCTTGAGCCTGCCGATCAGGTTGTCGACGAGCTGCTCGGTGAGGGTCTGTTCCCGCTCGAAGCTGTGCGCCCACCACGAGGTAAAGGTGCCGTCGCGATCCCAGAGTCCGGCGAGGTACTCACGGCCGGCGCCCTGGTTGGCGAAGGGGTCACCCTCGAAGTCGAGATAGACGTCGCCCGGGCTGGGTGGGGGCAGCACCAGCAGCCCCGCGCCAGCCTCCGGGGACAACAGCTCGTAGGCGGCGGTGCCCGTCGCGCGCTCGGCCAGCTGGAGGCGGGCCTGCTGGACGAGCCGCTCCCGGGATGGCCTGCCGATGCCGTGCGGGAGGTCCCCGGCGGCGGCGCCGGCAAGATCGGCGATGGTGGAGATTCCCGCCTCGATGAGGATCTGCCGATGGCCCTTGCGCATCCCGGCGACCATCGAAAGGTCGTCAGCCGCCTCCCACAGGTCACCGCACCGGCTCTTCCAGCGACACTGGGAGCAGTGGGCCACCGGCACGGGCTCGGTGGGCAGCCGGGCTGGTGACGAGGGCTGCACGGCCTCGCTCAGGCGACCCCGGGCCCGCCGGGCGTACGACGCGACATCTGCCAGACGCCAGGGACGCTCGACTCCGTCGCCGGTGACGACCGTGAGGAACTCGGGGTGCACCCCCTGCAGCGTGGCCAGCCGCTCGGCATACGTCGCCATCTGGAGCAGCGCGGGGACCTTGAGCCTGCGGGCAAGCTTGGTGTCGGCGATGTCGTAGGACCACTCGCCGAGGTCGCTGGGCCGATCGGTGCGCAGCAGGAAGTCGGCCTGGCCGCCCCACTGACCGTCATAGAACGTCGCCTGGTAGATCACCTCAGTGCCGGACCGCATCGCGGCGAGGGTCTGCCGCTCGGCCTCGATCCGGCCCGCCACGTCATACCTGGTGGGGATCTCGCTCACCCCCAGACCAGCCCGGCTCAAACGCTCGAGGTAGGCATGCTCGTGCTCCATGCCCTTGCTGAAGACAAGGTTCAGCGCGTCGTCGGCCGTCCTGGCCCCACGGCCGGCAGGGTCTTCGAGGGCGGCCAGGTCGAGCGTGGTGACGTGCGCGCACGCCAGGTGCTTGGTGAGGTCCGTCGGACTCAGGACCAGCTGACCGTCAATGCGCTGCACGCGCCCTCATCTCCCCTGGTTCCTAGCACCACCGCGGTGTGAGAAGCAGGCTACGACCTGCCACCGACACCCATTCCTGGCGTGTCAGGCTCACGGGCCTCCCGGTGGTCCACCCGGAAGGTCGACTGCTTGACGGGCAGCTGCGCGCCCAGGGATCTGGACAGTGAGCCCCAGCGGCAGGAGCACAGCCAGCAGGAGCACCATCGGCCGGCGGGAACTCTCGAAGCCTGGCTGTATGGCGAACACATCGCCAACCTTGCTCCGGCGGGCGAGCTCGCGGACCTGACCTGGACCGATGCCACCGTTGAACGCTGGGGTCTGGGTTCACGCATCGTCTCCAACCTGTTCCCGACCGGCCGCGGCGGAGTCCACCCCCACCCGCGCGCGGTCACCGTATTCCTCCAGGGTCTGCTTGCTGAGGGCAACCTGCGCGAGCACCTCGCGTTCGAGACGTCACCGTCCCCCGACGACGTGTTCGGCATGGTGTCGGCCTACGGCCGGGACACCGCCGGGACACCGCCGGGGCGCTGGTCTTCCTCCCCGCCGGGGAGGGTCCCGAGGATCGCGTCGGGGCTGTGGAGCTGATGGCGGACACCGACATCGCGATGCACGCCCACCAGCACATCGTCGGGTTGGGGGTCGGCTGGCCGGGTTTGTCGGCCGGCATCCATGGCCGGACCTCGTGGCCGGCCTGCTGGTCCTGGCCGCGCTCGCAGCCCCTGTCATGTCGCCCTTGCTGCGGATTTCAACAGCCGCCACACCAAGGGCGCGGCGCACCGTGGCTGATGCCCTCCCTGCGGAAACCGGCCCTCTGGGCTATCCGGGTCTGGTCCTCGTCAAGGAAAGCCCGCACCCCTTCCCCCGGCGCACAGGAAGGTACATGATGCATGACAGAACCCTGACAAGGAGCTCTTGAACGGGTCGGGCCCTCAACTCGGCAGCCGCGCGGCCACCACAACGAAGGAGCAGCCCATGTCACCCAAAGTCGCAGGCAGGGTCACCGACACTGCCACCTCACCAGCCCAGCTGGCCAACTACCTTGCCAAGCTCGCCAGTCCACCGCGGGGTGAGGCTGACCTCTCCCGGCTGGATGAGAGCCCGCCACGCAAAGCCGACATCCGGCTGTTCAACGACCCCGCCAACTATCTTGGTTAACGACAGTCGCGTCTGCGCAGCGCCTCGCACCACCACCCTGCGAGCGGGCCACGTCACCAGCGACAGCACAGTGATGACGACCACAGCGAAATCGACCACAGCGATGTCCAACGCATTCAGGTCAACCGCCATGGCCGCCGTTCTGTTGGCCGAGCTGGACGACTCGGTCCCGATAGAACTCGTCGCCGAGATCGTCCGATCCGTCCTGGATGACACCCGGTGCTCCCTGAACGGAGCGGAGGGGGCCGCGATGATCGAGGCACGTCTGCGGATTGAGCGCTTCGTCCGCGCCCGAACGTCCGGCGCCCGCACGCCCAGATAGCCCCGCCGTCGGCCCCTGGCCGGCAACGTCAGATGGGGCTCCGGTTCCTCGTCCGGGGACGCCGCCCTGACAACGCTCCCGTCCGCCTCCGCGTGGTCCGCGGCGTCATCCGCCTTCAACGGAAGGCCGCCGCCGACTTTCGGACACTTCGGACCATCGCCGGGCTCACCGGCAAACCCCGCGCCGACCAGGGTGTGGTCGTCACCCTGGCTGCGCTCACGCCGGACTTGTCGCCCCCGAGGTCGTTGCGGACTCCGGGCAGGGACCTCCGGCGGCTCCTAGCCCTTCGGGTCGGAGAGCGGAAACCACGCGATGGGCAGGCCCTTGCCGGTCTCAAAGTCGTGCAGAACCATCCCGAGATGAGCTACCAGCCACTCGTTGGTCAGGCGTGAGCTGTTGTGACACCCCTGCTGCGTGCACCACACCACGACCGCCCCGCAACCTCTGCTATCGGTGCCCCACGCGCCGTGACGGCCTTCGCCGCCGAACGTGGTGCTCCCGGACTGAGGTGACATCCAGAGGCGCATCAGTCGTCCGTCATGACGCTCGCAGCCGAAGTCCAGAGCAACGGAACCGGCCGGCCGCGACGACCCTGCGAACGAGACAGAGTCCTTGAGGAAGTCCGCCGGGCGCAGGGAGATGCCGGAGCCGACGCCTCGCACCTGGGCGAGCACTGCCTCACTGAGCGCGGGATTTTCGTGATGATTCATACCCGATCGCCTCTTTCCCCTAACCAGTAGCCTACGCTCGATCCGTCGACCGACCTATGGCACAAGTGTCCAAAGTCTGCGCCTGGGAGCTAACTGCGGATGGGGTTATCACCGCGCCCGGTCAGCTCGCGATAAATCACCGAGGTGCCGACCACCGCCCCGTCCGCATCGCGGATCGCGGAGACCGTGAGGAAGGCGGGGAACTTCGCTCCGTCCTTGCGGACCCGTCTGGTCTAGAACCGCTCCACCGGCCGGCCTGCCCTGATCTTCTCCAGGACCTTCTCGATCTCCTCGGCGCGGTCCACGGGGGTCAGGAACCTGACAGGCTGACCGATGATCTCCTCGCTGGAGTAGCCGTACATCCGCGCGGCCGCCGGGTTCCAGCTCGTGATGACTCCCTCGATCGTGCCACCGATGATGGCATCCTCCGAGTACTCGACAAGCGACGCGGCGAGCTGGGCGACCACGACCGCCTGCCGCCGAACCCTCACGTCACGCACGGCCGTGAGCATCAGCTAGACATCCTGGTGTCGATGTGGGAGATGCTGATGTTGACCGGGAAGTCCGTGCCATCGTGACGCCGTCCGGTCAGCACCAGCTCAAGGCCACTGGATTGGGTCCTCAGATCCGCGAAGTAGTGGTCCTTGTGCTCGACATAGATCGGCCACAAATCCTCCGGCACCGGGGTCTCGATGCGCCGACCGATCAGCTCGTCACGGTCATAGCCGAACAGCATCTCGCTCTGCCGGTTGACGAACCGGATGGGCCCTTCTGGTCCATCCCACCAGGGCATGGGGCACAGGGCAAGCTATCGAACCTGCTCATCTTCGGAGGCATCGCGGTTTCCCAGGACCTGTCGCAACGCAGAACTCGGCAGTGGCAACCCACCACCTCAAGCTTCGACTCTACGCCTGCTTGCACCGTACAGCTCCTTGCCGCAGAGTACGGTGATGAGCCAGACGACTGCCCTCACGCCCGGAGAACGCCAGGCCCGTCTCGACCTCGACCAGCTCAGGCAGCTCGTGGGTCTGGTGGAGTACGACCAGAGCAAGGACCGGTTCCCGGTGACCGGCTGGGACGCCCTCGTCTTCGTGGTCGGTAACGCGATGCAGACCTCCCACTTCTTCCAGTCCGCCTTCGGGATGGAGCTGGTGGCCTATAGCGGCCCCGAGACCGGCAACCGCGACCACAGGGCCTTCGTGCTCAGAGGTCGCCATGGCGCACTATCAGAGGATCGGCAACGTGCCTCCCAAGCGGCACACCCAGCACCGCACCCCGCAAGGCGGCCTGTACTACGAGGAGCTGATGGGAGAGGAGGGATTTTCGTCCGACTCCTCGCTGCTCTATCACCGGGGCCTGCCGTCCGCGATCAGTGACGCGAGATCGTGGGACCTCGGGGAATCGCTGGCGACAACGCCGAACCAGCCGTTGCTACCGCGTCACCTCAGGCTTCACGACCTCTTCGCCGATGACGCGGGGCAGGGGGTCGACACCGTCACCGGCCGTCGGCTGATCCTCGGCAATGCTGATGTGCGAATCTCCTACGTGGTGTCTGACACGCCAAGCCCGTTCTACCGCAACGGGATCAGCGACGAGTGCGTGTTCGTCCAGAGTGGCGCTGCACGGGTCGAGACGGTGTTCGGCGGGTTTGACCTGGCCGCCGGCGACTACCTGGTCATTCCGCGGGCGACGACCCACCGCTGGATACCCGGCGACGGCGAGCCGTTGCGCGCCAACTGTATCGAGGCGAACTCGCATATCGCTCCCCCGCAGCGTTATCTGAGCAAGTACGGCCAGCTTCTCGCGCACGCTCCGTACTGCGAGCGCGACCTGCGCCTGCCGCAGGGACCACTGGCGGCCGAGGACGCGGGCGCTCACGGCGACCAACCAGCCGAGGTCTACCTCAAGCACCGCGGCAGCGGACCGGGCGGGATATCCGGGACGATCTACACCTACCCCGCTGACCCGCTGGATGTCGTCGGCTGGGACGGCTGTCTGTATCCGTATGCCTTCAACGTCAGGGACTTCGAGCCAATCACCGGCCGTGTCCACCAGCCGCCACCGGTTCACCAGGTGTTCGAGGGGCACAACTTCGTCATCTGCAACTTCGTGCCGCGCAAGGTCGACTATCACCCACTCTCGATCCCGGTCCCGTACTACCACTCGAACGTGGACAGCGACGAGATCATGTTTTATGTCGCCGGTGACTACGAGGCGCGCAAGGGCTCGGGCATCGGCAAGGGCTCGGTCTCTGTGCATCCGGGCGGTCATGCCCACGGCCCCCAGCCGGGCGCCTACGAACATTCCATCGGCGCATAGTACTTCGACGAGCTGGCCGTCATGGTTGACACATTCCGGCCCCTGGAGCTCGGCGAGGCCGGACGTGCGGCCGACGACGGCAAGTACGCCTGGTCGTGGCTCGGTGGCAGCCGCGAACAGCATTGGGACGGGGCGGGCTGATCCTCGCAACCCGAGCTCTTCGGCCACATCATCATTATCGGTCTGCGCCCACATGACGATGCGCTCCTGCAAGCACGGCCGCGGCCGCAACCAAGGCCGCGACCGCCTCGGCTACGGCGCTGGCGGTCTTCTCGGTGAACCAGACCGGCTCATACATCGCGGGCAGCGGACCGAGCATCGGCACGTTGACGTAGCGGTACACGATCACGGCGCCCAGCGCACTGATCGCGATGAGAAAGGCCGCAGCGTAGGAGTTGCGGCTGCCCCGGAGCATCACCCAGGCTGCCGCAGCGATGGCGACGACGCCCTGGATGCGGAACAGGTTGCCGGCCCCGATCCCGCCCGGAGCGGACAACTGATACTGGGGCGCGAGGTGGAGATGGACTACTGCGTCGACGAGCAGCGCTGACGCGATCACGACCGATATCGCCCACCTCGCCGGTGACCCTGGCGCGGGGAGAGGGTGCTGAGTGCGGTGGTGATCGGTGGTGGTCACTTGACGACCAGGGTTCCGCCCATGTCCGCGTGGAAGGTGCAGATGAACTTGTAGCTGCCCGGCTTGGTGGGCGCGGTGAAGGTCGTCGACCCGCCTCCGCCGTTGGCCGTCACCTCAAAAGCGCCCTTGGGGGCCGAGGTGATGGTGTGGTTCTGCGCATCGTCGTTCTTGACTGTGACCTTTGCTCCTGGGGCCACCGATCCGGGGACCGTGTACTTGAAGTCCTTGATCGTGATGACGACCGATTTCATATCCGGCTTACGCGTAGCCGCGACCGACGTTGGCGTTGCTGGCGTCGTCGCTGGGGACGAGACAGGGGTCGGGGTCGTAGGGCCGGCGACACTAGCGCCTTGGGGAGTAGTTGACGACCCGCATCCGGCCAACGCAACGACCAGTCCCGCAACAGCGATACTCATGCATTGTGGCTTCAGTCTCATGGTGCGCCCCTATCCCGATGTTTGAAAGGTATCCGACAGTAAGTGTAGGTAGTTCGTCGCCAAAGAACCTCCGGATTGGTCTTGCCCCAGAGCCAGGCATGAGTTAACTGAAGCGGATATCGACATAAATATCAAGCGCGGATCCCATTGACTAGCCGCACCAAGTCGTTCATATTTAAGAGGCCTAACCATCTAAGACGGCTGCTTAGCAGCCCCACTAAGGAGTGAACATGCGTACGTCCTACAAGTTCGCCACCCTCGCGCTGGGGTCGGCCGCCCTGCTGCCCGTTCTCGGCGCCGGGACCGCGTTCGCCGCTGACGGCAACGTCAACGCAAACCTCAAGCCGGTTGCCCTCAACGGCGTCAACGGCAGCGGAACGGCGTCGGTCGCGGTGAAAGGAACCATGATCACCGTCACGATGGCCGCCAACG
>JACMPC010000065.1 GCA_014377705.1 Dermatophilaceae bacterium
CGACCGTCGCCGGCCCACCACCCCCTTGCAGACGCCGCTGCCGCCCCAGCCCCCTGACCCGGAACCGGCAGGATCCCACCCGATACAGCTGCTTCGCACCTACCCGCGACGCCTGGGTGGCTACCCGTTCGCGCCTGCCGGCGAGCGAAGCGTGGCACGCGGCTACACCAAGGCCGTCACCCAGGCCCGGCATCTGATCTACATCGAAGATCAGTACCTGTGGTCGCCGCCGGTCGCAGCCACCCTGGCTGTGGCACTACAACGCAACCCCGGACTCCACCTGCTGGCTGTGCTCCCGCAGTTTCCCGACCAGGATGGCCGGGTCTCCAGGCCGCCGAACCTGATCGGGCGTGACCGCGCGATCGCAACCCTGCGCGAGGTGGCACCCGGCAGGGTCGCGATCTACGCACTGGAGAGCCCAACGGGCGTTCCGGTCTACGTGCACGCCAAGGTCTGCGTCATCGACGACCAGTGGGCCTCGGTCGGCTCCGACAACTTCAACCGCCGATCCTGGACTCACGACTCCGAGCTCGCCGCAGCGGTCTGCCAGTCCGGCTACGCCAGGGAGCTGCGGCTCAACCTCGCCGGCGAGCACCTCGACCGAGCAGTGCCGTTGGATGACCTGCACGACCCGGTACGCATGTTCACCGCCTTCGCCGACAGCGCCGCCCGGCTGCAACGCTGGTATGACGGCGGATGCGTGGGCGTAAGGCCACCGGGGCGACTGCGACCGGTCAATGACGGCACTCTCGCGCCATTGACGCGAGTCTGGGCCACGGTGCTCTACCACCTCGTCTACGACCCCGACGGGCGACCCATCAAGCACAGGATGGGTCGCTCATTCTGAGGCCGCTCAGGTACTGTCCCGGTGCTGTCGTGCGGGTGCGTGGGAGTCAGACTCGTGCGTGTTTGGCGCGCGCGAGACTGTAGAGGCCGTAGGCGGCGATTCCAAGCCCGACAGCGGTCAACAACCAGGGCCCGACCGCTTGCTGGCGTAGCGAGCGCAAGGCCCCGTCTAGCCCGGTGGCATTGCTCGCTGAGTTCTGCAGAGCCGCGGTGACGAACAAGATCCCCACCATCGCCAAGGCAGTGCCCTTGGCGATGTAACCGACGACCCCGGCGCGGGTAGCAAGGATGCCAGGGTTCTCGCTCAGGTCCGTGAGGAACTTCTTGGTCCAGCCCTTGACCACGTGGTATCCACCGACCCCGATGATGACCAGGCCGATGACCGCGACGAGCAGCCGACCACCACTGTGCTGCAGCAAGGTGGCTGTGAAGTCCGCGCTCTGGGCCTTGCTGCTGCTCGGTTGTCCCCTGGCGAAGCTGAGTCCGGTCCGCGCAAGGGCAAGGTAGACCACGGCCTTCGAGGTGCCTTTGACCTTGTCCGCCCACTGCGATGACTGGCCACGGGTGCGCACCGCCATGGCGCTGGCCAGCTGCCACAACGCCAGGGCCAGGAATCCCAACACCGCCACCCAAAGGGCCAACCGCCCGGGGCTGCTGCCGGCAAGGGACTGCAGCGCGCCAGACTGATCTGCTGATTTGCCGCTGGCCGTCCAGGCGATCTGTAACGCTATCCAGGCGATCATAAGATGCAGAAAGCCGTTGAGAGCGTAGCCGGCCCGGGCGCCGTTCTGCAGAATCGGATGGCTCTCGACCTTGTCCGCCACACTCGCGACGTTGCTCCCGTGGGTCACCGGTCTCATCCTCGTTGTGAGCTGCCAGACCTGCGTTGTGCGCGCCCGGACTTGCTTCCTTGTATGCACTGTCGGCTGTTCTCACCCACAATACCGGGATGCAGGTGCCGCGATGAATTTCTGCCGGAACAGAATCGCAGCACGGAACCGTCCCCGGGAGTGGCCGGTGGTCCCGGCAGTCGCGGCAGTCCCGGCAGTCCCGGCAGCTATGCCGTGGCCGCATCCAGGGATATTCTCAGACCAGTTTCACCGCCCTGCTGGACCACCTGGGATGCCTGTCCCGCGTCGTCCTCCGCCATCGCCGGCCACCAGCGGGTTGTTAAGGGCTCGCGAGTCCGTTCTTGCGTCCTGGATGATCCACGGCTTGTTTTGCAGAATGGCGGACGCACACAGGCCTGGCACCCTGTCGACGTGGCCGACTTCAACGCCGTGGTGGGACTTGAATGAGATGCGGTCGTGGTCGAGGCGGTGATGGTTCAGGCGCGCAAGCACCCTGATCTCGTCTTCGTCGCGGTGTAGATCGTCGGCATTGCGCGTGGGAGGCGCGGGTCAGGCGGGCGTCGTCGCCACATCGGAGTTACCCCGACGCCTCGACACGTGTGCCCGTCGGGCGTCCAGGGCTGCCATGACGGGCGTTGCTGAGATTCCGTGGATGACGATCGACCCGATAACGATGAGGGCAACCATTGCCCACAGGCGTTCGCCGGCGGGGAAGTTACCGTGCTCCAGGGCGTAGGCGATGTAGAAGAGGGAACCGACGCCGCGGACTCCGAAAAAAGCGATGACCGCACGCTCACCCGGCCCGGTCTTGCCAGGGGTGAGAGCGATCCATCCCGAGACAGGTCGGATCACGAGCAGGAAGGTGAGAGCGACAGCAACCTCGCGCCAGCCGATGTCGGCGAGCAGCCCCCGCGACACGGCCCCGCCCAGGAGGATGATGACGGCTACCGTGAGCACTCGCTCGATCTGCTCGACGAACGTATGAAGCACCCCGTGATAGCCGTGCTCGCGTTCCGCCATCCGGATGGTGCATGCGCAGATGAAGACGGCGATGAAGCCATACCCCTGTGCAAGCTCAGCCACGCCGTAGGCGACGAACGTGGCGGCCAGGGCGACGAAGCCCTCAGACTTCTCAGCCAGCTGCAACTTCTTCGGCACTGTGGAGAAGAACAGCTTGCCGAAGAGCCACCCGACGGCCAGCCCGACGAGCACCCCGACCGCAGGCCTCCACAGGACGTCCATCAGTGCCCAGTGAAGCAGCCACCCGCGTGGGGAGATACCGGTCAGGCTGATCGCAATGGCCGCGTAGGTGAAGGGAAAGGCGAGCCCGTCGTTGAGGCCCGCCTCTGAGGTCAGCGCGAACCGCGCCTCGTCATCCGCCGCATCGGGTTCGGTGACAGGTTCACTCACCTGGACCTCGCTCGCCAGGACCGGGTCCGTCGGAGCGAGTGCCGCGGCCAGCAGAACGGCGCTCGCCGCCCCGAGACCGAGTACGGACCACCCAAGTGCCCCCACAGCCACCATCGACAGCGTCATCGTGATCGCGAGCAGTCGCCACGTCGAGGACCACGTCCGCCATCCGATCGGCCGGTTCAGCGCGAGCCCGGCGCCCATCAAGGACACGATCACGCATACCTCGGTCAGGTGAACCGCCAAACTGCCGTATGCCTGCGGGTTCGGGTCCGGCAGGCTCGGGACGAACGCAAAGCTGGCGATGCCGGCGGCGAGGAACACCATCGGCATCGAGATCGGCACATGACGGAGAACTCTCGGCAACAAGGCGGCCGCCAGAGTCGCCAGCCCCGCAGCTGTGAACAACCCCCCCGGGCCACCGCTGGACTCGCTCATCGTGTCACCTTATGGGACGGCCCGACCTACCTGGGCAAGGGAGTATGGGCGCCAGGGGTTACTGGTTGGTCGCCGGCGGCGCCCCATCGCCATTCGGTGCAGCGCGGCAGCTGCAGGTCCGCCTCCGCGAACCACGAAAGAATTTCAGGGGTATGCCGGGAGCGTCGGCCAGCTCCTACTACGAGTCGTCGAGCTTCTCGTGGCCGCCTCTTGTGCCTGAGAGGCGTGGCCCCTGCTCGGGTTCGAGTCCCTGCGTCACGTCCGCAGGCCGGCGTCCGCGCTCGATCCGCAACGCGTTGAAAAGAGCAGCCATGGCCGCCACCCACGCCGCACCAAGGATGTAGCCGCCCACCACGTCGGACAGGTAGTGGACGCCGAGGGCAATCCTCGAGAAGCCGATCGCCAGGACCATCAGCACCGCGAAGGTGACGGCGGCTCGGCGCCATAGTCCGTGCAGGATCGGCAGGAACACCAGTAGCAGCACGGCATACCCGACGATTGCCGCCTGAGTATGGCCGCTGGGAAAGCTCAAGCCAGACTCATGGGCGACCGGATCCGTCAGGACCGGGCGTAGTCGATGGACCGACGCCTTGACGGCGGTGTTCAGCAGCGATGATCCGGCAGCCGTGATCACCACGAACAAGGCGAGTCGGGGAAGCCGACGCCAGAGCAGCCAGAGGACGACAGGGGCCAGCACGACCTGCCAGGCCAGGGCCGAGCCGGAGTCGCTGATCAGCTGCATGGCGCCAACGAACCCCTTGTGGGTTACTGCGAAGTTGTGCAGGCGGTCACGTGCCCCGTCGTCTGCGCGTAGCAGCGGCGCCCACCGGTCCTCGACCAGCAGTAGCGTCAGAGCACCGGGGACCGCCACCAGTGCCAGCGCCACGGCGGCCAGCACGGCGCGGGCACCGAATCGGGTTGTCGGCCTGGTCGATGGTGCAGGAGGTTCCTCCGTCCTGTCGCCTTCCCCTTTTGGATCAGGCATGACGGCCGCCGCGCTGGTGGACCAGGCAGCCTGCGGCGAGTCCGGCACAGACCAGGCCGTTGATGGCCCCGACCACCACGTCGCTGAGATGGTGCATGCCCCGGTACAGGCGTGCGTACGCGACCAGCACGGGGATGACCGTGCATACCCCGATCACCGTCCGGCGCAGCCAGGCGCGTTCAACGGTGGTGGCCATGATGGCGAAGGATCCGTAAAGCGCGACGCTCGCGCCCACGTGCCCGCTGGGGTAGCTCGAGGTCGGTGGGGCCGGGTCCAGGTGTGGAACGTCCGGGCGGGCGCGACCGATCACCGCCGAGACGGTGACGAAGATGGTCGCTTGCAGGCTGACAGCGAGGGCTGGGATGAGCGCGAACCACGATCGTCGCGTTCGCCACCAGACCACCGCGACCGCGACAACGCAGGTGCCGATGACGATCTCAGTGTTCCCGATGTGGGACCACAGTGCCGTGACCGAGTCCCAGGTCCCATCCCGGGTCTCCTGAAGCGACCGGTTCAGGACATTCTCGGAGCGGTCCCAGCCTTTCAGTGGCCCGGTCAGAAGAAGCCCAAAGCCGGCAACGGCCAACCATAGGACCAGTCCGGGAGCGAGGGCACGAAGGAGCAGGCCCCGGATCGCGGTGCGCCGGTCCGGGCCATTGCGCCGAGCCAGATCGGGGGGGACCAGAAAGATGGCGGATCACCTCCACGGGTAGGTAACACGGTTGCGAGCGCTGACCAGCACCCCGGCGTTCGTAGACTCGGAGATCGTAACGGCTGCGAACCCTGGATGTGACGAAAGGATGCGACCGGTGACGTGCGGGAGCGACGTCGCGAGGGTCGCGGCCGAGGTCGAGGGCCATCCGGTTCTGCAGAACGACGCCCGGGCCGGCTAGGAGCCGACCGAGGCCCACTGGTCGACCCGCACTGCGTCGGCCCCAATCAGCTCAGCCGCGGCGAAGGTGGGAGTCCCCCCTGGTGGTTCGGGTTGTGACTCCTGGGATCCGGTTGCCGGCCATCCGCAGCAACGACCAATCCGGTTGGCGGACCGCACCGAATGGACTTTGTCAGGAAATGCTCAACGTAGCCGGCGGCAACAGGTCGCCTGAACAAGGAGTGAACATGCGTACGTCCTACAAGCTCGCCACCCTCGCGCTGGGAACCACAGCCCTGCTGCCCGTCTTCGGCGCCGGGACCGCGTTCGCCGCTGACGGCAACGTCAACGCAAACCTCAAGCCGGTTGCCCTCAACGGCGTCAACGGCAGCGGAACGGCGTCGGTCGCGGTGAAAGGAACCATGATCACCGTCACGATGGCCGCCAACG
>JACMPC010000007.1 GCA_014377705.1 Dermatophilaceae bacterium
CCTGACGTCGCTGGCCGAGCACCGCGTCATTCCTTGGCCCGCGCTGCCCTCGCTTGTCCTCACAGCCGAGGGCTATGCACTCCCCGACGCTCGAGACCGGGCCCCACTGGCCTTCTCGTTGACAGCGACCAGCACGGACGGGCAAAGCTAGCGTTGGCGCCTCGCCACCGCTGCCGGCTGTCGCAACTCGGGCGCCCCCGGGAACGGCACTTTCAGGTAGGCGGCCGTGGCCCCTGCTGTGCTCGTCGGAAGATCTGAGTAGCAACACTCAATCGCTGCTCGCGCCAGCCGACCACTGTGAAGACATGACACGGCGGTTCGTGCTCCTTCTCCTTCTGCTCGCCACGCTGACCGTCGGCGGCTTCGTCGTCGCGCTAGTCGTCACCGTTTTTCTGGCGTGCGGACTGTCGGGGTGCGGCGGCTTCGGGCCCTCGTTCTCACCGAAACAGACACAGGCCGGCCTGCTCGTCTGCGGGCTCACCCTGTTGCCCCTGGTCCTGCTTGCGCTGCGCAACAGACGGCTTGCCTGGCGAGTGACGGCTAGCGCGACCGTCGTCGTCATCGGTGCCGTGACAGCGATGAGCCTGCTGGACCTCGGCGCCAACGGCTGCCCGCAGGGACAGTCCCGAGCCGTGGTCTCCCACGACGGGTTCTCGCCGGGAACCGCGACGTGTTCAGGCGACCGGAACGCCTTGCGCGCCAATAGGGCGAAGCCTCTCCGCCGGCGATTCGGGTAGTCCGGCTCTGTCTTGTGGAGGCTCGGTGCCACTTCTGTCGCCTGTCGAGCTGACAGGTAGCGCCTTTGGCGTCCACCGGCCCGGTGGTGTCACGGTTGCTTTGGGGGGAGGTCAACAGCACAGGCGCCAGCGGCATAGGCCCCTGGCCAGGGGACGATCCATGGATCGACTTCCCCCTCGAATGAGTACGACTCAGGCGCCTGGGGGTCACGCGTGCCGGTTGGTGTGACGTTCACGGCGGCCGCACGCAAGGGCGAGGTGGCGATGACCCTTATGGTCTGGCCGATGCGGTGGACTCGGGCGCAGTCGGCGACCACGAACGAGAACCTCAACGATGCGCTCTGGTGTGGCGCGAGCGTGATGGGTAGTGCGTTCGGCGGGGTGATTCCGGACATCTCGCGGTCAGGGCTGGTGATGCGGTCCAGGCGCAACCAGCCGCCGTCCACCGCAGCCGACCGGATCGTGGTGGCGACTTCGCCTTCGTTTGTGATGGTGCTGACGGTCCAGAAGCGGCGGCTCTGCTGGTCCCAGCCGCCACCGTTGAGCTCGGTGCTGATGCGAGGAGTGAGGTAGCCGACCTGGGCCATGGCAAACCCGCCAACGACGAGAGCGATGAGCGCGAGTAATAGCGCGCTGAGTCGAGCCCGGGGCAAGCTCCGACCCGGCAGCGCAGCCCACACCTCATCAGGCACGTGGCAAGCGGTCAGCATCAACACCTCTTGACGTAATGACGTAGACGATTGATACATTGCACTCAGCGGTCCGTCAAGGGAGTCCAGATCGTGGCATCACAACTCGGAGTGCCAGCTCTCCTCATCCTCGCGATGCTGCTCGCCCCCGTTGGGTGGCTCTGGTACCGGCTCCGACCGGTGCAGCGCTACGAGGTCGAAAAGATGGCCGAAGCGTCGGGACTGGTCATCACGTCCGACAATGCACTGATCGTCGTGGAGTCGATCGCGAGCACCCGCCTGTGGCGCACGGTGGGTGTCCTGTTCGCGGCCACAGGCCTGATGGCCGTAGCCGCCTTCGAGGTGATGTCGACCCAGTCGTTGACTGTCCCGCTCACCGTGCTGCTGTGGGGTCTTGTTGGCTACTGGGTGGGGTCGGTCATCGCTGAGCTCGGTACCGCCCGGACACTCACCTCGGAAGGGCCGCGCTCGGCGTCGCTGGCTCCGCGCCAGATGTCGAGGTACGTCGGCGGCTGGGCTGTTCTCTGGCCGCCACGATTAGCCGTCGGCGGCGGTATGAGCGCACTCGCTTCGCTCGCGCTCGGCGACCGGTCCTGGTGGTTATTGGCCGCCGGCCTGGGATCGGTCGTCGTCGCGCTCGTCACCCACGTCGTCTCGCGCTACGTGCTCGACCGACCTCAGCCAGTTCAGTCGACGGACGTCGCCGCGGCTGACGATGCGGTGCGGTCACGCTCCCTGCACGCCCTCGGCGGTACCGCCATAGGCATCGAGATCTGGCTGGTCTCGCTCGCTGTCGGCGGCACAGTCATCAGCGCGATCGCTCGGTACGGTCCGGGACCGGCGACCGAGGGCAGGCAAGAGGCGTTCCCACTGTTGGCGGGCACGAGTTTCCTCGTACTCGTCGTGTTCGTGGTCGTTCTCCCGGTCGTCGGCTTCGTCGTTGGGCGTCGGCTCACACGTGGGACGTTCCGGGTGCCGGCCCCCCTGGAGGTAACAGGGTGATCCTGACGGTCGACTCTGGATCGGCCATCCCGCCTTATGAGCAAATCAGAAGCCAGATAGAGGCAATGGTCGCAACAGGCACGCTCGCATCGGGCGACCGCCTACCCTCGATCCGGCAGCTCGCCCATGACCTGGGGCTAGCGGGCGGGACCGTCGCTCGCGCCTACAGCGAACTCGAACAAGCCCGACTCGTCATCTCGCGACGCCGCACGGGCACGGTCGTGGCGGACGGCTTCGTACAACCTGCCGGCGAACGACGGCGTCGCCTCGCGGAGGCAGCTGAGCAGTATGCCCGGACCGCGGCACTGCTCGGGGCCGCGGCCGACGATGCGCAGGACGCCGTACGGCGGGCCCTCGGACCAGCCTGATGGACCATCACTTTCCATACCGAACCGGCAAGCGCTCGCGACACATATGCATCGCGTTCACGTACGAGCACTCTGCCAGCAGCAATGGGCACCTCCGGCCTAAGAGCACCCTGTCCGAGGTCGGGCCTGCACGTGACGGCTCATCGGCCACGGGGCGCCCGCACCCGCCCCGCCGCAGGCGCCCACATCCTGGCCGGTGTGCTCACCAAGTCGGCCGGCATAAGAAACGGCATCTTCCGGTGATCGAGAAGGCCACCTATCCATCGCTCGTCGCCAGGAAAAAGGCAAGCAGGGCAACTGGTAGCAGCGACAGGACCAGCCCGACGATGGCCGCGCGGGAGCGGGACGTCAGCACCATGACCAGACAGAACGCTGCACCAGCAATGCCAATCAGCGCAACGGTCGCGAAGTCCTGCATACCCAGCAAGCCCGTCTGGCTTGCGAGCGTCAGCAGCAGGACCGCGACGCCGACGACAAGCTCTAGTGCTCCCATGACGCTGACCCTAATGGCGGCTACGCGATCATCGGGAACGGCACCTACCGGTGGTCGCGAGGACCATCGATGAAAGCTCTTGGAAGCGCGCACCCTGGCGGGTGCGATCACCTGCGGCGTCCGCGTCGGCGGCGCGTCACGGCCGTTTCTGGCCGGAGGCCACACAAGCGGGAGCGGCACGTCCTCATGGTGGCTGTCGTGTCCGATCCCTTCTCCGTGGTCGTCAGTGCCGCTGCTGGTTGTCGGGGGCCACGAAGAGCAGCGAGCTTGCTCCTTCTGGTAGCCACTCACGGTGCGGCCCGGTACCTGCCTCCACCCAGCCCGCCCGCCGGTAGAGCGCGACGGCCCGCTGGTCGGCAGACGACACTTCGAGTACAGCTCGCTGCCCGAGCTTCGCAGCGCTGGCCGTCGCGGTGTCGAGGA
>JACMPC010000066.1 GCA_014377705.1 Dermatophilaceae bacterium
ACCCCAGGGTCACCAAACGTGGTTGTCCAGCTACCTGGACGACTTACTCACTCGCGACGCAGCCACCGTGCACGAACGCAAAGACCCTGTCCGGTTGTGCCGATACTTCGAAACGGTCTGTCTGCACATGGCCGGCATGCCCACGGACCTGTCGCTGTACCAGGAGGCGGGGGTGAACGCGAAGACCGCGGCCAGCTACGACTGGCTGTTGGAGAGTCTTTACGTCGTCACGAGGTCGACCTGCGCACCCGAGCCGGGCGCCAGGAGGTCGACCTCGTGATCGAACTGTCGGCGGGCCGGGTCGTGGGTCTGGAGTTCAAAGCGGGAGCTGCACCGGATGCGCGTGACGCTCGGCATCTGCGCTGGCTCGCCGACGAGATCGGGACCGACTTCGCAGGTCGCTGCCGACGCGACGTTGACAGGCGTGCGGATTTTCAAGCCCTCGTCAGGGCTCCGGCGGGTCTTCCGCGAGGTTCACCCATGGAGCCTCTTTGTCCCGAACCTCCGCATTCGCAACCATCTGGGCCGGCCCGTAGGTGGGATAGCGGGCTGGCTCGCTGGAGGATGCCGTCGTCGCTCAGCCGATGGTTGCCAGGCTTCCGTGCGCAACGTGTGACCGGGTAGGCCCGGAGTGGACGGTGAGTGCGTCGTGGGCCCGCGAGGATAGTCGGTGACCACCTCGCTTCCGCTGCCGGAAACCCCGAAGGTTTCGCCACCGACGACTCGCCCTGACAGACCGACGTACTTCCACCAACCTGAACCAACACCAGCTTCGACGGCCACTCGTGCGGTGATCGATTGTGGCAAGACTTGTTCGCTGTAATCGGCATGCAGTTCGTGAACCACTCGGTGCTCGCCTCCATACAACCGGGCCGAACTCCCGCAGATACTCGTTCTCCTTCTTCAGCTCGATCATCTTGAGCTCACGTCCGACAGCCAGCCGATGGAACTGCTCCAGCTCGCCCAGCCGAACCGGTGCAGTGGCTTGCTGGCGAGCAACCTCGATATGTGCCTGGTTCCGAATGGTCACGTCCCGGGCCACGACGATCCCCCCAACACCTTCCCGCCTGCGTCGCGGCACACCGACGCGTTGTACAACACCTCGGTCAGCGTCCCGTCGCGGTGGAGCATCGTCAGCGGGTAGTCCGCCGCCATTCCCTGCTCAGAAACCAACTGGTAGTGACCTGGCCGAGGCAAGGAACGTCGCCCTACAGCAGGCAGCCGCGTCCGTTTAGCGCGCCAACCGGGCCAGTACACGTTCTCACCGGCCCTGACCGCCGGTGGAGAGCCAGCAAACGCACCGGCGGGACCTACCTAGCCGGAGACGGTCTAGGGCAGCAACCACGTTCCTGCCGCTCAGCTCGCGCGGATTCTCGGTCAACCGGCGTTTGAGCCGGTACTCGGGGCCGTAACGTCCCCGACGACGGGAGTCTCGCCCGAGTAGTTCCTCGGTCTGCCGGGCTGCCGTGTGAGCTCACAGGTCAGCCACGGCCGCCAGCCAGTTCAGGATCGGCGCCACGACCGTTTGATAGGCATCCAGTGAGTGCCCCAGGCCGTTGACGAGATACGGCCGCACGCCGGGCACGTTCCGTTCGCGCTGCAGGAACTGCCTCGCCTGAGGGTAGGACTGCGGGTCGGTGTTCGAGCTCATCACGAGCAGGTGCACCCGTGCCGGCGGACGGTGCTCGACCAGCCATGGGGCAGAGCTCTCGTGATACAGGTCCGGGTAGGTCTTCAGGAGCTGGCGCAGGTTGCCGGTGAAGGTGTCCGGTGCCGGGTTGAAGTAGCCCTCGACTGAGGCAGCCGCGCCGAAACGGGTGGGTTCGCGCAGGTGCAGCAACGCTGCGCAGTACCCGCCGGTCGACCAGCCCATCACGGACCAACGCCGGCCGTCGCTGGCGACCCGCAGATGCGAGGTCGCCCAGTTCCTGACGTCCAGGTTGAGCCAGGTGAACGCCTGCGGGCCGCCCGGGTAGTCGGTGCACTCGGTCTCCACGGGCAAAGCTACGTTGATCTCGGGGAACACCGCGACAAACGGTGCCACCCGGCCGCTGCGGATCTCCTGGCTTGCTTGCTTGGCGAAGCTGATCCGCTCGATCACCGTCTGGATGCCTACGTCAGCGCCGCCGAGGACCATCACCACGGGGAAACGGGTCTGGGAGTATCGACGGTCGTGATACTGCGGCGGCAGCCAGACCATCACGGTCTGCGAGATGCCACTCTTTGCCCCCTTGAGGGTGGTTTGCTCGTACCGCCCGGTGTCCGACGCCGGCCCGTAGCTCAATGGCAGCACCGGTAGCCGGGCGCCCAAACCGTTTAGCCCCAGCCGCGACCCGGTCTGGACAACCGGTGACGCCACCTGAGCGCCCCACAACGATGACCACGCAGGATAGAAGCCGTAGTCCCGGTTGACCTTGGCAGCGACCGCACTGACGGCTGCGCCCTGCGCGAACAGGACACCGACCAGGAACAACGGGATGGCCCAGCGGGAACTCCGGGGTGCTCGACGCCACAGGATGAGCAGCGCCACCGGGATGGCGACTGCCAGGCCGATGCACAGTGCCAAGAATCGCAGTGATGTCAGAGGCAACGAAGGTCCTCCTGTGGTGCGGATGGGGCTAAGAGATGACTCCACAAGACCATACGTGTTTCAAGCGTTCGATGACGCGGGTGGACTCACGGTTCAGCAGGATCTCGATGAAGGACCTGCAGCAGACCCGATGTCCTGCTCCCTACGGCGTGGCCTCGAAGCCGTGGGCGCCGGCGCCAAGCCAGGTCAGGCTGCCTGGCGGAAGGCCCTGCCGCACCTGGAACCGGTGTCCGGCAAGTTGCGGCACCGCGGCGTCCACGGCCACTGGTTGGTTAGGCAGCTTTGAGAAATGCAGCGCTCCAGTGCCGCTGGCATGCGGGGAACGCCGATGACTCGGCGCTGTTGAGGTCATCGCAAGTTCAGGTCTCTCTGGTTCGTTCACCGCACCGGAACCGCTCACGGAATGTGCAGAGGCGTGTTAGCCAGCAGCACTGATGCGATCAACTGGTGACCCGCAGCGTTGGGGTGGTCGCCGTCAGCAGCCAGCCGGGAAGTCGGGTTCTTAGAACCGTCTCCCTTGAAGGGCGAGTACAGATCCACGCAGGTGGCGCCAGCCCGTAGTGCAGCGCCGCAGATCTGCGCGTTCGCCGCGCGGGTGAGCATGTCGCTCCACCTCTGGAAGGACTCGCCGTTCTCGGCGGTACCGATGTCCCCGTCCTGGAACACGTTCCAGTAGTTCGTCACAAGAATCGTTGTGGGGTGATCCGGTTGGGCAGCACGGGCAGCGGCCACGATCAACCCCACATTCTGTCCGACGCTCTGGACCAGCAGGGAGTAACAGTCCGTCCCGCAGCCACTGGGCTGTCTCGCCTCTAGCGGGACCAGGTCGTTTGCTCCGATCGTGACCAACAGGACGTCTGCCCTGGCGACTTGATCCCGGAACGACCCAGGCAGGGTGAGGCTCCTCAACAACTGAGAACTGGTCCAGCCACCCACGCCCAAGTTCATTGAAGAAGTCGTCAGGCCTCGTGCGGAGGACAGATCCGTCGCATACAACCCGATGAAGGCCTCGCAGTCGCAGTTGCTACCGGCGGTCACCGAATCGCCGATACCGACCACCGTGACCGGCCGGTTGACGCCCCTCGAGGCACTGGTCGGCGTCATTGTCCCGGAGGGATTTGAGGTCGTCTTGGCTGCCATACCGGTGCCTGGTGACCCGCCGAGATCTGCGTGGCCGTGGGCGGACAGTGCCACAACACCTGCGACGGCGATCAGCGCCGCGACGACTGCAGCGGCCTTGAGCCCAGTGCGACGGTGCCAGGCCCGGAGAGTCCGCTCCGGCGTCGGCATGAAAAGAATCGTACGCCTCCAGTGTTGGGCGAAACCAGCAAGTTCTCTGTGCAGACAGTGAACCTGGTGCCGCACCTGTTCCGAGGTCGGGACACCTTCCACCTCGAGTAGGTCGGGCCGGCCTTGAATTACGGACGGCTCATCGCCTGTCCTGGGCCTGGTGTTTGCCGTGGCCGGTATCGCTGGGCAAGGCTCTCGACTGCAGCCCGATACGCCGGCTTAACGTTGTACCCGGGCCTGCGCAGCGGGGCATCGACCCAGATGCCTGGAGATGGAGCGGATCGGCTCACCGCCAGCACGACTCGTACGATTTACGCGTCGCTCGGCGAATGCTCTGCGGAGGATTGCCCTAGGTGATTCGGTCGTCGACGGCGTCGCTGCCGGTCGCGGGAGCGTCTTCGGTGGTTTCGACGAGGCGGGCGTGGATCTCAGTGGTGAGTTGATGGACCAGCTTGGTCAATTCTGTGTTCGTATGCAGTTCCAGCTCGCTCGCGACGAAGTCATGGTCGGCCTTGGCCTGTTGGAAGGACGCCTGACGGTTCTGACCGATCATCACAAAGGTCGACAAGAAGATCGCCTCAAGAGAGACGATGAGCGTTAGGGTCGGCCAGGGGCTCTTCTCGAACACCAGCATCCATACCGCGAAGACTCCCGCATGCAGGTACACGAACCTCATCGAGCCGGCGAAGGCTGTGATCGTGTCCGCTGCGCGTAGCTGAAGCTTGGCCGATCTCCGCTCGGCCTCGGCCAGAAACGCCGGGTGCTGCGGTTTCTGAAGCTCGGGGTTGGTCATCTGCAGGATCCTCTTGTCGCGGTCGAATGGTGACGCGCAAGAGTCTCACGGGCCCGAGGTGCGCTCCAACGGCCTACAGGTGCGCGGCAAAGGAGATTGCCAGCGCGAGCAGGACGGTGGCGCGGGCCAGGGAGCGGCGTTGCCTGGACACGCTCGCTGCGCCGCTGGGGGGCAAGGCGGCCGGTCAGTGGCCGGATGAGCCGGGCGAGCGGGCGACGACCGTGCTGAAGTGTGAGGTTGGCGATCCGCCACAGCAGCATCACGGCCCCGAGCCACAGCAGCGCCGGGCCCAGGAACGCCCAGTAGGACACCGAGATCGTGGCGACGCCCTCGGGGGCCAGGACCAGGGAGTAGTTGTAGGCGCTGGAGGCCCAGAACACCAGGAGCGCACAGGCGATCAGGATGAAGGCGACGCCGCCCTTCATCCACAAGGGCGTGCGCGATCGACCGACTGCGTGCCTGGCTTGGGCGACAGTGCGGCCTCGAAGGTCTCGTAGCGCCGGGACAAGGACCGTCAGCGTCGCGATGGCGAGCCCGGCGACGAACGCGATGGCGGCCTAGACGAGGGATGTGGAGGCGCTGCTGCCAGCGGGTGAAAGTCCGAACGCTAGCCGCTCTGCGGCTGCCCCGATCCCCAGGCCCAGTATCCCGCCGGCGGTGCCGACCAGGAGGGCTTCGACCACAGCCTGCCGGCGAGGTGGGCTTCAAGCTTGTGGGCGGCTCCGGTCACCGCCTCGTAGGCGGCGGCCGGTTCGCTGGACAGGGGGGCGCCTCGTGCGACGTGAATCTAGGTGGTCGGGGCGGGGAGCCACCAGCAGATGCCGACACTGTCGCTGGGGGCTGCCCAGGATGAGATCAAGCGCGGCGCAGAGGCTCTGTGCAAGGCCACGCGATCGCCAGGGTGGTGGTTCCGGCCCTCCGGTACCCCACACAGCACGGCCACGATCCGGGCTGCGCGGCCAGCCACTCGGGATACCAGCGGTGTATCTCCTATGACGTCGACCCGCAGGACTACCGCGATCGTGCGCCCGCATCTGGATCACGCAGGCACGGGGGCAGCGTTGCCGCAGATCCTTGCCGGCCTCGCATCCAGGCAACTCTTACCCGTGACACTCTCGCGGTTGCTCCGTGATTGACCTACCGTCTGCCT
Source organism: Dermatophilaceae bacterium (assembly GCA_014377705.1). Taxonomy (GTDB): domain Bacteria; phylum Actinomycetota; class Actinomycetes; order Actinomycetales; family Dermatophilaceae; genus UBA4719. Next base: position 5,824 of record JACMPC010000066.1, read on the forward strand.
AGTTCGATCCATCCAGTCAGCCACCCAAGAGATTGGCTTGATGTGTCTCGTGCGTTCTCCCGATGTGTCCCGCTGATGGCAGTCGCGGCCACCATCCTGCTGCTGAGCGCCTGCGCCGGGCCGGCCTCGAGAAATGCCGCCTCGGTACAGACCAGACCACTGCGATCAGCCTCTTCCACCTCAGCCCCACCGAAGTTGCCTGGGTCTCATGCGTCCCCAGCTTCCATCTCCGCAGCGCCAGGGCCAGCAAACATCTATGCAGGTGCCGGTGCAGGGAAGCTGTCCTCGACAGCGAAGCGAGCTAAGAGTCTGGTCTATGTCCCCAACTCCCAGGCGGACACCGTACAGGTGATCGATCCGAAGACGTTCACGGTGATCGCTACCTATCCCACCGGCCAGCAGCCCCAACATGTCGTGCCGAGCTGGGACCTGAAGACACTGTGGGTCAACGATGACCTGGGCAACGACTTGGTGCCGATCGACCCGATGACTGGCAAGCCGGGCACGCGGGTCCAGGTCGAGGATCCCTACAACCTGTACTTCACCCCCGACGGTGCTCGTGCCCTGGTGATGGCTGAGCGGATGCATCGTATCGACGTGCACAACCCGCACACGATGGCTCTCGAACGCTCGCTTCCGGTTCCCTGTAGCGGCGTCAACCACGCCGACTACTCCGCGG
>JACMPC010000067.1 GCA_014377705.1 Dermatophilaceae bacterium
CCTCGCGGTTGTGGTGTCCCCCGCGGGGATGGGAATGGGAGACGTCAAGCTCGCCGGGGTGCTGGGCCTGGCCTTGGGCCTAGCGGGGCTGTCGGCCACCCTGTTGGCTGTGCTGATCGCCTTCGCGCTGCACGCCGTGATCTCGGTGGTGCTGCTGGCCGCACGACGAGCCGGGCGCCGCACCGCCCTGCCGTTCGGCCCGCCCCTGCTGGTAGGCGCGGCCGTCGCGCTGGGCTGGCTCAGCGCGCTGTCCTGAGCCCGGCCGCGCACTCGGCGAACCGCCGGTGAGTAGCGGGATCAACAACGTGCGCACCCTCCGGGCGTCTGCGTCGTTGATCGGGGGGAGGAACTGGTCTCTCAAGCCGTGCTGCCCGTTTTGGGGCTTGTCGCGCTCTGTCGAATATTGAGCGCCTGGCGTCACCTCACTGGGGTTTCAATCACTATTCAGGTGGTTGACGATCCCGAGCCGCGGCCGATGATGCCCCCGATCTGTACAGGGATCCGACAGTTGTCAACCCGTCAGAGCGCATTCAGCTCCACCCCTCCGGGTCACTCAGGTCGGGCCTCATCAGGACGATGACCCCATTGCTGCCACAACAACTTTGGTCGTGGCCCACCCCGAGGAGATTCATCATGACCGGTCTGTACGCCACCCTGTTCTCGCTCTACACCGTCACCAAGGACCGGCTCACCAACGAGGAGCGCGGCGCCACCGCTGTGGAGTACGGCCTCATGGTTGGGCTCATCGCCGTCGCCATCATCGTCGCCGTCACAACCCTTGGAACCAAGCTGTCCACCCTGTTCACCAGCGTTAGCGGAAAGTTGCCCACGGTCTGATCGGGCGGCACCCTCGAGTCGGGGAGGAGATTCCGATGGCCGGTGTTCACGCCGAGGTGCTCGTGCTCGCCGTCAGCACGTGGGAGCGCCTGCGCTTGACGGGGGAGCCGCCACTGTGGAGCAAGGCCTCATGGTCGGGCAAGTCGCCTTCGCCATCACCGGCCCGGTGATCCTGCCCGGCCGATGGATCTCTTCATCAACGTCAGCAGCAGGCTTCTCAAGGGGAGCTTGCCTCACCGGAGAGTGAGGGAGACGCGCCGGCTGGACCCCGGCGCGTCACCCTCGCCAACCGCCCAGTACGGAGAACGACACCGGGAGCCGGACGATGCGCCTGACCACCGTTGCCACTCTGATCTTCACCCGTCTGAGTGGCAACGAAGGGGGCGACGACCGCTGAGTACGCGGTCCTGACGGGCCTCATCTCCGTCGTCATCGTCTTGGCCGTCGCGGCCTACGGGCTCAACGCCCTCGCCCGGTTCACCAACGCCAAGGCACGGATCATCGACGCCACTCCCTGAGCGTCCGCACCGCCCACTTCCCGCGCCGACCCTACCGAGAGGCTCCCGATGCTGCACCGACTACGCGCCGACGCCGGCTCCTCCGCAGTCGAGTTCGCGCTCGTGGTGCCGATGCTCGTGCTGCTGCTCGTCGGCATCGTCGAGTTCGGTCGCGCCTACAACGTCCAGAACACCCTCTCCGCCGCCTCCCGAGAGGCCGTGCGGGCCGTAGCCCTCAGCAGCGGCGCGAGCACCCCGTCCGCGGTGGCCACGACGGCCGTCACCTCGAACACAACGACGGTGTCGGGGACCGTGGCGGTCGCGGTGACGTTCTGGAACGGCGGCACGGCGACCACCGCGACCTCGTGTGCGAGCGGGCTCGACGTCCACGTCGTCCTCAGCTACCCCTTCACCCTGCTGACCACCGAGATCCCCGACACGAGCGGAGCCAACGACGGGATCATCACGATGAAGGCCGTGGGGGTCATGCGATGCGGCGGTTGAGGTTCACCCGGCTCGCCGACGATCGCGGCGCCGTGGCCATCGTGGTGGCCCTGCTGATGGTGGCGCTCCTCGGGTCGGCCGCCATCTCCATCGACGCCGGCCGCCTCTACGTCGAACGTCGTCAGCTGCACAACGGCTCCGACGCCGCGGCGCTGGCCCTGGCCCAGATGTGCAGCGGCGCAAACAAGCTCTCCCTCGCCGACTGCGTCACCTCCGTCACCGGAATCTCGGACCAGGCGACCAGACTGGCGGAGGCCAACAAGAACGACGGAGCGGCGTACGCCGGCGTGCTGCCCCGGCGCAGCACCGATCCGCTCACCTCGGTCAGGGTCCGCACGATGTCGCGAGCACCGGACGGGTCGACCGAGCTTCCGCTGTTCTTCGCGCCGGTCCTCGGGCAGAACACCAAGACCGTCAGCGCCGAGTCGCTCGCGACCTGGGGACTGCCGATCCAGGGCCGCGCGGCCCTGCCCATCACCGTCGACATCTGCCACTTCCCCCAAGGGCTGCTCGCCGACACCGTGAGCTTCTGGCCGGCACAGTTCATCCAGTACGCAGGCCAGGAGATCGCACCGAACCCCCTCTGCCCGCTGACCGTCACCGACCCGGTGTCGAACATCGGCGGCATCCAGGTCTACCGCCCGGTGCCCGGCGGCTTCGGCTGGCTGCCCCAGGCGCCGGGGCAGTGCTACGCGGTGGTCAACAAGTTCCTGCAGCAGACGCCCAGCCAGCCGGGCAACAGCTTCCCCACCGAGTGCGGTAGCCAGCTCGACAAGCTGCGCAACACGGTCATCCTGCTACCGGTCTACGACTACGCAGGAGGGCAGGGTGCCAACGGCTGGTACCACATCCCGGCCTTCGCGGCGTTCAAGCTCACCGGCTGGCGGTTCGGTGGATCTCCCGACCTGAGCTGGAACAACACGAGCTCTGATCCGCGCCAGAACTGCACGGACGACTGCCGAGGGATCAAGGGCCAGTTCACGAAGCTCGTCGTGCTCAACCAGATCGACCTCCCCGGTGTGATCGACGTCAACGGCTACCGCAACCTCGGCACGCTCAACCTGGGCGTCACCGCCGTCGTCCTGAGCCAGTAGAAGGACAGACCATGCGCAACAGACTCTTCGCGGCTGCCGCCGCCCTCGTGCTCGCCCTGGTCGGCACCATCGTGCTGCTC
>JACMPC010000068.1 GCA_014377705.1 Dermatophilaceae bacterium
CAGCGCCAGCCCGATGACAATCACGGACTCGCGCAGCATCGGCGTCACCATCGGTCGCCGGTGCTGGTTGTCGCCACGATGGCGGACATCCCGCCGACGATCGGCCTCGTGCGGGCGCTCGGCCGCGCGCCGGCGTTGCACGTCGCGCCGGCGCTCGCCCCCCTCTGTCTCGGGCACGCTCACCGACGGCTCTCCCCCACGATGCTTGCGTTGGTCGAGGTGCCCTCCGCGAGGCCGGGCGCGCCGAGGACACGGACCCGGCTCGGCGGCCAGTAGATCATCCCAGCCCTCCCGATCACGTCGTCGAGTCGCACCATTCCTCCTCCAGGATCACCCAGATGGGCACGCGAGTCTGAAGAGTCGCTGCGATGGTCGCCCATCACCCAGACTCGTTCGACCGGGACTGTGACATCGAACGTCAGGTCGCTGGGCTTGTCACCCGGATAGAGGTATGGCTCCACGGCCGCGATGCCGTTGACGGTCAGGAGACCACTGACGTCACAGCACACCACGTGATCCCCTGGGAGACCGACGACACGCTTGACGTAATCGCTCTCGTTCAGGTGGATGGACAGGCTCGAGGCCACCGAGCCTATCGAGTCCAGGACCCTGCCGACCGCGGAACCCTGGCCCGGGCCAGTGCCCGCACCACGACCGGCAAAGGAATCGGTGCCGTCGAAGACGACTAGGTCCCCTCGTTGCAGCGATGAGACACCCCCGATCTTGTTGACCAGAATACGATCCGCGGGCACCAGCGTCGGCTCCATCGACCCCGAGGGGATGAAGAAGGACTCCACCAGAAAGCCCCGCACCAGCATCATAAGCACCAACCCGGCACCCACCACCAGTAGCCATCGATGGCGGGGGTGCCGGTGGTGAATCTCCTGGATTGGCCGAACCGGTGCCTCGGGTCCTGCCGTGACGCGACGCCTCAGCGGGCGGGTGTCGCGTTGCGCTTCTCCTTGATCTTGGCGGCCTTGCCGCGCAGGTCGCGCAGGTAGTACAGCTTGGCCCGACGCACGTCTCCGCGGATCATGACCTCGATCTTCTCGATGACCGGGCTGTGCAGAGGGAAGGTGCGCTCGACGCCGACGCCGAAGCTGACCTTGCGAACCGTGTAGGTCTCACCGATGCCGCCACCGTGACGGCGGATGACCACACCCTGGAACACCTGGACACGCGAGCGCGTCCCCTCAATGACCTTGACGTGAACCTTGACGGTGTCGCCGGCGCGGAACGCCGGTATGTCGTCGCGCAGGCTGGCCTTGTCGACGTCGTCTAGCTGGTGCATGTGTGCTTCGCTTTCTCGCCAGTGCCACAGGTCACTGCCGGATCTGATGCACGCCACGACATGGTGCGGGACGTGCGATTCGTATGGGTGCTCCTGCGATCCGTCACTCGTGGCTCTCCCCCTGTGGCAGGGGCACGAAATCGGTGCAAGACGCGAGGGCCTAGTCTGCCACAACAGGGGGGCAGCCTGAAATTGAGCGGGGCGAGTATTCGCCAAGCCTAGGGACGGTGATGCGGTAACGAGGCCAAACCTAGGGACCGTGCTGCTCCGACACCTCGGCGAGCACCTCGCGGTCACGTGCATCCAGGCCGGCGGCATCCAGCCGCTCGATCATGTCCGGTCTGCGCACGGCCGTGCGCCGAAGTCGCTCATCTCGCCTCCAGCGGGCGATCTGTCCGTGATGGCCGGAAAGAAGCACCTCGGGCACATCATGTCCGATCCACCGCGGCGGCTTCGTGTAGACCGGGTACTCCAGCAGTCCGTCCTCATGTGACTCCTCGACCAGGGAGTCCGCGTTGCCGATGACGCCGGGCAGCAGTCGCGCGACAGCCTCCACCATCACCAGAGCGGCGACCTCGCCGCCGCCGAGGACGTAGTCACCCAGCGAGACCACGGTGACGGGCATCTGGCGACCCGCCTCGTCATACACCCGCTCGTCGATGCCCTCGTAGCGACCGCAGGCGAAGGCGAGCCAGGGTTCGAACGCCAGCTCGCGGGCCATGGCCTGGGTGAACCGGACACCCCCTGGCCCCGGAACCAGCAGATGCGGAACCTCGCCGGGCGCACCCGAGGACGCCACGTGTGCCAGCGCCTCACCCCAGGGTTCCGGACGCATGACCATGCCCGCACCTCCGCCATACGGCGTGTCATCGACACTGTGATGACGATCGTGGGTGAAGCCGCGAAGGTCGTGGATCCTCAGGTCGATCAGGCCCTGCTGACGTGCCTTGCCGATCAGCGAGAGATCCAGCGGGCAGAGGTACTCGGGAAAGATCGTGACGATGTCTATTCTCATGAGACCTCCTTCGCGGATCCGGCCGTCACAGCTCCTCCAGGTCCAGCAGGCCGGGGGGTGGGCTGAGCACGACCCGCCCGCCCTCGATGTCGACCTCGGGCACGATCGCCGTGACGAACGGGACCAGGGCCTCTCGTCCCCCGCTCAGACGAACGACCAGCAGGTCCTGCGCGGGCCGGGACTGCAAGCCTGTGACCTCGCCGATCTCGGCCCCCTCGACCGTCACTGCCCTGAGCCCGACCAGATCCCGCTCGTACCAGACCTCATCCTCGCCGGTATCAGCCAGAACCTCAGCCAGCAGCCTGGTGCCGCGCAGCGCCTCGGCGCTGCTGCGGTCCTCGATCTGCTCGAAGCCGAGCAGGAGGATCCCGTTGTTGTCGCGGGCGCTGCGCAACACCAGCGGACCGGAGGCCTCGGGCTCGGTCACGAATGTTGCCCCTGGCACGAAGCGCTCGTCGGGGGCACCGGTCAGCACCTGCACGGTCACCTCTCCGCGCAGTCCGTGCGCCTTGCCAATACGAGCGACGACAACCTGCACAGGGCCAGTCCTTACCAGAGGTGATGCCGGAGGTGATCAGGAAAAGAGCGAAGGGTATGCCGGAAGGTGACTTCCCGGCATACCCCTCGCCAACCAGCTCATCGGGCTATCGCGGTGAACTCATCGTGCGATCGCAATGGATCCTGCGTGCCCTATCGCACGCGGTCCGTGTCGACGATGTCGACCCGCACCGGCTGACCACCGGCAAGGGCGGCCATCACGGTGCGAAGGGCCCTCGCGGTGCGGCCGGAGCGGCCGATGACCCGCCCGAGGTCGTCCGGATGGACGCGTACCTCGAGAACCTCACCTCGGCGCAGGTCCTTGCGCCGCACGGCCACATCCTCGTCGTGATCGACGATGCCCTTGACCAGGTGCTCCAGCGCCTCGTCGAGCACGATCAGACCTCGGGCTTGGCGACGTCAGACGCCTCGACCGCAGCATCAGCCTTGTCGGCCTTCGCGTCAGCCTTGGTGTCGGCCTTCGCGTCAGCCTTGTTGTCGGCCGCCTCGGTCTTGGTGTCGGCCTTCGCGTCAGCCTTGTTGGCCTTCGCGTCAGCCTTGTCGGCCTTCGCGTCAGCCTTCGGCTCGGCCTTCTTCTTCTTGGTGGTGGCACCGGCCTTGGGCTCAGACATGGCGGACTTGGTTGCCGCCTCGTACAGCGCCGTCTTGTCTGGCTTCGGCTCGGCAAGGCGCAGCGTGCCCTCGGTGCCGGGAAGGCCCTTGAACGTCTGCCAGTCACCGGTGATCTTCAGCAGCGCCTCGACCTGCTCGGTCGGCTGCGCGCCGACGCCGAGCCAGTACTGCACGCGCTCGGAGTCGATCTCGATGACCGACGGCTCATGGGTCGGGTGGTACTTGCCGATCTCCTCGATCGCCCGACCATCGCGCTTGGTGCGCGAGTTCATGATGACGACGCGGTAGAACGGTGCATGAATCTTGCCCATACGCTTCAAACGGATCTTGACGGCCACGTTGGTGGTGACTCCTGTTTCTTGTCTGGGGTGAGTCGGCACGGAATCCGCGTGGGGACACAGCTCGTGACGCTCGGATGGACGCGCCTGAAGCGGAGAGAGGGGCCGCAGACAAGCGAGTACGACCGTTAGTCTGCCAGATGGGGCGCGATCCTTCGAATCACCTCACCGATCCCGACGGATCGATGCGATGAACTCCCCGGATCTGAGATTGACGATGGCCAGTAAGGTCAGGGCAGCGCCGGTCATCCGCCGGCCGGAGCCCATCCGCAAGACGACTGGGGAACCATGCTGTACGAAGTGACCAGAAGCATCCTGAGCGCGGTCGCCCGGCTGATCTACCGACCCGTCATCGAGGGGAGGGACAACATCCCCAGGACCGGGCCCGTCCTGCTGGCCAGCAATCATCGCTCCTTCATCGACAGCATCGTCATCCCGCTGGTCGCACCACGGCGGGTGGTATTCCTCGCCAAGTCCGACTACTTCACCGGTACGGGAGTACGAGGCGCACTGATGCGCTGGTTCTTCACCGCCGTGGGTGCGGTCCCGATCAGGCGCGGCACCGCCGGCGCAGCGCGGGAGGCACTGAAGTCGGCCATGGAGATCCTCGACGACGGCCATGCCTTCGGGATCTATCCCGAAGGCACGCGCTCGCGGGACGGCCGTCTGTACCGGGGTCGCACCGGCGTCGCCTGGCTTGCGCTGACCGCCGGGTGCCCTGTCGTCCCGGTGGGGCTCCAGGGCACCCAGGACATCCAGCCGGTGGGCTCGCGTATCCCCCGGGTCCGCAAGATCGCCATCCGGTTCGGTGAGCCGCTTGACTTCAGCCACCTGCAGGACGTCAAGCCGGGCCCGGCCCGCCGGGAGGCCACCGACACGGTGATGGCCGCCATCCAGAAGCTGTGCGGCCAGGAGACGGCCCCCGGCTACAACTCGCCAGGGCCGCACTGACCCCTCCCCGCCCGTCAGCCGGCCACCACCACCCCGCGGCGCCTGCGGATGCCACGTTCGACGATGCAGAACACCGCGTCGACCGCGATGCCGATCGCCAGGATCGCGATCATCAGGGCAATCATGTATGTCGTGTCGCCCAGCTCGCGGCTCTGGTTGAGATACTGGCCCAGACTCGGCCTGTTGGCGATGGCGACCAGAAGCTCACCCGCGAGCAGGGAACGCCAGGCGAAGGCCCAGCCCTGCTTCAGACCCGAGACGATGCTGGGAAGGGCGGCGGGCAGGACGACGTGGCGATACAGCGACAACCCGCTGGCGCCGACGTTGCGGCCGGCCCGGACGAGCAGCGCAGGGACGTAGTCGACCCCGTTGATGACACCGTTGGCGATCGAGGGGACGGCGCCGATCAGGATCACGAACAGGATGGCCTGCTCGGACAGCTGGAACAAAAGGATCGCCAACGGAAACCAGGCGATGGAAGGCATCGTCTGCAGCCCGGTGATCAGGGACCCGATGGCAGCGCGCAGGATGCGTGACCTCGCCACGAGAACGCCCAGCAACAGCCCCAGGACGGCGGCGATGGCAAACCCGAAGGCACCGCGGGTCATGGTGACACCAACGGCCTTCCAGAAGTCTGGGAGCACGAGCTGGCGGCCGAGCTCCGCGAACACCGGCACCGGGCCGGGCAGGACGTAGCTCTCCCTCCACCCGCTGATGGCCACCAGCTGCCACAGCCCGAGTGCCATGGCCAGGGCAGCCAGCTTCGGCCACGCCGCCATCCATAACGCGTGCGCGCGCGGTGGTGCCGAGGAGCCGAGGTCCAGGGCATCCAGACCCCGGATCTGGCTCTCCTGTGCCCAGTCCCGGACCACGGCTGGTGGCGAGGTGACCTCAGGCGCCATGGCGGGCCACCTCCTTGCGCAGGGCGTTGGTGATCTCCCCGGCCAGGGCAGACACGTCAGGATCCTCGATCCGGCGCGGGCGGTCGATCGCCACGTCGTACTCCGCGACGATGCGGCCGGGGCGGCTTGACAGCAGCACCACCCTGTCGCCCAGGCGGACCGCCTCACGCACGTTGTGCGTGACGAACAGAACCGTCAGGCCGCGCTCCCGCCAGATCGACTCGAGCTCATCGTGCAGCAGGTCGCGGGTCATCGCATCCAGCGAACCGAAAGGCTCGTCCATCAGCAGCACCGGGGCCGCGGTTGCCAGCGTGCGAGCGATGGCAACCCGTTGTCTCATCCCCCCGGACAGCTCGTGCGGGCGACGGTCGGCAAAGTCGGCCAGGTGAACGGCCCTGAGGTAGTCGCGGGCCTGCGCCTCGCGATCCTTGCGGCCAACTCCCCGCAGCCGCAGCGGCGTTGCCACATTGTCCAGGGCGGACAGCCACGGGAACAACGCATGCTCCTGGAACATGAAGGCGGCGGGCCCGTCGACCTCGACCGACCCGGAGGTGGGTTGGTCAAGGCCGCTGACGAGGTTGAGCAGGGTGGACTTCCCGCAGCCGGAGGCACCGACCAGGGTGAGGAACTCCCCCGGCCGGATGCTCAGGCTGATGCCGTCCAGAGCGAGCACGCCATTCTCGCCGGCGTACCGCTTGGACACCCCTTCGAGGGCCACCGCCGAGGGACGACTGCCCGGCAGCGCTGCGCTGACCGGAGCCCTTGCTGAGGTCTTCCGGGCAGTTGAGGTGGTCATTGCGCGATCTCCGCCTTCCCTCTTTGCTTCAGAAGCTGGTTGAGCAGACTGAGATCGACGAGCCCGTCGAGCTTGGGCGACTCCTTGAGCACGCCTACCTGGTAGGCGTGCTGGGCTCCGGTGAGGATCGAGGAGGGGACAGGGTCAGCGGTGAACTCGAGCTGCTTCCACGCGGCCGCTATCACGACAGGCTTGAGTGGCTTGCCCGAGATCTTGGCGATCAGGTCCGCGACATCCTGCTGAGCCCTGGCCGGGCTCCTGGCGATGAGGTCCGTGGCGTCCAGGTCGCCGGCCAGCAGCGCTGTGACCTGAGCCGGGTGCTCCTTGAGGAACTGGGTGCGCACGGCAAGCACCGTGATGGCGAACTTCTTGTCCGGCCACAGGTCCCGCTCGTCCACCAGGACTTTACCTCCAGCCTGTTCCAGCCGGGTGGCGTAGGGCTCCGGGACCCAGGCTCCCGCGATCAGCTTCTGCTTGAACGCATCGACGATCTGGGCGTTCTCCTGGGGAACGACGTGCACGTCGCCACCGCCCTGCAGGTCGGACATGAGGCCTTGCTGCCTCAGCCAGTAGCGCAGTGCTATGTCCTGGGTGTTGCCCAGCTGGGGCGTGCTCACCTCCTTGCCCTTAAGGTCGGCTGCGCTCCTGATCGACGGGTCGACGACCAGCGAGGTACCGCCGGTGGCCGCACCTGACACCACGGTGAGGGCCTTGCCTCCGGAGTTGATGAAGGCGTTGGTGGCAGGGCCGGGGCCGACGTACGTGGCGTCGATGGCGCCGGACTTCAGCGCCTCCATGGCGGAGGGCCCGGCGTTGAACGTCGTGACCTTCAGCTTGGTCGCGCCCAGGTGCCTGGCGAAGAAGCCCTCCTTGTCGGCGACGATGGGGGTGGCGTGCGTCAGGTTGGGGAAGTAGCCCAGCCGCACGACCTCCGGAGCAGCACCCGAGGCCTGCGTGTCCCCGCCGCAGGCCGCCAGAGCCATGGCCGAGACCATGGCGCCGACGGCAAGGACAGCGCGGGCGAGGGGACGAGACATCAAGGCTCCAGATTCTCCGCGACGGCCGGTTGCCGCGCCGGCCCGTGCCTCATCGGCAAAGGCCACTCGTAGGTGATGCTCCGAGTTTTCTATAGCCCGACGTTATTGGTCAAGTAACTTGATGTTATGTCTCGGATGCTGGAGAAGGCGAGGTGCTCACCTGCAGCGCGATCCGCACGACCTCTCAGCGAGCAACCGTGCCTCGCGTCAGGATGTGCTAGCGAACAACTGTGCCTCGCATCACGATGTGCTCCGGCGCCGCAAGAACCGTGACGTCCTCGCGCGGATCCGCCTGATAGATCACGAGATCGGCGCTGGCCCCCTCCTGGAGACCGGGCCGGCGCAGCCACGACCTGGCGCCCCAGCACGCGGCTGTCAGCGCCTCGATCGTGGACAACCCCGCCCGGGCCAGCTCGGCGGCCTCGCGGGCGACCAGACCGTGCGGCAGGGACCCGCCGGCATCGGTGCCCAGATAGATGGGCACACCCGCCTCATGCGCACTCGCAACGGTCGCGTACCGGCGGGAGTGCAGGTCCAGCAGGTGTGCGGCGTAGGTCGGGTACTTCTCCTGGGCGGCGGCGGCGATCGACGGGAAGGTGCCGATGTTCACCAGGGTCGGAACGATCGCAATCCCCTGCGCGGCAAAGGAGTCGATGGTGTCGGCCTCCAGCCCGGTGGCATGCTCGATACAGTCGACCCCGGCCGCGGCGAAGTCTCTCAGCGACTCCTCAGCGAAGCAGTGAGCGGTCACCCGTGCGCCCTCGTCGTGGGCGGCGGCGATCGCAGTGGTCAACGCTTCGCGCGGCCAGCAGGGACGGAGGTCCCCGGTGTCCCTGTCGATCCAGTCGCCGACCAGCTTGACCCAGCCGTCACCGGCCCGGGCCTCCCGGCGGACATAGGTTGCCAGGTCCTCGGGCTCGATCTCGTGAGCGTAGTTGCGGATGTAACGGCGCGTCCGGGCGATGTGCCGGCCGGCTCGCACGAGTCGGGGCAGGTCCGGTCGGTCGTCAATCCAGCGAGTGTCAGCGGGCGAGCCGGCATCACGGAGCAACAGGGCGCCGGCAGCACGGTCGACCAGCGCCTGACCCTCGGCGGTGGCCTCGCCCACGGCCCCGTGGGCATCCAGGCCGATGTGACAGTGGGCATCCACCAGCCCCGGCAGGACCCAGCCCCGCACGGTCTGGACGTCCGCGCGCGACGAGGGCGCGTCATACGTGATCCGGCCGCCGACGACCCAGATCTCGGGCCGGACCTCCGCAGGTCCGACCAGAACGCTTCCCCTGACGTGCAGCACCGGCGAGGTCATGCCCGCGACCCTACAAGGGGGAAGCATTCGTCGCGGCGTCAGCCACAGCCCGGATACCGGCCCAGTCCAGCGGACAGGTTGCGGCGGCCAGGTTGCCTCGGGCAGGGCTCAGCGATACTCCGGATTGGGCTGCACGAAGTCGAACCGCTCCCCCGTGTCCCAGTCGCGGCGGGAGTTGCCGTAGGCCGGGATGCCGCCGGCCTGCTCGATCATCCGTGCGAGATGCATGAGGTTCCAGGTCATGAAGGTCGTGTTGCGGTTGGTGAAGTCGTTCTCAGGGCCGCCCGAACCCTCGTCGAGGTAGGACGCGCCCGGCCCGACCTCCCCGATCCATCCGGCGTCCGCCTGCGGCGGGATGACGTAGCCCACGTGCTGCAGGCTGTAGAGGATGTTCATGGTGCAGTGTTTGATGCCATCTTCGTTGCCCGTGATCAGCGCACCGCCGACCCGGCCGTAGAACGTGTACTGGCCCTGCTCGTTCTGCTCGCCCGATTGCGCATAGAGGCGCTCGATGATTTTCTTGGTCATGCTGGAGTTGTCGCCCAGCCAGATCGGCCCCGCGACGACCAGGATGTTCGCCGCGTGGACCCGCTCCCAGATCTGCGGCCACTGGTCGCTCGCCCACCCGTGCTCGGTCATGTCGGGATAGACGCCGGTCGCGATGTCATGGTCGATGGTCCGCACCACCTCGACCTCGACCCCGTGCCGGCGCATGATGGAGGCGCTCACCTCGATGAGCCCTTCGGTGTTGGAGACCTCCGGCGAACGCTTGAGCGTGCCGTTGAGGAACATCGCCTTGAGGCCGGTGAAGTCCCAGCCCTTTCCGGTATCAGCCATGGCGAAACGCTACCGACCGGCGGGCGCCCGCGGAACCCCCGTGGGCGGGGAAGAACCGGACCTACCTGCCGAGAAACTTCTCGAAGCCCTTGGGCAGCTCGAGGCTGCCGGGGGAGTCAGCGCCGGGGGACCCGGGCTCCTCTGCGGCGCCCGGGGCACCCGGCATACCGAAGGCGCTGCTGGCAGCGGCCTTGCGGGCGACCGCGCTCTTGTCCGATGCGGCCTTCTCCTCCTGCGCGCGCTTGGCCGGGTTGCCGCTCTTGCCCTTCTTGCGCTGCTGGCCCTTGCCGGACTTCTTCCCCCCGCCCATGCCAGGGATCGCCGGCATCCCGGGGATGCCACCGCCACCACCACGGCGTATCGAACGCATCATCTTCTGGGCCTGCCCGAAACGCTCCAGGAGACCGTTCACCTCGGACACGCCGACCCCCGCCCCCCGGGCGATCCGGGCCCGGCGTGAGCCGTTGATCTGCTTGGGATGGGTCCGCTCAAAAGGCGTCATCGAGCGCACCATCGCCTCTACCCGGTCGAACTCGCTCTCGTCCAGGTCGTCCAGCTGCTGACGCATCTCGCCCATGCCCGGCATCATCTTGAGCATCGCCTTCAGCGAGCCCATCTTCTTGATGGCCCCCATCTGGCTCAGGAAGTCGTCGAAGGTGAAGTCCTCGTCCTGCATGAACTTGCGGGTCATCTCGGCGGCCTCGCCGTGATCGAAGGCCTTCTCGGCCTGCTCGATCAGGGTCAGCACGTCACCCATGTCCAGGATGCGTGAGGCCATCCGGTCCGGGTGGAAGACCTCGAGGTCACCCACGGCCTCACCCGTGGAGGCGAACATGATCGGCCGGCCGGTGACCTTGGCCACCGACAGTGCCGCACCACCGCGGGCGTCACCGTCGAGCTTGGTCAGCACCACGCCGGTGAAGTCGACGCCCTGCTGGAAGGCCAGCGCGGTGTCGACCGCGGCCTGCCCGATCATGGCGTCGATGACGAACAGGACCTCGTCAGGCGAGATCGCGGCCCTGATGTCGGCAGCCTGCCGCATGAGGTTCTCGTCGATGGCCAGGCGCCCTGCGGTGTCGACGATGACGACGTCGTACTGCTTCTCCCGTGCCTGCACGATCCCCTGCCGGGAGACCGCGACCGGGTCACCGAACGACCTGGTGCCGTCACCGGACTGGGCGCCGGCGTCGTAACCGGCCACGTTGCCGCGCTCGGGCGCGAAGACCGGGACGCCGGCCCGGTCACCGACCACCTGAAGCTGGGTCACGGCATTGGGCCGCTGGAGGTCGGCCGCGACCAGGATCGGTGTGTGCCCCTGGTCCTTGAACCACTTGGCCAGCTTGCCGGCCAGGGTGGTCTTGCCGGAGCCCTGCAGTCCCGCCAGCATGATGACGGTCGGCGGGTTCTTGGCGAGCTCGACCCGCCGGGTCTGCCCGCCCAGGATCGTCACGAGCTCCTCGTTGACGATCTTGACGATCTGCTGGGCAGGGTTCAGCGCTCCGCTGACCACCGCGCCCAGAGCGCGCTCACGAACAGCGCCGGTGAACTCGCGCACAACGGGCAGCGCCACATCGGCGTCGAGCAGGGCGACCCGGATGTCGCGAATCGTCGCGTTGACGTCCGATTCGGACAGGCGTCCCTTGCCGCGCAGGTTCTTGAAGGTTGCGGTCAGTCGGTCAGACAGGCTGGTGAACACGCAGCAAGGTTATCTTCCCGCGGGAGATACGTCGTCGCATGCCTTCATGAGCATGGAGATCGTCTGGGAAACCCGCTCAGGAGACAGTGTCCGACCTCCGAACTCGCTCAGGTAGAACGTGTCCAGGGTCTGGCCGGCATAGGTGGCGATGTGAGCGCTGTGCACGCTCAGACCGGCACGCGCGAACGTCATACCGACCTCGTGCAGGAGTCCCGGGCGGTCATGGGTGCGAATCTCGATCACCGTGGAGTCCATCGAGGCATGCGGCACCACTGCGGCACGGGTCGGCGGGCGCCGGCCGGTCCCGGGCTGCTGCGGCGCGAGGCCCCGGCGGCGGTCCAGCCCGCGCAGGGGCTGACGATCACCCTCGGCCAGGCTCGAAAGCCCGCGGGCGATCATCGCCGCGTCCGGTATGTCGCCGCCGGGTGAGTCGACCTGCCACTGGTTGGCCGCGATGCCCTCCTGGGTGTGCACCCGCGCCGTCCGCACGATGAACCCGTATGCCGCGAGCAGACCCGCGGTGTCGCCGAACAGGCCGAGACGGTCACGATCGAACACGTCGATGCGATAGGCGCCGGCGAGGGGATGCACCACCACGTACGGCTCACCCGTCGACACCCCGGCAACAACCTCAGGCGAGAGCAGATCCGCAGGGTCGTCGGCGGTGTCGTCGGCTGGCCCGTCGGCGGGGTCGGGCGGCCAGACCTCATCGCCCAGCGCCACGCGCGCTCCTGCGACCAGCTGCGCGAGCAGGTGGGCCCGCCAGTCCGTCCACGCAGCACTGCCCACCGCGCTCGCGTCCGCCTCACTCAGCGCCCGCAGCAGCTCCAGCACGTCCCGACGACCGCCGACAGCCTCGGTCGCTGCCACGATGGTCAGAGGGTCCTCGGGGTCGCGCCGCGTTGCCAGGTCCATCAACGCCAGGTGCTCGCGGGTGAGCATCTCGACGACCTCGACCTCCGACCCGTCCAGGCCCAGCCTTCGGGCTGCCGTGGCGGCCAGCGGAGCCCCGACCAACGCATGGTCGGCGGCACCAGGGATCTTGCCGATGTCATGGAACAGGGCCGCCAGCAGCAGCAGGTCAGGGCGCTCCACGTCGGACAGGAAAGCGGTCGCCCACACGACGGTCTCGATCAGGTGCCGATCGACGGTATGCCGGTGCACCGGGTTGCGCTGGGGGCGGCTCCGCACCGCGGCCCACTCCGGCAGCCAGGAGGCGACCACCCCGGCAAGGTCGAGCCCCTCCCAGACCGGGATCAGCCCGGGCCCCGCGGCCAGCAGGTCGGTGAACAGCGATCTGGCCACCGGGCCCCACGGCACCGGGATGGCCGGCGAGTTGGCGGCCAGGTTGGTCAGCGCCGCCGGTGCCAGTGGCAACCCGCGACGGGCGGCCGCCACGGCTGCGCGAAGAACGAGCAGAGGATCGCGGGAGGGGTCGAGGTGGGCTCCCAGCACCACCTCCCCGTCATGCTCGAAGAGCCCGTAGCCCAGCGTCTTCAACGCCGGCCGGCGTGGACCGACCCGCAGGGTGCGGGCCCGCTGGGACTGGGCGGCCCGGCGTACCGTCCCGTCCAGCCCGTAGCTGACGTTGCGGGCCGCCGTGCCGACCGCAGCCAGCATGGAGTCGGCATCGGGATACCCCAGCAGAGCCGCGACCGCGTCGTGGTCCTCAAGGCCGAGGCGGGCGCGGCCGCGACCGGTCACCACCTGCACCGCGTCCCGGGTGTCCAGCAGCGTGCCGTAGGCGTCGTCGATCTGCCCGTGCGGGCGGTCCGCCAGCCAGGCGGCGGTCAGCGCGCGCAGGATGGACATGTCGCGCAGCCCCCCACGGGCTTCCTTGAGGTCTGGTTCGATGGTCTGGGACAGGTCCCCGTGCCGGATGTGACGTTCCTCCAGCGACTCGACCAGCTGCGGCAGCCTGCGGCGGGCGTTGGCTCGCCAGTCATGCCCGAGGGTCGAGCGCGCCGCCGCCACCACCTGCTCGTCGCCGGCCAGCAGCTCGAGATCCAGCATCCCGATCGCGGCCGACAGGTCCGCTGCGGCCACGCTGCGGCACTGGCCGACCGTCCGGACGCTGTGGTCGAGCCGCGCGCCGCCATCCCAGATCGGGTACCAGATGCGGTCCGCCAGGGAGTTGATCTCCTTGCTCGGCATCGAGCGGCCATCGTGAAGCAGCACCAGGTCGAAGTCACTGAGCGGTCCCGCGTCACCGCGAGCCAGGCTGCCGACGCTGGCCAGGGCCACCCCCTGCATCCGGGCTGAGTACGTCGCCG
Source organism: Dermatophilaceae bacterium (assembly GCA_014377705.1). Classification (GTDB taxonomy): domain Bacteria; phylum Actinomycetota; class Actinomycetes; order Actinomycetales; family Dermatophilaceae; genus UBA4719. Next base: position 13,613 of record JACMPC010000068.1, read on the forward strand.
TCAACCAGATCTCTCTGATCCAGCCGCGGCCCAGGTCGGCCATGGCCGCGCGCCGCCCCGGGCCGGCACCCGGGGCGGTGAAGCCCCGGGCGCCGGCCAGGTCAAGGCGCTGCTGGTTGAGATCGACTCGCTCGGTCTGACCGATTTCCATCATGAGATACCGCCCCTACCGAGTCCCGGTTCCTACAGCGCGTCCGGGCCGCGTTCGCCGGTGCGCACCCTGGCCACGTCCTCGACCGCAACGGTCCAGATCTTGCCGTCACCGATCCGCCCGGTCTGGGCCGCCTTCAGGATGACGTTCACCACGTCGGAGGCGTCGATGTCGTCGACGACGACCTCCACCCGCACCTTCGGGACGAAGTCGACCTTGTACTCCGCGCCGCGGTAGACCTCGCTGTGTCCCCGCTGGCGCCCATAACCGCTCGCCTCACTGACCGTCATACCGGTGATGCCGTAAGCCTCAAGGGCCTGCTTGACCTCATCGAGCTTGAACGGCTTGATGATCGCGGTGACCAGTCTCATGATGTTGCTCCTTGCCGGTTGATCGTGACCGTGGACGGGGCTGAGCTCGCAGTGGGCGACCCGAACATCGGACCTCCCACGTGCGAGAGACCGCCGCCACCGAGCGAACCGAGATCATAGGACGTCTCGGCGTGCTCCTCCAGGTCGATTCCCTGGATCTCGGCGTCGCGCTCGATCCGGAAACCCAGGGTCTTGTGCAGTGCCAGGCCGATCAGGGCGGTGACCACGAAGGAGTAGACCAGCACGGCGCCTGCACCGACTGCCTGACGCCATAGCTGGTCCAGGCCACCGCCGTAGAAGAGCCCGTCCACGCCAGCCGGGGCGGATGCCGAGGCGACGAAACCGATGGCAATGGTGCCGACGAGTCCGCCGACCAGGTGGACGCCGACGACGTCGAGGCTGTCGTCGTACCCGAAGCGGAACTTCAGGCTGACCGCCAGGGCACACAGGACACCGGCGAGCAGGCCGATCGCCACGGCCCCGATGGGGGTGACTGCCGAGCATGCGGGCGTGATGGCAACCAGGCCGGCCACGATGCCCGAGGCGGCACCCAGCGAGGTCCCGTGACCGTTGCGGATCCGCTCCGTGGCCAGCCAGCCGAGGCACGCCGCGCCGGTGGCCGCCAGGGTGTTGACCCAGGTCACCGCCGCGGTGTTGTTGGCACCCAGAGCCGAACCGGCGTTGAACCCGAACCAGCCGAACCAGAGCAGTGCGGCTCCGAGCATGACCAGCGTCATGTTGTGCGGGCGCATCGGGTCCTTCCTGAATCCGACCCGCTTGCCGATGATCAGGGCCAGCACCAGACCCGCGGCCCCTGCGTTGATGTGCACTGCCGTTCCGCCGGCGAAGTCGATCGTTTTCAGGGAGTTGGCGATCCAGCCACCCTTGGCGGCCGCATAGCTGTCGAAGGCGAACACCCAGTGCGCGACCGGGAAGTAGACGATGGTCGCCCACACCACGGTGAAGATCAGCCAGGTCGAGTACTTCGCCCGGTCGGCTATCGCGCCGCTGATCAGGGCCACCGTGATGATGGCGAAGACCGCCTGGAAGGCGACGAAAGCCATCGCAGGGATGCCGCCGTGGGCCGCGACCCCCTCCGCGGCCGCCTTGTAGCCGTAGACGGCCGTGTCGCCGTCGAGCAGGTTGGCGAGGCCGAAGTGCTGGAACGGGTCACCGACCAGCCCGTGCCAAGACTCACCGAAAGCCTCGCTGTAGCCCCAGAGGACCCAGACGACACTGATCGTTGCCATCGCTCCGAAGCTCATCATCATCATGTTCAGGACACTCTTGGCCCTGACCATGCCGCCGTAGAAGAGGGCTACCCCTGGCGTCATCAGCAGTACCAGAGCGGCACTTGCGAGAACCCAGGCGGTGTCGCCGCTGTCAATAGTCATGGGAAGACAGTGTCTGCCGACGGTTTCAGATCGTGCCGCCGTTTGTTACATCCATGTTAGGGATGCCTGGCCTGAGTAAGGATTGGGTAAATCACGCGGACGTTCTGCCCTCTGCTCGCCTGGCTGGCCGGGCATACTGGGGAGATGACGTTGAGCAACGCCCGTCCTGTCGAGGCTTCCCGCCCGCTGCGCAACCGGCTGCGTAGGACTATCGCCGTCGCGCTGCGTGACCGGGTTGCCGGCAAGGACAACGCCGCGAAGGCCGCGGCCATCTGGGACAAGCCAGGCGCGCGCTGGTTCACCGAGACCGACCCGATCTGGCGGGTCCACGCCGACGCGGCGATGTTCGCGGCCGGCATCCGTGCACTTTTGCTGCAGTCCCTGCACCCGCTGGCCATGGCCGGGGTCGCCGGGCACTCGGGATACAAGGGCGACCCGTGGGGTCGGCTGCAGCGCACCAGCACCTTCCTGGCGACCACGACGTTCGGCACCATCGAGGACGCCGAGGCTCTCATCGAGCGGATCCGGGGCATCCACCAGGGGGTTCGCGGCAAGGCAGCGGACGGGCGACCCTATGCCGCCAGCGACCCGCACCTGCTGAAGTGGGTGCACATCGCCGAGGCCGACAGCTTCCTGCGAACCCACCAGCGGTATGCCGTCACTCCCCTGACCCCTGACGAGGCGGACCGCTACGTCGCACAGGCGTGTGTGGTGGCAACCCGGCTCGGCGTCGTCGACCCGCCGACGACCGTCGCCGGCCTCGACGCCGCGATCGAGTCCTACCGCCCTGAGCTGGAGGGCACCCCGGCGGCTCGGGATGCGGCGCGATTCCTGCTCCTGCACCCGCCGCTGCCCTGGAGCGCCAGACCGGGATACGGCGCGCTGGCCGGTGCAGGTGTTGCCCTGCTGCCACCGTGGGCCCGCCACCAGCTGGCGCTGCCCTCCCTGCCACTGGCCGAGCGTGCCATCGCGCTGCCGGTGGGCGGCGCCGCGACCCGGGTCATCCGCTGGGCGCTCCAGCACCCCCACGAGCCCCCGTCGACCTGACCCAGAGGACATTGGCCCGGCGGACAGGAGACCCTCCAGCCCGCCACCTGGCGCACGAGCGTCACTCCTCGCGCATCATCGTGCATGCTCGATCAATGACGGAACTGCGCTGAGTGGCCGACCTCCCACGAATGACGGCGACGAGCAGTGCCTCGCCCCGATAGTCCATTCACAGGTCAGGTGATCGACGCGCATTTCACGGGTCAGGAAATCAGGGCGTCGACGAAGGCCTCGGGGTCGAAGGGAGCCAGGTCATCGGGGCCCTCGCCCAGTCCGACCAGCTTCACCGGGACGCCGAGCTTGCGCTGGACGGCCACCACGATGCCGCCCTTGGCCGTCCCGTCGAGCTTGGTCAGCACGATGCCGGTCACGTTGACGACGTCGCCGAAGACCTCGGCCTGACGAAGGCCGTTCTGTCCCGTCGTGGCGTCGAGCACCAGCAGAACCTCATCGATCGGGCTCTGCTTCTCCACGACGCGCTTGACCTTGCTGAGCTCATCCATCAGCCCGACCTTGTTGTGCAGACGGCCGGCGGTGTCGATCAGGACCACGTCGGCCTCCATCTCGATGGCGGCCCTGACCGCGTCGAACGCCACTGACGCGGGGTCCGCTCCCTCGCGGTCGGAGCGAACCGTGGGCACGCCGACGCGCTCACCCCAGGTCTGCAGCTGGTCGGCGGCGGCGGCACGGAAGGTGTCCGCGGCGCCAAGCACGACGTCCTTGTCCTGAGCCACCAGAACGCGAGCCAGCTTGCCCACCGTGGTCGTCTTGCCCGTGCCGTTGACCCCGACGACCATCACCACGGCCGGACGACCCTCGACCCGCGAGGACGCGATGGAGCGATCCATCGAGCGATCCACCAGCCTCAGCAGATCCTCACGCAGCCAGCCCCGAACCGTCTCCTCGTCACGAGCCCCCTCGATCGTGACCCGGGTGCGCAGCGAGTCGACCAGCTCCCTGGTTGCCTCGACGCCCAGGTCCGAGGTGAGCAGGGTGTCCTCGACGTCCTCCCAGGCCTGCTCGTCCAGTCCCCCGCCGGACAGCAAGGAGAGCAGCCCCTTGCCCAGAACCGTGTTGGAGCGCGCCAGCCGCGCCCGAAGGCGCTGCAGGCGGCCGGTGGCGGACTCGGGACGCTCGATCGACGGCGCCCGCGCCGGTGCCTCGATGACATCGGTGTCGATGACATCGGTGTCAAGGACATCGGTGTCAAGGACATCGGTGTCAAGGAGATCAGGCTCGAGGGTGCTGACGGCAGGGCCGCCCCCGGCAGAGGAGTCGTCGGTGTCGGAGCCGGACCCGCCGTCCACCCGCGAGGAAGGGGTCTGCGGCGGAAGGGTCCTGCGCCTGACGCTGCGGCCACGTTGCAGCCCGACGAGCAGGACGATGCCCACGAGGGCGATCACGATCGCCACGGCGAGGAAGATTTGCTGGGATTGGGTCACAGTGGGGGATTCTTCCAGACCGGTGAGGACCCACAACATGGCGGTGGCCAGCCCGGGCTACGTCACCAGTCAGCCAAGGCCCCCACGCCCGCAGCCAGGCCGCTGGTGCCTAGCCCGATCCGACCGAAGACGTCCTGAACTGGTCGGCCACCCGAGCATGACCGGGCTCAGGGCTCATCGGTGCGAGCGACCTCGGCCATCTTCTCGCGGGCGGAGCCCATCGCCTCGCCCGTCTTCTCACGTGCCGTCTCCACCGCCGAGCCGGTCTTGTCGCGAACCAGGGACACGACGTCCTCGCCCTTGGCCGTGAGCAGGTCGCGGCCATCCCGGCGCGCGGGGATAGCCACCGCACACACCACCAACATGGCAAGGCCGAGGCTTATTGCCATTGCGAACAAGAGAACAAACATAGCCCTATCGTCCCCCCTGACCGGGTCCCCGTTCAACCGCCACGCCGAAGAGCTCACCCCACCCACAGCGACCGATCGTCAGGATGACCCGGCCCTACGCCCTCTGCAGATCCCGGATCCGCTGCGACACAACAGTGCTCACACCGTCACCTGCCATCGTGACGCCATACAGCGCATCGGCGATCTCCATCGTGCGCTTCTGGTGAGTGATGACAATCAGCTGGCTTGACGCTCGAAGCTCCTCGAAAAGCGTGATCAACCGGCCCAGGTTGGCATCATCGAGCGACGCCTCGACCTCGTCCAGGATGTAGAACGGGCTCGGCCGCGCCTTGAAGATGGCCACCAGCAGCCCCACGGCCACCAGTGAGCGCTCCCCACCGGACAACAGCGAGAGCCGCTTGATCTTCTTGCCCGGCGGACGGGCCTCGATCTCGATCCCGCTGACGAGCATGTTGTCGGGATCAGTAAGCACCAGCCGGCCCTCGCCGCCGGGGAACAACCGGCTGAAGACACCCTCGAACTGGGCCGCGGTGTCGTGGTAGGCCTCGGTGAACACCCTCTCGACCCGTTCGTCGACCTCGCGCACGATATCCAGCAGGTCGCGCTTGGAGTTCCTGAGGTCCTCGAGCTGGCCGGTCAGGAACTTGTGGCGTTCCTCCAGCGCCGCATACTCCTCCAGTGCCAGGGGGTTGACCCGGCCGAGCGAGGAGAGCTTGCGCTCGGCCGAACGGAGGCGCTTGGCCTGGGCCTCGCGCACGTAGGGCACGGTCTCGTCCCCCCTCTCGGCGCCGTCGGTCCCGTCGGTCCCGTCGGTCCCGTCGGAAGGCTGGTCCACGTCGGGGATCACCGGCACCATCTGATGCGGGCCGAAGTCCTCGACCAGCATCAGCGGGTCGATCCCGAGCTCCTCCATCGCCTTGGCCTGCAACGTCTCGATGCGCAGCCGCTGCTGGGTTCGCGCCACCTCATCGCGGTGCACCAGGTTGGTGAGCTCGCCCAGCTCGTCGCCGAGCACGCCGATCTCCTGCCGGACCACGGCCAGCGCGGCGTCACGCTCGGTGCGCCCCTGCTCGGCACTGGCTCGCTCCGAGGTCGCCCGGGCGAGCGCGCCAGTCACCCACTGCACTGCGTATGCCGCCCCGCTGCGGACCGCACCGGCCACCCTGGCCTCACGCTGGCGGCGCGCCCGGCGGGCGGCTGCGCGCTCGCGAGCCGCGAGCTCGGAGCGGGCGGCAGCCTCGAGAGACTGTGCACGGGCCGACGTGGCGCGGGTCCGCTCCTCACGAGTGCGCAGGGTGAGCCGCAGCTCGGTCTCGGCGCCGCGGGCCTGCGTGGCGCTGTGCTCCAGGCGGTCACGCTCCTCGGTGGAAGGCTCCTGCTCGCCCGGCGCGGCGCTGGCCGCCTGCAGTCGCTCGCTGAGGGACTGATGCTCCACCCGGTCGCTGTCCAGGGCGGTCTCGGCAGCGGCGATGGCACGCTCAATGCGCTCGGCCTCACCGCGCGCGGCCCGGAACGTGCTGCCCAGACGCCCAAGCCGCTCGGCCACCGCAGCCATCCTGGCATCGGACTCGTGCAGGCGCTCGAGGGCCGCCTCTACCGACTCGGTGGCCAGCACCACCCGTTCGATGGCGGTGGCCAGGGCGAACCTGGCCCGCTCGCTGCGACCGGCCGCCGCGTGGACCTTGTCCCTGGTCTCGTCAACAGCCGCCTGTATCTCGATCAGGCTCGGCGCCGAAGCGCTGCCGCCACGGACAGAGCCCGGCGCGTAGACGTCGCCGTCGGGGGTGACCGCGGTGATTCCCTGCCTGAGAGCCACCAGCTCCACAGCCGTCGACGAATCCTCAACCAGGGCAACGCGATCCAGCAGCTGCTCAACCGCCGGCCGGATGTCGTCCGGGCAGGTGACGACCTCTCGGGCCCAGACCGCTCGCCCGTTCAGGGACGGCCAGCCGGCGACCTCGACCAACGCTGCGGTGGCCGCCACGAGCAGGCCCGCCCGGCCCGCATCCTGCTCGCGCAACGATGCGACAGCGCGCCGGGCAGCCTGCACGGAGCCGACGGCCAACGCGTCGGCCGCCCACCCCAGGGCGGCGGCAACGCCGGTCTGATGCCCTGCGGTGACCTGCAGGAGCGCCGAGACCGACCCCATCAGACCATGCGCCTCATCCCCGGCCGCCAGCAGCGCCGCGGCGCCGTCCTTGCGTCGCAGGCTGAGCTCGAGAGCCTCAAGCCGGGCCGAGGAGCTCGCGCGGTCGCGGTCCGCGTCCCGCTCAGCCTGACGCCAGCGCGACACCTCCGCCTCGACCAGAGCCAGGGCGGCCACTGCCTGCTCGTGGGCGGTGTCCAGACCTGCTTCACCCTCCTCATCAGCTGCCACCGATGCCTCCAGGGCGGAGAACTCCTGCTCGGCCCCGGCCGCCCGTGCTCTGCTCTGCTCGACCGACTGCTGGAGCCGGCCGATCTCGGCCTCCCCAGCCTCGATCCGGCTGCGCCGTGCTCCCACCTCGCCGGCCAGCTTGGCCAGTCCCTCACGGCGATCCGCAGCCGCACGAACCAGCCGGGTGAGCCGGGCAATCTCCGCGGCATACGCGCTCTCGATCTCGGTGCGGTCGGCGACGGCCTCGTCCAGCGCCTCCCTGGCCTGCCGGGACTCGGCGACCAGCACCTGTTCCTGCTGGCGCACTGCCTCGGCCTGGGCGCGCAGCTCCTCCGGGTCCCGGCGGCTGTTCTCCGCGTTGTCCTTGTCGTCCTCGGACAGGAGCCGGACCCGCTCGGCGGCGAGCGACCCGGTGGCGGTGAGACGCTCTCGAAGCGACGAGAGCGCGAACCAGCGTTCCTGCGCGCGGGACAGCAACGGTGCGGCTTCCTGAGCCTCGAGCTCGAGGGTGGCCAGGCGCGACCGAACCCCCCGCAGGGCCTCCTCGACCTCGGTGCGGCGGGTGACCAGCGCTGTCTCGTCGGCCACCTCCTGCTCCAGGGTGGCGGTCAGCTGGGACAGGTCGTCGGCCAGCAGCCGGAGCCGGGCGTCCCGCGCCTCTGCCTGGATCGTGGCGGCCTTGCGCGCGGCCTCGGCCTGGCGACCGAGCGGGCCGAGCTGACGGCGAATCTCACCTGTCAGGTCATTGACCCGGATGAGGTTGACCTCCATCGTGTCCATCTTGCGCAGCGCCCGCTCCTTGCGCTTGCGGTGCTTGAGGACCCCGGCCGCCTCCTCGATGAAACCCCGTCGCTCCTCGGGGGTAGCGCGCAGAATAGCCTCCAGCTGGCCCTGACCCACGATGACGTGCATCTCGTGGCCGATCCCCGAGTCGGACAGCAGCTCCTGGACGTCCAGGAGGCGGCAGGAGGTGCCGTTGATGGCGTACTCGGAGCCGCCGTTGCGGAACATCGTCCGGGCGATGGTGACCTCGGTGTAGTCGATCGGCAGCGCGCCATCGGTGTTGTCGATGGTCAACGCGACCTCGGCCCGGCCCAGCGGGGCCCGCTTGGAGGTGCCCGCGAAGATGACATCCTCCATCTTGCCGCCGCGCAGGCTCTTGGCCCCCTGCTCACCCATCACCCAGGCCAGCGCGTCCGCGACATTCGACTTGCCGGACCCGTTCGGGCCCACGATGCAGGTGATGCCGGGCTCGAGGCGCAACGACGTCGCCGACGCGAACGACTTGAAACCCCTCAGGGTCAGGCTCTTGACATACATGAGCGATGGGCTCCTCTGGGGCGGCGATGAACAGCCTCACTGTACCGGCGAGGAGCGCCTGCGGCGGGCAACGCGGCCCACCCGCGATGCTCAGAAAGCGGGTTGGCGGGTCGCCTCGGCTTCTTCGGGGAGATCGGCGCGCAGCCGATCGTTGTCGTTCTGCAGATCTTCGATGAGGCACTCGAGGTCGTGCACCCGTGATCTGAGCCGGGCACTCTCCAGCACAAGACGATCGTTCATGTACACCCGTTGACCGAGCAGAGCTTTGGCCATACCAACTCCGAGGAAATCCTTCGCGAGCGAAGGGCGACTGGACACTGCATACCAACGCCTCCGAGCACAAGCCCGGGGTGTTTATAGAATCGCACCGACGACGCCGATGGTCAACGCCAAAGGTCCCGTCACCTCTCGCGGAACCCTGACAGGCCCGCCCGGGGTTCGCCGCTCTGGACGACGCAAGCCTGCACGTGCCCGGGCCGGTTGGTCGTGGACGGCTCCTCCTCGACCAGCGCTCGCATCCGGCCGATCGCCCCGGGCGATCCCTGAGCGCAGATCTCGACCCTGCCGTCGTCCAGGTTGCGGGCGAAACCGACCAGCCCCAGCTCGAGCGCCCGTGCTCGCGCCCACCAGCGAAACCCCACGCCCTGGACCCTCCCCCGGACGAAGATCGTGGCACGTTGCATGGACCTGAGCCTAGTGAGCCCAAGTCGCAGATACAGCAGCTACCGGACCCTGGTCGAGGACCCGGATGTCGATGCCGCCTACATCGCGACCACGCACCGGTCCACCGCCGCGAGCAGGCCTTGATGGCGATCAATGCCGGCAAGCCCGTCCTGATCGAGAAGCCCCTGGCCCTGTTCGCCGCCCAGGCCCGTGAGGTGCTGACCGCCGCCCGTGACAAGGCGGTCTTCGCCATGGAAGCCGTCTAGATGCGCGCCCACCCACTGATCCGAGGACGAGTCCGGGTCGACGGCGAGCGGACGGCACGGAGTCAGCGAGCGGCCACGCCGGCGGCTCTGGGCGGCGGCTGGCACCGGGGGCAGGAGTATGACGAACGGTTCATGAACGCCTCACGGCGGATTGGGGCGCCGCAACGCCGGCAGGGAGCGCCCTGTCGGCCATAGGCATCCAGTGACCGGTCGAAGTAGCCGCTGGCCCCGTTGACGTTGACGTAGAGGGCGTCGAAGCTCGTGCCACCCTGCTCCAGCGCTTCGAGCATCACCCCGTGCGCCTGGTCCACGATCCGCCCGAGCCCAGGCCTCGAGAGCGCTGATGCCGCCCGCCCGCCATGGACCCGAGCACGCCACAGCGCCTCGTCTGCATAGATGTTGCCGATGCCCGAGACAAGCTGCTGGTCCAGCAGTCCGCGCTTGACAGCCGTATGCCGCGCCTTCAGCCGGGCGATGACCGCGGCCAGGTCGAAGGCAACCTCGAGGGGGTCGGGGGCAATGTGGGTGATGCTCTCAGGGATACCCCACGGGTGCTCCCCCGCGCCTGCGCCCCGGACATCCGGAACGAGGTCGGCTAGGGCCATGCCGCCAAAGGTGCGCTGGTCGACGAATCGCAGCTGCGACCCGTCATCGTCGAAGTCAAGGGTTGCATGCAGATGGGCCTGTCGAGGCGCGATCGCAGCTTCGACGAGGAGCTGGCCGCTCATCCCGAGGTGGATCACCAGAGCCTGCCGATGACCATCTGTTGCCTCGAGCACCAGCCAGAGGTACTTGCCCCGACGGTCTGCGGCGCGAACCACGTTGCCGGTCAGGCGGTCTGCCAGATCGACCGGACCTGGCAGATGGCGGCGGGCGACCCGGGCGCCGCCGAAGTGGGCCGTCTCGATCCGGCGACCGACCACGTGGTCCCCGAGGCCGCGCCGGACGACCTCAACCTCGGGAAGCTCAGGCATCCTGCTCGGAGTCGGCGCGCAGTGGCTCGACCGGGCTGGCGAGGACTGTCCTGGCCCGCCGGCTCAGCTCGGTCCAGGCGACCGCGGCGGCCATCTGCTCCGCTTCTTTCTTGCTGCTGCCGGAGCCGGATCCCAGCAGCTCGGAACCGACTCTGGACTCGGCGTGGAAGCTCTTCTTGTGGTCCGGGCCCTCTTCCGTGACGCGATACTCCGGCGACCCCAGAGAGGCCGAGGCGGTCAGCTCCTGGAGGCTTGTCTTCCAGTCTAGACCGGCGCCCAGACTGGCCGAGGACTCCATCAACGGGTCCAGAAGGTAGTGCACGAAGACCGTGGCAGCCCGCAGACCGCCAGAGAGATAGACGGCCGCGATGACAGCCTCCATGGTGTCGGCCAGGATCGAGGCCTTGTCCCGGCCGCCGGTGCTCTCCTCGCCGCGGCCCAGGAAGATGTAGTCACCCAGGCTGATCGTGCGGGCCACCTGCGCCAGCGCACGCATGTTGACGACCGCGGCACGCAGCCTGGCCAGGTGGCCCTCGGCCAGGTCCGGATGGTCGCCGAAAAGACTGTCCGTGACGACCAGCCCGAGCACGGAGTCGCCGAGGAACTCCAGGCGCTCGTTGTTCGGCAGCCCGCCGTTCTCGTAGGCGTACGAACGATGTGTCAGGGCGCGCAGGAGCAGCGACTCGTCGATCGGCTGGTTGACCACCTCGAACAGGTGGGCGGCCAGCCGATCCGCGGGTCGCTGCAACGCGCCGTCCCCGCCGGGGGACTGAGAGTGACTCACGCGCCGGGGTGACCGAGTCAGCCCTGGTGCTCGCTGCGCTCCGCGACATCGTAGTGGCGTCCGGCGTAGGTGCCACAGGACGGGCATGCGATGTGCGGCTGCTTGGGGGCAGAGCACTGCGGGCATGAGGTCAGCGTGGTCGCGGTCGTTTTCCAGTTCGCACGGCGCGAACGGGTGTTGGATCGCGAAGTCTTACGCTTCGGGACAGCCACGTCAGTTCCTTTTCTCTTGATTGCTTTGCTGTGATGTGACAGACGGTGATGCGGCAGGTGGTGTCGCGATGTTCTGCAACGCCGCCCATCGTGGGTCAAGCTGTTCATGGTGATGCGTCAGATCATCCGCCAGATGCGCTCCACACTCAGAACACAGACCCGGACAGTCGCTCCGGCATACGGGCTGGAACGGCATGGCCGGAACCACGGCGTCCCGGAGGACGGGCTCAAGGTCGAACAGGTCGCCCACGAGCTCATACACCTCATCATCATCATCTTCGTCCTCGGCAGCCACCTCGCGGTGGTGAGTCGCGCGATCGGCGTAAGCGAACAGCTCCTGGAAATGGCCCCCCACGTGGCGGGTCATCGGGTCCAGGCAACGCACGCAGGCACCGGTTGCCGTGGCGTGCGCCGAGCCTGTCACCAGGACACCCTCCGCGACCGACTCTAACCGCAGCTCCAGCTCGATGGGCTGGCCCGGCGGTATGCCGATCACGTCGATGTCACCAAGGTCGTCCGGGGCCGGGACGGTCCGCCGCATCTCGAGCATGGAGCCTGGCCGTCGACTGAGCTCCCGGGTGTCAAACACCAGGGGCAGGGTCGGGTTCAGGCGGTTCATGGCTTCCGATGATGGCAGTGTGTCGTCGATTCCGTACGAAGGCTCGACCCACGTCACACAAGACGTAGAACGACACGTCAGATTACCGGGTGGGACGGTGTTCACCCAAATGCGGGGTCACCGAGTTCCGAGGGACACGTCGGACGCAAGGGTGCTTTGCTGGTCAACCGCCCCGGAATCCTGCGACGCCGCAGATTCGGGCGGCCCTTCGGCTGGCTCGTCTTGGCGGTGTACGACGCTCGGGGGGACACGATCCGCCGCCTCGTGGAAGTGAGCCAGATCCGCCTGGCGTCGCGTGGTCAGGCGCAGTCGGCCGTTGTTCACCTGCGATCCGAGCTGACCGAGGAGAACCTCGAACTCGGCGAGCTTGCGGTCAACATACCGGTCGGCATCGGTCAGCAGCCGGGTCGACTCCTCGCGCGCCTGCGTGATCAGCTCGCCAGCACGCCCCCGTGCGACGACCAGCACCTCGGACTCTGCGATCAGCTGCTCGCGCTCGAGGCGAGCAGTCTTCACGATGCGCTCGGCCTGCAGGCGGCCTGCGGCAAGAACGGCGTCACGTTCGGACAGCACGGCGTTCGCGTGGTCGAGGTTTGCCGGGAGCGCGCCACGCAGCCGCCCGACCATCTCGAGCATCTCGGCCCGGTTGACCAGGCAGGACGTCGACATCGGCATGGCCTTGGCGCCGCGAACCGTCGCCTCGAGGTGGTTGAGCTGGTCGTGGACGTCCATGGGTCTCAGTTTCCTTCCGGGTTCTGCATCCGCGAGAGGAGGGCCGCTCGCACCTCTTCGGGCACGAGCCCGGTGATGTCGCCGCCCAGCGCCGCGACCTCCTTGATCAGCGAGCTCGAGACGTGATTGAACCGGGGGTCGCCGGGCAGGAACACCGTCTCGACTCCGGACAGGTGACGGTTCATCTGGGCCATCGGCAGCTCGTACGCGAAGTCCGTGCCGCCACGCAGCCCCTTGACGATGGCCTGGGCGCCGGCCTCCCGGCAGATCTCCACCAGCAGCTGCACGGCAAACGCTTCGATCCGCACGTTGGACACGCCCTCCAGCGCCGCATCAAGCAGCTTGATCCGCTCGTCGACGCCGAAGGTGCCCAGTTTCGCGTCGTTGTGCAGCACGGCCACGACCACCTCGTCATACAGCTTCGCGGCTCGGGTGATCACGTCGACATGTCCCATGGTCACCGGGTCGTACGACCCCGGGCAGACACACCGGCGTTGTTGATTTGTCACGCTGCCGAACTTATCAGCGAGAGTCACGGCTGTCGTGGAAGAAAGGCCGTGCCCGGACCGCCGTGTTACGCCAGAGGGTGCGGACCACTGAGTGGAGAGGGTGCGGACCACTGAGTGGAGAGGGTGCTGTGAGGGACAACACCGCCGTTCTAGGGCCCAACCGTCCCCCGCGAGCCGCGGAACCGGAACCGGAACCGGAACGTACGCCACCACATGTAGCCAAACGTTCCCAGTGTGCAGCGTCGGAACGAAACTTCGGGCGCGGAGCGGCGTCCGGGACCGGGGGTGATCGCAGCTGGTGCAGATCAGGGCTGGTGCAGATGATGGCCGTGGGTGATCGGGACTGGCAATGGACCACCGGTGATCTCGCGCCTGTGGCGCCACGAGCCCGAACAACGAGCCCCGATCAGCCGGCTGAAGAGGGATGCTCAGGCGACGCTGCGAGGGCCGGCGAAGTCCGCGAACC
>JACMPC010000069.1 GCA_014377705.1 Dermatophilaceae bacterium
GACGCCCGCCTGACCCGCGCCTCCCACGCGCAATGCCGACGATCTACACCGCGACGAAGACGAAATCAGGGTGCTTGCGCGCCTGAACCATCACGGCCTCGACCACGACCGCATCTCATTCAAGTCCCACCACGGCGTTGAAGTCGGCCACGTCGACAGGGTGCCACGCCTGTGTGCGTCCGCCATTCTGCAAAACAAGCCGGGGATCATCCAGGACGCAGGAACGGACTCGCGAGCCCTTACCAACCCGCTGGTGGCCGGCGATGGCGGAGGTCGACGCGGGACAGGCATCCCAGGTGGTCCAGCAGGGCGGTGAAACTGGTCTGGGAATATCCCTGGATGCGGCCACGGCATAGCTGCCGGGACCATCGGCCACTCCCGGAGACGGTTCCGTGCTGCGATTCTGTTCCGGCAGACATCCATCGCGGCACCTGCATCTGGCTGACCCTGAGATGACGACCGATCTACTCCTGGCTGTGACCGTCGGCCAGGCCGGGCTGGAGGAGGGAGTGGTCGCTGATGGTCGGGCACATCAAGCTCGGGCGGCCTGCGACGCCCGATGCCAATGGGAGTCGTCCCGATTGCACGGCTCCCAAGCGTGGTGCAGCGTCGGCTGGAGGTGGCTTGGATGGCACCGTGGCACCATTACTATGTGAAGCTGCATTCGGTTGGAGAGGTCGCTGCCCGACTGGGCGTTGCCCCAACGACGGTACGCATGTGGGGCGAGCGGTACGGACTCACAGCGTCCGAGAGGTCCGCGGGTGGGCACCGCAGGTTCACCGCGGACGACGTGTCCCTCTTGGATCGGTTTCATCGGGCCGTCGTTGCCGGCGAGAGTCCCATGGTCGCCGCCGGTGTTCTGACCGGCCGCAAACGTTCCCTCTCACGTGGCGGTGGCCCGGGGGGTGCTGTGCTGGCGGTACCTGGGGCTGGACGTATCTCCCAGGGACTGGCCCGCGCCGCCTCGCGCCTGGACGGGATGGCCGTGGAGGACGCGGTCGTGGATGCGCTTCGCTCGGCGGGGACCGTCATCGTGTGGGATGACGTGGTGCGTCCGCTGCTGGTGGCGGCTGGTGAGCACTGGCAGCGCACAGGGCTCGGGATCGAGATAGAGCACCTGCTGACACAAGCCGTCAGCACAGCCTTCGTGCGTCATATTACGGAGTTGCCGAAAATTACACGAGACCGGCCTGTGCTTCTCGCGGGCGGACCCCATGAGGAGCACGTGCTCGCTTTGTACGCCGTCCGCGCAGGCCTTGCCGAGCACGGCGTGCCGGCGCGCCTGCTGGGCCCGCGAACACCCATGACCGCCCTTGCCGCCGCCTCACATCGCACTCGGGCGCCAGCGGTTCTGATCTGGATGAGCGTGAAAGATGAAGCAGCAGAAGCGGACCTTGGTCTTGTGACATCCACTCACCGTTGGATGCAGCTGTTTCTTGGCGGTGCAGGATGGGACGGGGTGGCAGACCCACGTGTCAAGGTCGCGGTCAGCCTCGCCGATGCCGTCACCCAGCTCGAGGCCGCCTGGCAGGCACGACCCAGGGCAGGACATTGACCTGCGTGAAACACGAAACTTACTCAAGTTCTTGTCATGAGGTTCGCGCGGGCGTAGTCTGCTATATGGCCCCCATTCCGGCGGGCTCCACGTGAGGCTGCATTAACGCCGCGACATTCGGGAGTGTCCATGAACGCCGACGTATCTGGCATTCACATCGCATCGCTCAGTGCGAGTCAGTTCGCCACAGTGTACAACCTATTCTCTCTGGTCATCGCGTCGATGGTCTTCACGGCGTTGTACCTTCTCCTCTCGCAAGGCCGCGTGGCGCCTCGCTACCGGAACGCCCTGGTGGTCTCGGCCATCGTGTGTGGGATCGCGTCCTACCACTACTTCCGGATCTTCGACAACTTCAAGGCGAGCTATCCGGCCGGAGACACGGTCGGAGCTGTGCACAATCTCAGCAACATCGAGTTCAACGAGGCCTACCGCTACGTTGACTGGCTGCTGACCGTGCCTCTGATTCTGGTCGAGACCATCGCGGTCATGGCGTTGGGTCGGGCAGCTTCCCGCTCTTTGCTGGTCAAGCTGGTCCCAGCCTCGGCGCTCATGATTGTTCTGGGCTATCCGGGTGAGATTGCTGCGGGCATGGGATCGCGCGCCCTCTGGGGCACGCTTTCCACGATTCCGTTCCTCTACATCTTGTATGTGCTCTTCATCGAGCTCACCAGCTCGCTGGACCGCCAGCCCCATGAGGTCAGGACGACCATCAAACGGCTCCGGGCCTCCCTCCTTGCCCTGTGGTGCGTCTATCCCGTCGCCTACCTCTTTCCGATCATCGGGGGTGAGTTCTTTGGCGGGGCCAACGGATTCGTTCTCCGTCAAGCGGGTTACAGCATCGCGGACATCCTGGCCAAGGCGGCGTATGGCTTGGTGATCTACAAGGTGGCCCGCATCAAGAGCGGACTCGAGGACAGCCGGTACGACGATGACCACGACGCTCCAGCCCCGTCCCGCGATCGGCCCGGTCGCGCTCCGGCCACTGCCTGAGCTACCCGTCTCTCAGCCTTGGCTGACCGGTAGCAGCCCAGCCAGTCGGTCGAGGTGCTCAGCCCGGGCCCGTACCCGGTAGAGATACCGGTTTCGTCCTCGATCTGGGGTTCCGTTGTACGCCCACGGACGGTCAGCCACACCGGCGGCCGCTAGCCGGCCCGCACTCTCCCCTGCCTCGACGCGGCCTGCCGGAGTACGCGGCTCTTGCCTCTTCCCATCGGCGCATCATGCCATCCGGCCCCCGGTCGAGGCGGCAACCGGGAACGTTGATGCCATCACAGCGCGCCATTTTGGGCCGGCAAATACCGGGACCGATCGTCACGGACAGGCACTCGAGCATCTTCCTCAAAAGTGCGCTCTGACTTCGCTCAGGGTGGGATAGGAGTCTTGAGCGCCTTCTGTCGCCGCCGCCATCGACGCTACCAGTGCGGCTCGCCGGGCCGCTGTGACCAAATCGTCTCCGCGAGCCAACGAGTCTGCTATCGC
>JACMPC010000070.1 GCA_014377705.1 Dermatophilaceae bacterium
CGTGGGCATTCGCCGCTGGCCGCGATTCTCTGGGTGGCCGGTGCGATGCTCGTCATGGACGCCGTGCTGAGACGACGTGTCGTGTGCCTGCTGGTCGGCGCCGCAACCATCGGGCTCACAGTGGTCGGTCTCTGGGCCGTCCTGTCTCTCGTCCTGGGCAACCTGCAGCGTGGCTTCGATGTCCTCCTGCTCCTCACCGACGGCTACCTGGCTCTGGCCACGCTGTGTGAGGCGCTGAGGAACCGATGACTTCCGCAGCTCAGCGCGTCACCCCGGCGGTGCGGCATCTGCCGGGGACGATTCTCATGCGAAGCGACTGCGGTCATGGATCAGGCCTCGAACGGCATTACCTTTCGGGTCAGAGCACGGCAGCCGCGGCGAGGTGCAGCCTCGCGAAGGCGAGCGACTCGGCCAGGTCGCTCTCACGCTGCCGTTCGGACATCCTCCGGGTGCCGACCTCGACGACGACCGACCCCGAGAAGTGCTGCACCGCGAGGAGCTCGAGCAGCTCCGCGCACGGCTGACTGCCGCGGCCGGGCACCAGGTGCTCGTCCCTGGCCGATCCCAGGCCGTCGGCCAGGTGCAGATGCGCGAGTCGCGGCCCGAGCGCCACGGCCATGGCCATGGCGTCCGACCCCGCGGTCGCCGTGTGGGAGAGGTCGAGGGTCACGTGGTCGTAGGGCTGGGTGACCGGGTCCCAGTGCGGCAGGTAGGCCTCGACCGAACGGTTGCGCGCCCGCCACGGGAACATGTTCTCGACGGCGAGCCTGATACCGGAGTCGTGCTCGCGCAGGGCCACCCCGTCGGCGAACTCGACGGCGTACTCCTTCTGCCAGCGGAACGGCGGGTGCAGCACGACGGTGTCCGCCCCCACGGCGGCCGCCAGCGCGATGGAGTTGTCGACCTTGGGCCACGCCTCCGGGCCCCAGACCCGCTGGGTGAGCAGGAGCGTGGGCGCGTGGATCGACACGATCGGCATCCCGTGCAGGTCCGACAGCGCCTTCAGTGCCCCGGCCTCCTGGGAGACCGGGTCGGTCCACACCATGACCTCGAGCCCGTCGTAGCCGAGTCGCTGCGCCAGGTCAAAGGCGGTCGCGCAGTTCTCCGGATACACCGATGCGGTGGACAGCGCCACTCGCGCCAGGGGCACCTGAACTCCGGTCATGACACCGAGCCTAACCGCGCGGGCTCAACCCGCCGAGATCCAGTCCAGCCGGCGGAGGATCAGGCCCTCTCGCAGTGCCCAGGGACAGATGTCGAGCCGTTCGATGCCCAGCAGGTCCATCGCCGCCTCGGCGACGATAGCCCCCGCCAGCAGCTGTGGCGCGCGACCCGGGGAGACCCCGGGCAGCGCCGAGCGCTCGCCGGTGGTCATCCCGGCGAGCCTGGACACCAGCGCCGCAACATTCTTGCGCCCCAGGGTGCGAACGGCATACGGTCCGTCGGTGCTGGACGGCGCGCCGGCGATACGGGCCAGGGAGCGCAGCGTCTTGCTCGTTCCCACGAAGCGGTCGGGAACCCCCGCCTTGTTGACGTCTCGCAGCACCCGGGCGATGTCGGCCCGCACCTGCTTGCGCACCGCCTTGACCTGCGCCGGCTTGGGCGGGTTCCCGGCCAGCCCCGACCGGGTCAGCCGGCCGGCCCCCAGAGGCAGGCTCAGCGCGATGTCGGGTACCTCGTCGATCCCGGCGGCCAGCTCCAGCGAACCACCGCCGATGTCCACCACCAGCAGCCGTCCGCTGGACCAGCCGAACCACCGCCGGACCGCCAGGAAGGTCAGCTTCGACTCGTCCTCACCGGACAGCACCTGCAGCTCGACCCCGGTCTCCTCGCGCACCCGCGCCAGAACCGCCTCCCCGTTGGGCGCCTCACGAATAGCACTGGTAGCAAAGGCAAGCAGGTCCTCGACACCCTGGTCCTCGGCGAACGTGAGGCATTCGTGGGTGAACGCCACCAAGGCGTCGGCGCCGGACCGGTCGATCGAACCGTCCGCCTCGACGTGTTCGGCGAGCCGTAGCTCGATCTTGTGCGACGACGTGGGCAGGGGATGGGCGCCGACGTGCGCGTCGACCACCAGCAGGTGGACGGTGTTGGATCCCACGTCGATCACGCCAAGTCGCATGTGCTGAACCTACCGAGGTGAGTACCCGAGCGGATGGCTTTCGCCGGCGCGCGCTCCAGAATGTAAGACAAATCTTCCGCTCACCCGCCATCAGCGACGACATGCAAGCCATACCGTGAGGGGCTTCGCCGCATAGTCTTGACGGATGCCAGAGACTCCCCTCGATATACCGCGCCTGTGGGTGGAGTTCACCGACCCCGCCGACGCCGGCCAGCGCTTCCGCTGCGACCTGACCTGGCTCACCTCGTCCTGGTCCTGCATCTTCGGCAACGGGTGCGCGGGAATCTACTCCGGCCGCCCCGACGACGGCTGCTGCACGCTGGGCGCGCACCTCACCGACAAGGACGACGTATCGCGGGTGAAGGCTGCCGTCGCCGAGCTCGGCCAGGACGAGTGGCAGCACCACTCAGCCGGCCAGGGCGGTCGCTGGAAGGTCAAGGAGGACGGGGAGCCCAAGACCAGGGTCGTCGACGGCGCCTGCATCTTCCATAACCGTCCGGGCTTCCCCGCGGGAGCCGGGTGCGCGCTGCACCAGCACGCCAGGCTTCACGGCCTCGAGCCGCTCACCGTCAAACCGGACGTCTGCTGGCAGCTGCCGATCCGGCGTACGTACCGCAAGGTCAAGCTGCCCGATGAGAGCTCCTACCTCGAGGTCACCGTCACCGAGTACGACCGGCGGGGCTGGGGCCCTGGCGGCCACGACCTGGACTGGTACTGCTCGGGCAACCCGCAGGCCCATGTCGGCAGAGAGCCGGTCTTCGTCAGCAACGGCGCCGAGCTGCGCGAGCTGATGGGCGCCGCCGGGTATGGCGAGCTGGTCGTCCGGTGCCACGCCCACCTGGCGGCGGTGCGCGCAGCCGAGTCGGCCGGGTCAACCGAGGCGCCCGGGTCGGCCGGGTCGCGCAGGCTGCTCCCGCTTCTTGTCCACCCGGCAACTCTGGCGGCACGCAAGGACGCGGACCCGGCGAAGTGACTTCAGCCGAGTCGGTGGCCGTCGCCCAGGCCGTGGCCGGAGCCGGAGCCGGGACCCCGAACCCGAGCCCGAACATCTGGCACCACCCTGACGTCTACGAGATCGAGAATCGCGGGGTTGACCCCGAGGGTCTGATCGAGGCTGCTATGGCAGGCATCCACGACTGGGCCGGGCTGCAGGTCCTGGACGTTGGCTGTGGCAGTGGCTTCCATCTGCCACGGTTCGCAAAGAGCGCCTCCACCGTGGTGGGGGTGGAACCGCACGAGCCACTGGCAGACCTGGCCAGGCAACGGGTGCACGACCTGTCGCTGGCTAACGTGTCGGTCCTGGACGGCTCCGCCCAGGCGCTGCCTCTGGCCGATGACAGCGTCGACGTCGTGCAGGCTCGCTGGGCGTACTTCTTCGGGCCGGGGTGCGAGCCCGGCCTGGCCGAGGTGGAACGGGTGCTGCGACCGGGCGGCACCGCGTTCGTGATCGACAACGACGCCACGCGGTCGACCTTCGGCGGCTGGTTCCGCCAGGCGATGCCGTCCCATGACCCCGTTGCGGTCGAACGGTTCTGGGCCAGGCAGGGCTGGTCCCGCGACCGCATTGACATGCGCTGGGCCTTCGGGTCGCGGGCGGACTTCGAGGCGGTCCTGCGAATCGAGTTCAGCCAGACCCTGGTGGACGGCATCCTGGCCGACCACCAGGGGACGGGCGTGGACTACGCGGTGAGCCTGTGGTGGCGCACCTTCGCCTGAACAGGCGCACCGACGCGTCCGACCATCCGGGAGCCGGCCCGGACATGCCCCCCGTACAGTGCGGACGATGACCGTCGAAAACCCTTCCTCCGCGGCACCGATGCAGCCTCTTGTCCAGATCGGGGACATCAGCGTCGACCAGCACTGGGTCCACACGCCGGCCGGCTGGGTGCCGACTTCGCAGGCCACCTGGACGGTGCAGGACATGACCCTGCGGGCCATGGTGATTCCCACCTACGCGATCGTCCTGGCGATCGTGACCTCCGTCATGACGTGCCTGCTGGGCCTGCTCTTCCTGCTGATCAAGGAGGACCGCCCGACCGGATGGGTTCAGACCACCGTCCACGGACCGGATATCGCCCACACGACCCAGGTGCCGGTCAGCCGCCAGGAGATGGTCCTGGACGTCTGCGCGCGGGTGGACTATGCCCGATCGCTCACCGCAGCCGCGCAGTCGTGACGACCTGAGCTGCCCTGTTTTTGTGCCGGATGGTCTGGGCAGTCGTGAGGACCTGACCTGCCCGCCGGTGCCGGATGGTCTGCGCGGGCTTGTCGGTCGCGTCCCATAGGGTCGCCGGCATGGCAACCAAGGCGATGACTCGTTCTCCCGGCCACCGCTGCTCCGAATGTGGCTGGTCGACGGTCAAGTGGGTCGGGCGCTGTGGAGAGTGCCAGGCCTGGGGCACGGTCAGCGAGATCGGCGCGGTCGGGACCAGGACGACCGCGGCCGTGATGGTCGACCGCCCGGCCATCCGGATCGGAGAGGTCGATGCCCGCCAGGCCGAGGCGCGCACGACGGGTGTGAGCGAGTTCGACCGCGTCCTGGGGGGCGGCCTGGTCCGCGGCGCCGTGGTCCTGGTGGCAGGCGAGCCGGGGATCGGCAAGTCCACGCTCGTGCTCGACGTCGCCGCCAGAGCCGCCCGGCAGGACCAGACGGTCCTCTATGTCACCGGTGAGGAGTCGGCCTCCCAGGTACGGATGCGGGCCGAACGCATCGAGGCGATGGCCAAGAACCTCTTCCTTGCGGCCGAGACCGACCTGGCCACGGTGCTGGGTCAGATCCATCAGATCATGCCTGATCTCGTCGTCATCGACTCTGTTCAGACCATCGCCAGCGGCGAGGTCGACGGTGCGGCCGGCAACGTCTCCCAGATCCGCGAGGTGGCGGCCTCACTCATCCAGCTGGCCAAGTCCAGGGGCATCTCGATCCTGCTGGTCGGTCACGTCACCAAGGACGGGTCGATCGCCGGGCCACGCGTCCTCGAGCACTCGGTCGACGTCGTGATCCAGTTCGAGGGCGACCGGCACTCCCGGCTACGGCTCGTGCGCGCGGTCAAGAACCGCTATGGCCCCACCGACGAGGTGGGCTGCTTCGACCTGTCGGATGTCGGCATCGTCGGCCTTCCCGACCCCAGTGGCCTGTTCCTGTCCAGCCGCGACCTGATCGTCCCTGGCACCTGTGTCACCGTCGCGCTCGAAGGAAGACGTCCTCTGGTCACCGAGGTTCAGGCGCTGCTGTCGGCCACCACAGCCCCGTCGCCGCGGCGCACGACCAGCGGGCTGGACAGCTCCAGGGTGGCCATGATCCTCGCCGTCCTCGACAAGCGAGCCGGAGTCCCCGTCCGCCAGGCCGACTGCTACGTGTCAACAGTGGGCGGGGTCAAGGTCTCCGAACCCGCCTCGGACCTTGCGATCGCACTGGCCATGGCCGGCTCTGTCTCCGACCGGGCCCTTCCGCCGGGGACCGTCGCCATAGGAGAGGTCGGCCTCGCCGGTGAGATCCGGGCCGTCACCGGCATCCCCCGCCGGCTCGCCGAGGCCGCCCGCCTCGGGTTCGTCACGGCCGTGGTCCCCGCCGGGGCCCTGGGCGGCGACCCCACCCCACCGGGGATTCAGGTCATCGAGGTCAGTGACATCCGCCGGGCCGTCAACCTCGGGTTCCCGGCCCGGACGAGGTGACCGATCCTGCCCAGGCCTGCGCCAGATCACGGGTCGGTCACAACGCGCGCCAGGACGTCTATGACCGATAGACTTCGCATTAGCTGGGAGTCTGAGCCGGCGGCTGGATCCGACTCCGGCTTCACGATCCGAACCAGCCCGCCCAGCCCGAGGGGGCAAGGAAAATCTTGGAACGAAGCGACGACAAGTTGTTGCATGCCACTCTGGCGGCAGTGGCCCCGGGGACCGAGCTGCGGGACGGGCTGGAGCGCATCCTGCGGGGGCGCACCGGCGCGTTGATCGTGCTGGGCAACGACAAGGTCGTCGAAAGCATCTCCAGCGGCGGTTTCCCGCTCGACATCGAGTTCTCCAGCACCCGGCTACGCGAGCTCGCCAAGATGGACGGGGCGATCGTGCTGGACCGCGAGGGCGCGCATATTCTGCGCGCAGCGACCCAGCTCCTGCCAGACCCGTCGATCGAGACCAACGAGTCCGGCACCCGGCATCGCACGGCCGAGCGAGTCGCGAAGCAGACTGGTTTCCCGGTGGTATCGGTGAGCCAGTCCATGCAGATCGTGGCGCTGTACGTCGCAGGGACACGCCACGTTCTGGAGAACTCCAGCGCCATCCTCTCCCGCGCGAACCAGGCCCTGCAGACGCTCGAGCGTTACAAGACCCGCCTCGACGAGGTCACCGGCGCTTTGTCGGCCCTGGAGATCGAGGACCTGGTCACCGTCCGTGACGTGGCCACCGTGCTCCGGCGCCTCGAGATGGTCCGCCGGATCAAGGAGGAGATCGACAGCTACGTCATCGAGCTCGGCACCGACGGCCGCCTGCTCACCCTGCAGCTGGAGGAGCTGACCGGCGGCCTGGGCAATGACCGCGAGCTGGTGATCAGCGACTACCTCGATGCCGCGCACAACAGCGACACCGTCGAGCAGGTGCTGGCCGACCTGATGAAGCTCACGTCGATCGAGCTGCTCGACCTCGCCGCCGGCGCCAAGGCTGTGGGCTTCATCGTGGGCGGTGACGCCCTCGACGCACCGGTCAGTCCAAGAGGATACCGGCTGCTGACCAAGGTGCCCCGGCTGCCCCGGGCCATCATCGAACGGCTGGTGGAGCAGTTCGGAAGCCTGCAGAAGCTGCTCGCGGCCAACCTCGAAGATCTGATGGCCGTCGAGGGCGTGGGCGAGGGACGTGCCCGCGCCGTTCGCGAAGGCCTGTCCCGGCTGGCCGAGTCGAGCATTCTCGAGCGTTACGTCTGAGCCGTGCGTGCCGCCGCATGAGTGACACCGTCATGGTTGACCCCCTGGCGACTGGCCCTCGTGGCGCTGCCCCACAGGTGACCGATTGCCCCATGACCGGCCCCACGTGACCGGCCCCAGGTGACCGATCTCAAAGCGACCGATCCCCCAGTGACCGACCCCCCAGCCACCGACCCCCAAGCGACCGTTGCCAAGGCGACCGCTCACGCCTCACCGGGACGGCTCAGCACGCTGCACCGCCGAATCCTGGACTGGTACGCCCTGGAGGCCAGGGATCTCCCGTGGCGCGACCCCGGCACCTCACCGTGGGGGGTCCTGGTCTCGGAGGTCATGCTCCAGCAGACACCCGTCAGACGCGTCGAGCCGGTGTGGCGGCAGTGGATGTCACGCTGGCCCACCCCTGCCGCACTGGCCTCCTCCGCGTCCGGCGATGCGGTTCAGGCCTGGGGCAGGCTGGGATATCCACGCAGGGCCCTGCGGCTGCACGCTGCCGCCACAGCAATGGTCGAGCGCCACAACGGCGACGTACCCGGCACCCTGCCCGAGCTGCTCGCACTCCCCGGCGTGGGTGCCTACACCGCTGCGGCCGTGTCCGCCTTCGCCTTCGGCCAGCGCACGGCAGTGGTCGACACGAATGTGCGCCGGGTGTTCGCCCGCGCTGTCGGCGGCTCCGGACAGGCCGCTCCCTCCCTGACCCGGGACGAGACGAACCTGGCCGTGGCACTGCTTCCCGAGGACCACGTCGAGGCACGAACCTGGGGCGTGGCGGTGATGGAGCTGGGCGCCCTCGTGTGTCTGGCGCGCTCACCGCGATGTCCGGACTGCCCGGTGCGCGATCTGTGCGCCTGGCAGCTGGCTGGCCGACCGGCATACGAGGGTCCGGTGCGCCGAGCACAGTCCTGGCATGGCACCGACCGGCAGTGCCGGGGTGTCATCCTCGCGGCGCTAAGAGCCACCACCGAACCCGTCGCCCAGTGCGACGTGGACGCACTCTGGCCGGCAGACGACCCCCAGCGAGACCGATGTCTGGACAGCCTGGTCGCGGACGGCCTGGTGGAACCCCTGCCTGGGGGCAGGTTCAGGCTCCCCGGCCGCCAGGACCTGACCAACTAGTCGGTCAGGTCCTGGTCCCAGATGGAGCTCATCTCCTCGAAGGTGCGCGCCATGATCCCCAGCATTGCCGCGTGGGCATCGTCGCCGTTGCCCCGCTGGATCGCGCTGGCGACGTCGACATGTAGCTGGAGGGCCTGTTCATGTGGTTGCCGCGGCATGAGCCCGTACTGGGTTCGCCCTGTGAGCACCGCTTCGACGAGCGTGCTGAGCTTGGCGAACATCTCGTTGCCCGAGCTAGCGAGGACGAGACGATGAAACTCGATGTCGAGAACCAGGAATGCCTCCGCATCGTTGGCCTGCCCTGCCGCCCACAGCTTGCCCGCCAGTCCCATCAGATCGCTGGCGCCGGCCAACGTGGCCCGATGAGCCGCGAGCCTCGCCGCTTCTGGCTCGATGGCGGTTCGCAGCTCGGTGAGGGACTGCAGCTGGGCGATCCGCGACGGGGACGCCAGACGCCAGCGGATGACCTGCGGGTCGTAGAGATTCCATCTCGTTGCCGCGAGCACCTGAACGCCAATCCTCTGACGCGAGGCGACCATACCCATCGAGGCCAGCACCCTGACCGCCTCGCGCACGACCGACCGCGAGACGCCGTACCGCTCCTGGATCTGGTCGATCCGCACCACTGAGCCGATCTCGAGCTCACCTCCACAGATCGCCAGGCCAAGCCGGTCGAGAAGGCGGGCATGCAGACCGGTCAGCTCAGTGCTGTCAGCGTCCGGCAGGCAATGGCCATCCCGGCCCCCCCGGCCCCCCCGCCTGCTCTCGCCTTCGAGCGCCGCTGACCCGACATCAGGCCCGTTAGTTGTCTTCACGCTGTTCGTCATGGAATTCATCATATCGTTCACAAGCATGAAGTTGCTTAAGTATGTTTTTTAACTTAGCCTGCGAGCATTGAGGCAGATGTAAAAGTGGATCAGTGCGAGCGCGTCGGCACAGGGCGGCTCATGAGATGGGAGACACAATGAAGCGTCATTCAGCTGTACGTGTCGCTGCCATGGCAGCAGCGGCACTCATGGCCGCAGGAGCATTAGCCTCCTGCGGCAGCGGCAGCGGGACCCCCGCCGCGGACAAGGAGTCGAAGACACTCCGGGTGACCCTCGCCAACCATGTGTGGACCGACACGGTGAAGAGCAGGCTTCCGGAGTTCGAGAAGCAGACGGGACTGAAGGTCGAGCTGAGCCAGTACGGCGAGGACCAGCTCTCGGACCAGTACAACGTCAAGCTGAACGCCGGCACCAGTGAGATCGACGTGATGATGTACCGGCCTCTGCAGGAGGGGAAGCTGTTCGCCAAGAACGCCTACCTCGCGGACCTGAGCGATGACGTGAAGACGAACAAGGAGTGGGGCTGGGCAGACTTCCAGTCGGGCCCCGTTCTGGCCACGACATACAAGGAGAAGGTGGTCGGGGTCCCGATCATCACCGAGCAGGAGGTCCTCTACTACCGCAAGGACCTGCTGAAGAAGGCCGGGCTCGAAGTTCCCAAGACCATGGTCGAGCTGGAGGCTGCGGCCAAGGTGATCAAGGCGCAGAATCCGGGCGTGGCAGGCTTCGTCGCACGCACCGGCAAGTCGGCCGCAGTGACGCAGTTCTCCAGCTTCCTCTACAGCTTCGGCGGTGACTTCATCGACGAGAGCGGCAAGTCCGGCGTCTCGAGCGACGCCGCCAAGAAGGCCTACGCGTTCTACGGCGGCCTGATCCGCAACTACGGCCCGGCCAACGTCAGCACCGACATGAGCTGGCCAGAGGCGATGGCCATCTTCACCCAGGGCAAGGCAGGCCTCTACACCGAGGCCGACAGCCTGTACAAGAACGCCACGGACCCGGTGAAGTCCAAGGTCGCCAAGAGCGTCGGCTTCGCCCCGCTGCCAGCTGGCTCCAGCGGCTCGAAGGCGTACAACATCCCGTCGTGGGCGCTCGGGGTCAATGAGGCCTCCGCCAACCAGGCGAACGCCTGGAAGTTCATCGAGTGGGCCACCAGCAAGGCCATGACCCTTGAGATCCAGAAGGCCGGCGTCCCCGGTGCCCGCACCTCGGTCTGGAGCAACCCGGCAGGTATCTCCACCTACCCGGCGGACCTAGCTGCGACGATCGCGGCCAGCACCAAGAACGGGGTCGGTCACGATCGACCCCTCGTCATCAAGGTGCCTGAGTCGCGCGACATCGTGGGAAACCCGATCGTGGTCGCCATCACCGGTGGCGACTCCGGCGCGGCCGCTGATGCGGCCGGCGCGGCCTTCCAGAAGGTCCTAGACGCCGAAAAGTAGCAACGGGCGATCGGATGGCCGGGCAACCTGGCCGCACGCCACCAACTGGCCATCCGGTTGCTCCCTGATCCGCCCGTCTTCTTCAGGCAACGAGTGCGAGGTACCTCATGACCGTGATGGTCACCACCAGACCCACCGCGCGGCAGGCATGTTCCGCGTGGGCGAACCGCCACCGAAAGTGGCTCTTCGCGGCACCCGCGATGCTCTTCGTCGGGCTGCTGATCATCGTCCCGCTGGCCTGGACCGTGTACCTGAGCCTCACCGACGCCCAGGGGTCCGTCCGGGCCGAGTCGGAGTTCGTCGGACTTGCCAACTACCTGAAGGTATTCAGCGATACCGAACGGTTCTGGCCCTCAGTATGGCGCACGTTCACGTTCACCGGTGGCGCCGTCGCCGCCGAGATGGTGCTGGGGATGGGGATCGCCCTGCTGCTGTGGCGACCGTTCAAGGGGGAGAAGTGGGTCCGCGTGGCAATCCTCATGCCACTGGTGGCTACCCCCGTCGCGGTCGGCATGATGTGGCGGCTCATCTTCGACCCCAACATCGGGTTCGCCAACCAGCTCCTGGACTGGTTCGGCATCCCGGCCCAGCCGTGGCTGTCGGGCCAGACCAGTGCGCTGCCCACGCTGATCTTCATCGACGTCTGGCAGTGGACCCCGATGATCGTGCTGATCCTGCTCGCGGGCCTGACGTCGCTGTCCGACGAGCCGGATGAGGCGGCCCGGATCGACGGCGCGAGCTCGTGGCAGCGGTTCCGGTTCGTCACCCTCCCCCTGCTCAGATCGACCGTGATCGTCGCCATCGTGCTGCGCGGGATCGACGCCCTCAAGACGTTCGACATCCTGTATGCGACCAAGGGCAAGGGCGGCGGCTCGTTCCACGAGGTCGAGACGCTGAACGTGTACGCCTTCGGGCTGAGCTTCGACTACAACGACTACGGGATCGCCTCGACCGTGCTGATCCTGTTCTTCCTGCTCATCATCGCGATCATGTGGATGGTCACCTACCGTCGAAAGGGAGACCGGTCATGACCGACACCGCGACAACGCCCCCCGCAGCCGACCGCACGATGGCCAAGGGGACGCGCCGCCCAGGACAGCCTTTGCAACGGCCCACACTCCCCCGACGTCGACGCAAGCAGCCGGCCTATCCGGTATTCCGGGTGGTCGTGCTTACGCTGACGGTGCTGCTGTTCATCGCGCCGCTGGTGTGGATGGTGGTGGCATCTCTGAAGACGAATGTGGACATCTACGACCCTGACAAGACCTTCTTCTTCACGCCCACACTCGATAACTATGCCAATGTGCTGGGACGCAACAACTACTTCGTCTTCATCTTCAACAGCTTCTGGGTGGCTCTGTGCTCGACAGTCTTCTCGTTGATCCTGGGAGTGCCGGCGGCCTACGCGATGAGCAGGTTCACCATGCATCGATCGGCGATGGTGGTGCTGATGGCCCGCATCATCCCGGGGGTGAGCCTGCTGGTGCCGTGGTACTTCATCTTCGCCAACCTGCGTCTTGTCGGTGGCTTCGGTGTGCTGATCCTGTCCCATATGTTCGTGGCGCTGCCGCTGATCGTGTACCTCATGATGTCCTTCTTCGACTCCCTGCCCACCGAGCTCGAGGACGCCGCGCAGGTGGACGGGCTGACCCCCATCGGGGCCTTCCTGCGCATCACCCTGCCCCTGTCGGTACCAGGTCTGGCGACCGCGGGCATCCTGTCTTTCATCTTCTCCTGGAACAACTTCATGTTCGCCCTGGTCCTGTCCGGCGCGAACACGAAGACGCTTCCCGTCGCGATCTTCAACTTCGTCTCCTACGCCAGCATCGACTGGGGAAGCCTGATGTCGGCGGCCGTCATCGTCACCGTCCCCATCATGGTGATCGCCCTCTTCACGCAGAAGTACGTCGTATCCGGCCTCACCGCCGGGGCGACGAAGGGCTGATCGATGCACAGACCTTCCAGCCAGCCGCCGTCCACGCAGTCACCGTCCACGCAGTCACCGTCAACGCCGTCTCGGGCGATCCCGCCCATCGTCGTCATGGGCGTGCAGGGATCCGGCAAGACCACCATCGGGGGGCTGCTGGCAGAACGACTCGGCGTGCCGCTTGTTGACGGGGACAGCCTGCACTCGACGGAGAACAAGAAATGGATGGCCTCCGGGCATGCGCTCTCCGACGCTCAACGTCTGCCGTGGCTGCATGAGGTGGGCAATCGCCTCGCGCTGGGCGCCGGGTCCGGAATCGTCCTGGCATGCTCGGCCCTCAAACGCAGCTACCGCGACCTGCTTCGGGAGCATGCTCCCACGACGCTCACGGTCTATGCCCGTGGGGACCTCGATCTGATCCACGAACGGATCACGGCCAGGCATCACGAGTACATGCCGGTCTCGCTGCTGCAGACACAGTTCGACGACCTCGAGGAACGACAGGCTGACGAGGCCGGCGTAACAGTCGACATCGCGCAGCCCCCCGGACAGATCGTCGACCGGATCATGGCAACCATAGCCAGAGAGGGTGCTGTCCATGACAACCAGCCGAGTTGAGACCGCAGTTGGCCGGGTCGAGACGACAGTCAGCCGGGTCGAGACGACAGTCAGCCGAGTTGAGACCTTTCTGGTGGCGCCCCGCTGGTTGTTCGTTCGGATCGAGACAGAGGCAGGGGTCGTCGGCTGGGGCGAGGCCAGCCTCGAAGGGCATTCGAACGCCGTGCGTACGGCGGTCGACCAGTTCGCGGAGCACCTTCTGGGCAGTGACCCGGCGCGTATCGAGGACCACTGGCAGGTGCTCACCAAGAGCGGCTTCTACCGCGGCGGTCCGGTCCTGGCAAGCGCGGTCTCAGGCATAGACCAGGCGTTGTGGGACATCAAAGGCAAGACCTTGGGCGTGCCCGTGCACGAGCTCCTGGGAGGCGCGGTCCGGGACCGCATCCGGGTGTACGGGTGGGTCGGCGGCGATGATCCCAGCGGGATTGCCGAGGCCATCCAGGCTCAGATCGATATCGGCCTCACGGCCGTCAAGATGAATGCCTGCGGTCCCATGGGACCGCTCGGCTCCGTCGCCGAGATCGACGCTGTTCTCGAACGAGTCGCGGCGGCTCGCGAGGTGCTCGGACCGCACCGCGATGTCGCGGTCGACTTCCACGGACGCCTCACCCTGGCCAACGCGCGCCGGATCGCGCCACTGCTGGAGCCACTGCGCCCGTTCTTCATCGAAGAGCCCGTCGTTCCCGAGAACTCGCACCTGATCGGACAGATCGCGGCGTCGACGTCCATTCCGATCGCCACCGGAGAACGGCTCTACAGCCGGCAGGACTTCCTCCCGGTGCTCCAGGCCGGCATCGCCGTGGCCCAGCCCGACCTCTCGCACGCGGGCGGTATCTCGGAGGTGCGCCGCATCGCGGCCATGGCCGAGGTGTACGACGTCCAGCTCGCGCCGCACTGCCCGCTCGGCCCGATTGCGCTGGCCGCGTGTCTGCAGGTGGGCTTCTCGACCCCGAACTTCCTGATCCAGGAGCAGAGCATCGGCATTCACTACAACCAGGGCGCTGAGATGCTGGACTACGTGCTCGACACAGCGCCGCTGCAGTTCGTGAACGGCAACATCGAGCGGCTCACCGGCCCCGGCCTGGGCATCGACGTCGATGAGACGGCTGTGCGCGCGGCAGATGCCCGCGGTCACTCCTGGCGAACCCCGGTGTGGCGCCACCCGGACGGTTCCCTGGCAGAGTGGTGAGAGACGCAGTGCTGGAGAGCGCGGCGGTGACACCGCTATCCGGAGATTTCCTCGGCGAGCTCACGCAGGCACGCCTGCTGGCCATCATCCGCAGCACCGATCCCGAGGCAGCGACTCAGGCCGCCCTCGTCCTGTGCGAGTCCGGTATCAGGTTCCTTGAGGTATCCCTGGTCACGACCGAGGCACTGCGCGTCATCGCCGAGGTGGCTCGCCGCGCCCCGCACGGCTGCCTGATCGGGGCAGGGACCGTGCTCACCCGCGACGACGTTGCCCGCGCCCACGAGGCCGGTGCCAGGTTCATGGTCACCCCGGCGGTGACGGAGAGCGTGGCCGAGTCGGTGGCTCGCGGGATTCCCGTGCTCGCGGGCGCACTCACCCCGACCGAGGTCGTCGCGGCGCGGAACCTCGGGGCAACCGCCGTGAAGCTGTTTCCCGCCGCGAACGGTGGCCCGGCGTACCTGCGAGCCCTGCGCGACCCACTGCCGGACGTACCGTTCGTGCCGGTGGGCGGAGTAGATGCCGGGCGGGCCGCCGAGTACCTTGCGGCAGGCGCCGTAGCAGTCGGAGTCGGCAGCCCCCTCGTGGGGGACGCAGCCCGGGGCGGGGACCTCGAGGAGCTACGTGAGCGCGCCGCTGAGTTCCTCAGCGTGGCCCAAGCATCCCGGGCGCCCCGATGATCCCCCTCGACGTCGCCACCCTGGGCGAGACCATGATCAGCCTCCGAACCGGCACCCCTCTCCGCCTGGGCGGAACCATGACGATGACCATGGCCGGCGCTGAGTCGAACGTGGCGATCGGGCTCGCGCGCCTGGGTCACACGGTGCGCTGGGGCGGCCGGGTGGGCGCGGACGAAGTCGGCGCCTTCATCCTGCGCACCCTGCGGGCAGAGTCGGTGACCGTCGACACGGTGGTGGTCGACCCCACACGGCCCACCGGTCTCATGCTGGCTGAGCGTCGCGTCGCCGACATCTCCCGGGTGAGCTACTACCGCGCCGGGTCGGCCGGGTCCGCGCTCGCGCCCGCCGACGCCGCAGCCTGTCTGGCCGACACCCCCCGGGCTCTTCATCTCACGGGGATCACCCCCGCCCTCTCCCGATCCGCGGCCGAAGCCGTCGTGACAGCGGTCGACCTGGCCCGCCACGGCGGAACGCTGGTAAGCATCGACGTCAACTACCGATCACGTCTGTGGACACCGCAGGAAGCGCGCCCGGTGCTCTCCGCGCTCGTCCGCAGGGCACACATCGTGATCGCCTCCGAGGACGAGCTCGCCCTGGTGGTGGACGACCCGGACGAAGCGGCCGCCTTCGGGGAGCTCGCGGCGTCGGGCGTCAGCCAGCTCGTGATCAAGAGGGGGGCCCGCGGTGCAACCGTCTGGCACGAGGAAGGCTGTCATCACGCCACGGCCATCCCGGTCGCCGTGCTCGACACCATCGGTGCCGGCGATGCCTTCACCGCCGGCTACCTCTCGGGAGTGCTCGACGGGTTGCCGCCCGACGTCGCGCTCCGCCGCGGCACCGTCACCGCCGCATTCGCCGTCGCGGGCGTGGGCGACTGGGAAGGACTGCCGACCCGGGGCGACCTGTCCCTCCTGGACGCCGAGGCAGGAGCCACCGTGCGCTGAACCGCCGGCGTGACCAGTTCCCGGGATGTTGAGGCAACCGTATGAGCAGCAGGAGAGCAGCATGAGGATCGACAGGGCAGAAGTCATCGTGACGAGTCCGGACCGCAATTTCGTCACCTTGCGACTGACCACCGACGACGGCCTCGTCGGACTGGGAGACGCGACGCTCAACGGCAGAGAGCTCGCCGTCGTCGCATACCTGCAGGAGCACGTCGTACCGCTGCTGATGGGCAAGGACGCCCACCGGATCGAGGACACCTGGCAGTTCCTGTACAGGAGCGCCTACTGGCGTCGGGGACCGGTCACGATGGCGGCGATCGCCGCAGTCGACGTCGCCTTGTGGGATCTCAAGGCCAAAGCCGCCGGGATGCCCCTGTACCAGCTGCTGGGCGGCGCCAGCCGTGACCGCCTTCTGGCCTACGGTCACGCGTCCGGACGGGACCTCCCGGAGCTGTTCGACTCGATCCGCAAGCATCAGGGGCTCGGCTACCGCGCCATCCGCATCCAGACCTCCGTCCCGGGTCTGAACGCGATCTACGGCGTCGCGGCTCAGGCCCAGTCCAGTGGCAAGCGCTATGACTACGAGCCGGCCCAGCGTGCCGACCTGCCCAAGGAGGAGGACTGGGACACCCGCGCCTACCTCGGCCACCTGCCCTCGGTCTTAGAGGCCGTGCGCGCCGAGTTCGGCCCAGACCTGCCACTCCTGCACGACTGTCACCACCGCCTGACACCCATCCAGGCGGCAAAGCTCGGCAAGTCGCTTGAACCATTCGACCTCTTCTGGCTCGAGGACTGCACCCCCGCCGAGAACCAGGACGGCCTGCGCCTGGTTCGCCAGCACACCACCACGCCGCTCGCGATCGGTGAGGTCTTCAACACCGTCTGGGACTACCAGACTCTGATCAAGGACCAGCTCATCGACTACGTTCGCTCGGCCGTCACCC
This sequence comes from Dermatophilaceae bacterium, assembly GCA_014377705.1. Taxonomy (GTDB): domain Bacteria; phylum Actinomycetota; class Actinomycetes; order Actinomycetales; family Dermatophilaceae; genus UBA4719. The sequence goes on from JACMPC010000070.1 coordinate 16,723, forward strand.
ACGCCGGCGGGATCTCGCCGATGAGGAAGATCATGGACTACGCAGCGCAGTACCAGATCAAGTCCGGTATTCACGGCCCGACCGACATCTCACCCGTGGGAATGGCGGCTGCCCTTCACCTCGACCTGGCCATCCACAACTTCGGCATCCAGGAGTTCATGCCCCACGGGGACCTCACCAACGCCGTCTTCGAGCAGTCCTTCACCTTCACCCGCGGGTATCTGCACCCGGGCGAGCGGCCCGGACTGGGCGTAGACCTGGAGGTCGACGAAGCAGGCAAGTACCCCTACCAAACGGCCTATCTGCCCTTCAACCGACTACAGGACGGAACAGTGCACGACTGGTAGATGGTGCACGACCGGCCGACCGTGCACGACTGGTGGTGAGCCGAGGTGCTGATCAGAGGACGCGCAGCATCCGAGTGTTCCCCAACGTGTTGGGCTTGACGCGCTCAAGGTCGAGAAACTCGGCCACGCCCTCGTCATACGACCGAAGCAGCTCGGCATAGACGTCGGGCTCAGCGGCCTGGCCCACGATCGGCGAGAAACCGTGCTCGGTGAAGAAACCCATCTCGAAGGTGAGGCAGAAGATGCGCGTCAGCCCCAGCTCCCGGGCATCCGCGAGCAAGGTCTCCAGGAGTCGCCCACCCAGACCGTGTCGGGTGAAGGCAGGGTGCACCGCAAGGGTGCGGACCTCTGCGAGGTCTTCCCACATCACGTGCAGGGCGCCACATGCGATGATCCGGCCTGGCACCTCCGGGTCCTGAACCACCCGAAACTGCTGCAGCGCCTCGTAGTACGCCACCGGGTCCTTGGGGGTGAGCGTGTTGCCCGCCAGCGGACGCACGAGCTCACGGATCGAGCGCACATCGCTGCCGCGCGCCCAGCGAACCTCGTTCACGACAGGTTCGTCATCACAGCGCCGCTCAGTACGACGCTCACAACAGGTTGCCGTCCTTGATGTCGGCGAAGAATCGTCTGGCCTGGCTGTCGAACAGGACGATCGACTGGCCGTCCGACGACGTCCCGATGCTGCCGGCCGCGACCCGGTTGTGCACTCTCCTGGGGCTGGTGATGTAGGTGGCTGCGGCGAACGTCAGCACCTGTTCGGCAGTCAGGTCGGTCGAGATGTTGGGACTGGCCACCTGAAGGATGCCGGGCAACCGCAACGGGCCCGCCAGCTTGGTGAATCCGCCGGCGGCCAGGATCAGGAGACCCTGGTTGGCCGAGCGACCGAAGTCGCCCCCGGCGACGGTATGACGCTGGCGTCCGTAGGCCAGGGCCTCGCGGCCGGTCAGCTTGTTCGGGCCCTTCTTCACGAAGACATCCGCGCCCGCGCCCTTAACGGCGACCGGCACGTTGATCGGCAGGCCACCGATCCCGTCGATGGTCTTCTTGAAGGAGTCGAAGCCGGTGATCACGTAGCCCTCGAGCGGGACCCCCGTAGCCGAGACGACTGTCCTCCTGAGCCCATTCGGTCCGCCGAAGGTCAGCGCCGAGTTGATCTTGCCCCTGCCCCCGGTGGCCAGGTTCACGTAGGAGTCCCTCGCGATGCCCAGGATCCCGCCGCCACCGTGACCGTCGACGCCGACGATGTGCAGGCTGTCGGCGCGGGCCTTGTTCATCGACTGACCCTTGCGGGCATCCGACCCGACCAGCAGGATGCGGCGGGCGCCACCGAGCTGGGCCACCGGCAGCCCGATCGAAGGCCACCAGCCGCCGACGACCTTCCATCGGGGTGCCTTCACGGCGAGGGTGACGTCCTTGCCAGAGGCCACCACAGCGATCGGGACACCCTTGAACGTCGAGACAGCGCCCCTGACAGCGAGCGGCCCCGCCGCCTTCACCGGTGTGCGCTGACGAATCGCCCGGACCAGGGAGGACGACGACGGCACCGCGCCACCGAAGTAGAGCGGCTTGATGACCACGGCCAGATCGGCCGGCACTCCCGTCGCGGTGAACGGCGACGGTTTTGCCACTGCTGCCTTGGTGGTCGGCGCCACCGTCGACTTTGTGGACGCCTTGGTGGACTTGGTGGCCCCGGGTGGCGGTGAGGAACACGCGCTCAAGGCCAGGAGGGCGACGAGCAGGGCTGACAGCCCGAGGCCGGGAGACGGGCGCGACGTGGACCCAGAAAGAACAGACATCTCTCCACCGTACGTCGTGCCCGCTTCCCGGCCCCACGCCCGTCTCACCCGGCGTGACCCCCAGCAGCTAGGTTACTTCTCTTCGAGAGCACCCGGGGTCGTCACCGTGTCCTGGATGTCCTGGATGTCCTGGATGTCCTGGACATCGCCATCCTGGATGTCGCCAACCTTAATGTCGCTGTCCTTGACATCGCTCAGGGCCGAAGGGTCCAGCACAGAGTGCACCTCGCCCTTGAAGGTAAACTTCTCGTCCTTCTCGGCGCCGTCGGTGCCAACCAGAACGATCTGGCCGGCCTTGATCTCTCCGTAGAGAATCTTCTCGGAAAGGACGTCCTCGATGTCGCGCTGGATCGTGCGCCGCAGGGGACGCGCACCGAGCACCCGGTCGTACCCCTTCTTAGCCAGCAGGGCCTTGGCCGCGGACGTGAGCTCGATGCCCATTGCCTTGTCCTTCATCCGGATGTCGAGCTTGGCGATCATCAGGTCGACGATCTGGACGATCTCTGGCTCGGTCAGCTGCGGGAAGACGATGATGTCGTCGACCCGGTTGAGGAACTCCGGACGGAAGTGCTGCTTGAGCTCGTCGGTGACCTTGTTCTTCATCCGCTCGTAGCCGGTCCTGGTGTCGCCGCCGGCCGCGAACCCGAGCGACTGACCCTTGGAGATGTCCCGGGTGCCGAGGTTCGTGGTCATGATGATCACGGTGTTCTTGAAGTCGACGCTCCTGCCATGGGCATCGGTCAGGCGGCCGTCCTCAAGAATCTGCAACAGCGAGTTGAAGATGTCCGCGTGCGCCTTCTCGACCTCGTCGAAGAGCACCACGGAGAAGGGCTTGCGACGGACCTTCTCGGTCAGCTGGCCGCCCTCTTCGTAGCCGACATAGCCGGGGGGGGAACCGAACAGCCTGGAGACCGTGTGCTTCTCGCTGTACTCGGACATGTCGAGCTGGATCAGCGAGTCCTCGTCGCCGAACAGGAACTCCGCCAGAGTCTTGGCCAGCTCGGTCTTGCCGACGCCGGTGGGACCAGCGAAGATGAACGACCCGCCGGGACGGCGCGGGTCCTTCAGGCCGGCGCGCGTGCGCCGGATCGCCTGGGCGATCGCCTTGATGGCCTCGTCCATGCCGACCACCCGCTTGTGCAGCTCGACCTCCATGTGAAGCAGGCGCGAGGACTCCTCCTCGGTCAGCTTGAACACGGGGATTCCGGTCGAAGCGGCCAGGACCTCGGCGATGAGCTCCTCGTCGACCTCGGCCACGACGTCCATGTCGCCGGACTTCCACTGCTTCTCGCGCTCGGCCTTCTGGTTCAGCAGGGTCTTCTCGTCATCGCGCAGGGACGCGGCCTTCTCGAAGTCCTGGGCGTCGATCGAAGACTCCTTCTCGCGGCGGACGTGCGCGATCCGCTCGTCGAACTCGCGCAGGTCCGGCGGTGCCGTCATCCGGCGGATCCGCAGCCGCGCACCTGCCTCGTCGATCAGGTCGATCGCCTTGTCCGGCAGGAACCGGTCGTTGATGTAGCGGTCGGCCAGGTTTGCTGCCGAGACCAGCGCGGCATCGGTGATGGACACCCGGTGGTGCGCCTCGTATCGGTCTCGCAGACCCTTGAGGATCTCGATGGTGTGCGCCAGGGTCGGCTCGGCAACTTGGATCGGCTGGAAGCGCCGCTCCAGGGCGGGGTCCTTCTCGATGTGCTTGCGGAACTCGTCCAGGGTGGTCGCCCCGATCGTTTGGAGCTCGCCACGGGCCAGCATCGGCTTGAGGATGGACGCCGCGTCGATCGCGCCCTCGGCCGCCCCGGCGCCGACCAGGGTGTGAATCTCGTCGATGAACAAGATGATGTCGCCGCGAGTCCGGATCTCCTTGAGGACCTTCTTCAGGCGCTCCTCGAAGTCACCGCGGTAGCGCGAACCGGCGACAAGGGCACCCAGATCGAGCGTGTAGATCTGCTTGTCCTTGAGCGTCTCGGGGACCTCACCCCGCACGATGTCCTGGGCCAGGCCCTCGACGACAGCTGTCTTGCCGACGCCTGGCTCACCTATCAGGATGGGGTTGTTCTTGGTTCTTCGGGACAGCACCTGCATGACCCGCTCTATCTCTTTGCCGCGACCGATGACCGGGTCGAGCTTGCCCTCCCGGGCGGCCTCTGTGAGGTTGCGGCCGAACTGGTCCAGGACCAGCGAACCGGCAGGAGTGCCCTCGGCCGGACCGACCCCGGCGCCTTGGTGCTCCTTGCCCTGGTACCCGCTCAGAAGCTGGATGACCTGCTGGCGGACCCGGTTGAGGTCGGCGCCGAGCTTGACCAGCACCTGGGCGGCAACGCCCTCGCCCTCACGGATCAGGCCCAGCAGGATGTGCTCGGTGCCGATGTAGTTGTGGCCGAGCTGCAGCGCCTCGCGCAGGCTCAGCTCGAGGACCTTCTTGGCGCGCGGGGTGAAGGGGATGTGACCGGAGGGAGCCTGCTGGCCCTGGCCGATGATCTCCTGAACCTGCTCGCGGACAGCGTCCAGCGAGATCCCGAGGTTCTCCAGCGACTTGGCAGCGACACCTTCGCCCTCGTGGATCAGACCCAGCAGAATGTGCTCAGTCCCGATGTAGTTGTGGTTGAGCATGCGTGCCTCTTCTTGGGCAAGCACAACCACCCGGCGGGCTCGGTCGGTAAACCGTTCAAACATCGCTCATCGCTCCTTGCTATCGAGATACCTCGATGCTATCTGTGCGCGCCCCTGAAGACATGCGTAAGGCGTGGACCTGTGCGTGATCGGATCAACGATGTCGTATGCCGGTCTGTTCCGCCTGCTTAACCGCCCGGGTTCATGTTCGCCCACGGCGTATCCCGACGGCAGGTGGCGGCGGCAGGTCAGCGGTGGCATAGTCAACAGCCGTCGGCACCATCCGACCTGACCTGCGTAGGTTTGCACCAGCACGCCTGCCTGTATCCGTTCTAGTCACCGAGGAGACCAACATGGCCACAACACGGACCGCCCGAGCGCACTGGGAAGGTTCTCTGATGGAGGGCGCCGGCCAGGTCTCCCTCCTGTCCTCAGGGGTCGGGACGTTTGAGGTGAGCTGGGCTTCCCGCGCGAACGAGGGGGCGAACGGCAAGACCAGCCCCGAAGAGCTGCTCGGCGCCGCGCACGCCACCTGCTTCTCGATGGCGCTCTCCAACGAGCTGGCCAAGTCGGGCACGCCGCCGACCCAGCTCGACACCTCAGCAGACGTGACCTTCCAGCCGGGCACGGGCATCACCGGGATCGTCCTGAGGGTCAGTGGCACGGTTCCGGGGATCACCGCCGAGGAGTTCGCCGAGGCCGCCGAGGGCGCCAAGGCCGGCTGCCCCGTGAGCCAGGCACTGGCGGCCACCCCCATCACCCTCGAGGTCGGCGCCTTTACCGCCTGACGATCACCTTCGAGCTCGGCAGCTTCTCATTTTCTGAGGCGGTTGCTGGTCAGCGGCGGCGCTGGCAACGGCCGCACCAGAAGAGGTTGCGGCCGGCGACCAGCCTCGTGCGTACCCTGGCGCCGCACACCCGGCAGGGCTCCCCGGTCCGCTTGTAGAGGTAGAAGCGTCGTTCGAAGCGGTCACCGAGGCGCGCCCCGGTGCCCGCTTCGGTATGCGCGGCCGCAGAACCGTCCGTGACCTCGGCCAGAGCCTGCATGGCGTCGGCGACCTGGTCGTCCATCGTGAGGATCTGGCCGAACGCGACCCCGAGCGGCATCAGGGTGACCAGGTCGTCCCAGATCGCCTGCCAGGTGACGGGCCGGATCTCCCGGCCCGGGCGGAACGGGTCGACCCGGTGGCGGAACAGCACCTCGCACCGATAGACGTTGCCGACCCCGGCCAGCACGCCCTGGTCCATCAGCAGCTCGCCGATCGGCCGGGCGCTGCCCGAGATCCGGTGCAGCGCCAGACCCGGATCAGCGTCGGGCCGCAGCGGATCGGGGCCGAGCCGCGCCCTAATCTGGTCGACCTTGTCAGGGGTGAGTACGGCACACACGGTCGGACCCCGCAGGTCCCCCACCCAGGCATCGTTCAGCAGCCGGAGCCGGACCTGCCCCTCCACCGGGATCTGGCTGCCCAGCAGGACCTGGGTCCGCGGCGGGACCTGACTCTCCGGCATACCTGCCGGTCGTGCGTCCGGCTGCAGGCCCAGGTGGTGACGCCTTACTGAGAACCTGCCGATCAGGCCCAGGTGGACGTTCAGCCAGCGCTCCCCCTCGAACTCGACGAACAGGTGCTTGCCCCACGCCGACGCCTCGGTCAGGGTGAGCCCGTCCAGCAGCGCGGCGCCGTCGTCGAACCTGCCCTGAGGGCTGGAGACGGCAACCGGCGACCCGGCAAAGGCCCGGTTGAGCCGGCCGGCCAGGGCGTGCGTCGTATGACCTTCGGGCATCCGCCTCAGCTGGCCTCGCCGCGCGCGGCCTTGGCCCGCTCGACGCTGCGCTGCAACGCGGCCAGCAGGTCGACCACCTCACCGCCTGTCTCCTTGGCCGCCGGCACCTCCTGCACCTCGCCACCATCGAGCTTTGCCTTGACCACAGCCTCGACCGCAGACTGGTAGTCGTCCACGTAATCGTCCGGCACATAGTCCCCGGCCAGCGACTCGACCAGCAGATTGGCCATCTTGAGCTCGGCCGGCTTGGCGTCCGTCTCCCCGTCGAGCCTGGCAAAGTCGGGCGAGCGGACCTCGTCCGGCCACAGCATGGTCTGCATGACGATGACGTCGTCCCGTACCCGCAGCACGGCCATGGTCATCCGGGCCCGCAGCGAGACGGTCACGATGGCCATCCGGTCGGCGGCCTTGAGCGCATCCCGCAACAGGGCGTAGGGCTTGCCGGCCGTCTTGTCCGGCTCGAGATAGTAGGTCTTGTCAAGCAGCATCGGATCGATCTGGTCGGCCGGCACGAACTTGTCCACGGCGATCTCGCGGCTGCTGCGGGTCGGTAGATCCGCCAGGTCCTCGTCGGTCAGCACGACCATCTGTCCGTCCTCGGTCTCGTATCCCTTGGCGATGTCGTCATAGGACACCTGCTCGCCGTCGATGCTGCAGACGCGCTGGTACCGGATCCGGCCACCGTCCTCGCGGTGCACCTGCCGGAACTGCACGTCGTGGTTCTCGGTGGCCGAGTAGAGCCGCACCGGAACGTTGACGAGGCCGAAGGACACGGCACCCTTCCAGATGGCACGCACGGTCTGATCACCCTCCCCAGATCCTCGGAATGTGCTAGCGGAGATGTCACTGCGGGAAATGTCACTGCGGGATGCGTGATGGTCTCGCGGACCTGACGTTCCCTCCGTCAGGATGGACCCATGCGCCCCATGCTGGCTAGTGCGGGAACCGTCATCCCGGCCGGCCCGGAATGGGCCCACGAGATCAAGTGGGACGGCATGCGGGTGCTGGCCGACGTCGCCGGTGGCCGGCTGAGGCTGTCATCGCGCAACGAGAACGACGTGAGCAGCAGCTTTCCCGAGCTGAGCACCCTGGCCGGCCCGGGGCTGCCCGACGACATGCTGCTCGATGGTGAGGTGGTGGCCCTCGAGGCAGGCGTTCCGTCGTTCGCTGTACTGGCCGAGCGCATGCACGTCAGCAACGCGACCAGGGCGGGTCGCCTTGCGGCCTGCCTGCCGGTGACCTTCATGGTGTTCGATCTGCTGCGCCTGGGCGGCGTCGACCTTACCGGCAACCCTCTTGCCGCCCGACGCGCAGCCCTGGAGGACATCTCCCTGGCCGGCCCCAACGTGCAGGTGCCACCTACCTATGAGGACGGGGCCGCATTGCAGGCCGCAACGCTGGAACAGGGGCTGGAAGGCGTCGTCAGCAAACGGCTCTCGTCCAGATACCGCCCGGGTCGGCGCAGCCCCGACTGGCTGAAGCTGCCCCATCGCGCTTCGAGGTCGGTGGTGATCGGCGGATGGCGGCTGGAGACCGGCAGTGACCACCGGCCTGGCGCGGTGCTGGTCGGCCGCCCGACCCCCGATGGCCTGGCCTATCTGGGGCGCGTCGGAAGCGGCCTGGCAGGCCAGGAGCAGCAGCGCGTTCTGTCTGCGCTGGAGGACCTGGGGGTCGACACCTCCCCCTTCGCCGACGAGGTCCCGAAGCTCGATGCGCAGGGGACGAGGTGGGTCCGGGCGGAGGTCGTCGTGGACGTGCAGTCCCTTGGCCTGTCCGCGCAAGGCCGCCTGCGGCAGCCGGCATACCGTGGTCTACGACCTGATCTGTCACCCGACGACGCACGCGATCAGGGGTGAGGGCGCGTGCCGGACAACGCAGGCGCAGCGGCAGTGACGGCAGTGACGGTGGATGGCCGGCGCCTCCAGCTGAGCAACCTGGACAAGGTCATGTACCCCGCGACCGAGACCACCAAGGGTGAGGTGCTCAACTACTACGCCAGGGTGGCTCCGATCCTGCTGCCACACCTCGCCGACCGGCCGGTGACCCGGATCCGCTGGCCGCATGGCACCGGCCTGCCGTCATTCTTCGAGAAGAACCTCCCACCGGGAGCGCCGTCCTGGCTGCACTTCGTCACGGTCCCGACCAGCGGGACGCGCACGCAGAGCGGCAACGATACGATCCGCTACCCGGTCGTGCGCGACACCGCGGACCTGACCTACCTGGTGAACCTCGCCTCGCTGGAGCTCCACGTGCCCCAGTGGCGATTCGACGCCGACGGCCGGCCAAGCCCTCCTGACCGCCTGGTGATCGACCTCGACCCCGGGTCACCGGCCGGGCTGCACGAGTGCGCCCAGGTAGCGCTGCTGGTGCGAGAGCGCCTCAGGAGCATCGGCCTGGACACGGCTCCGGTGACCAGCGGCAGCAAGGGCATGCAACTGTATGCCGCGCTGCCCGGTGAGCAGGACTCCGAGACGATCAGCGATATCACCCGGGAGATCGCCCAGGATCTGACCCGGCTGCAACCGGGGCTGGTGGTGTGGAAGATGACCACGTCCCTGCGTCCCGGGAAGGTACTGCTGGACTGGAGCCAGAACGCCGCAGCGAAGACGACGATCGCGCCGTACTCGCTGCGTGGCAAGGAAGCCCCCTTTGTCGCAGCCCCCCGTACCTGGGCGGAGATCGAACGAGGAGCAGACAAGCGCGACGCCCTGCGACAGCTAGACCTGGACGACGTCCTGGCCAGGCTGACCCGCGATGGCGACACCTTCGCCGCCGCCCTTTCGCAAACCTAGGGACCGTGCGCGGCAAGAACTCGCAGACCTAGGGACCGTGCGGGGTTGAACCCGCAAAACTAGCTACGCTGCTCACGCAGAACCGGACTTGGCAGACGGAAAGGTCACGACGCAGCCACGTCATGACCTTCCGTCGTTTTCTCGCGTCAGCTATGAGCCTTGTCGTAGGCAGCCAGGACGCCGGCCGAGATACGGCCGCGGTCGCTGACCTGGTGTCCGTTCTTACGAGCCCACTCACGGACCGCACTCAGGTCCCCTCGACGCTCCCCGCCAGAAGCCCCTGCCTTGCGCGAGCTCTTGCGGCCCCCGGCTCGGCGAGCATGGCCCAACCAGGCAGCAAGGTCGTTACGCAGTTTCTTGGCGTTGGCCGCGGTCAGGTCGATCTCATAGGAGACACCGTCGAGCGAGAACGATACGGTTTCAACCGCCTCGCTTCCATCGAGGTCGTCAACCAACATGTATTGAACGCGTTGCACCATAAAAACTCCCGAATGAGGAACGATGATGAGTCGATGATCGGTGTTCGCCGATTATTAGGACTCCACCATACTCGACGATTCTCACAATGCAGAATCCAACTTGCCAACAATATCCGATTGCCTCGCCGGAGAACCCGACGACTCTTGCGCGGCCTCCCACTGGGAATGAGCCAACCGCTCACGGCGGTCGCCTTCAAGCATTGCCTTGATGATCAGATAGAACAAGAAGGCGACACCGGCACTGGGCAACAGAGCACCGAGCGCGATCAACACAGAATGCAGGCTCACGTTCACTCCGGCTTCAGCAATGGGAACAGAATGGTCTCTCGGATACCAGACTGCGTGAACAACATGACGATCCGATCTATTCCAAGACCGAGACCACCCATAGGCGGGGCACCATACTCCAGTGCTCGGAGAAAGTCCTCGTCGAGCTGCATCGCCTCAACATCCCCGGCAGCGGCGCGCAGGGACTGCGCGGTGAGCCGGTCACGCTGGATCACCGGGTCGATCAGCTCCGAGAACGCCGTCCCGCGTTCGGTGCCACCAATGATGAGGTCCCAGGCCTCGATCAGCCTGGGGTCCGTGCGGTGCGGGCGGGCGAGCGGCTGCGCCGACGGCGGGTAGTCGTAGACAAAGGTGGGCTGCAGCAAGGTCGGCTCGACGATCTCACCGAACAGCTCGACCACCAGCTTCTCGGCATCCCATCCGGGTTGTACCTGCACATTGTGACGGGCTGCGATCGCCCGCAGGGTCTGAACATCAGTCTCTGGGGTGACGTCCTCGCCGATCGCCTCGGAAAGGCCCTGATAGACCCGCAGCCAGCGCCATTCCCCGGCAAGCTGAATCTGTCCGGCGGGCGTGTCGATGACTCGCGAACCAAAGGCGTCAGCCGCAGCGAGAACGATAGCCTGAGTCAGCTCGGCCATGGTGTGCTGGTCGCCATACGCTTCATAGACCTCAAGCAGGGTGTATTCAGGGCTGTGGGTCGAGTCCACACCCTCGTTCCGGAAGACCCGGCCCATCTCGAAAACCTTGTCAACCCCGCCGACGACCGCTCGCTTGAGATAGAGCTCCAGGGCAATCCGCAGCGACATATCTATGTCGAAGGCATTGAGGTGCGTAGGAAAGGGTCGCGCCACTGCGCCACCATGAACCAGCTGAAGAACCGGGGTCTCGATCTCAATGAACCCTCGGTCGTGCAAAGTCTCCCGCACCGCGCGAACAATGGCCGCGCGGTCGCGAACCATATCGCGCGCCTCCTGGCGCACGATGAGGTCGGCGTACCGCTGGCGCACCCGGGACTCTTCGGAGAGCTCGCTGTGCATCGTCGGAAGCGGCCGCAGCGCCTTGCTGGCCATCACCCACTCGTCTGCCAGCACCGAGAGCTCGCCGCGCCTGCTGGAGATGACCCGGCCGTGCACGAAGACGAAGTCACCAAGGTCCACATCGGCTTTCCAGGCGGTCAGGGGCTGCTCTCCCACCTCAGCCAGGCTCAGCATGGCCTGGAGGCGTGTGCCGTCCCCCTCCTGCAGGGTGGCGAAGGCCAGCTTGCCGGTATTGCGGATGAATACCACCCTGCCCACGACACCCACGACGTCCTGGGTCTCTTCCGCGGTCTCCAGGCGCCCGTAGGCCTCGCGCACCTGCGCGAGCGTGTGCGTGCGAGGCACGCCGACCGGATACGGCTGCCTACCCTCCTCCAGAATTCGTGCGCGCTTGTCCCGTCGGACACGCATCTGCTCGGGCAGGTCTATCTCTTGTACGCCGGGTGCTCGGGTGTCGCTCACTGGGCAAGGGTACCCAGCAGCGTCGACCGCGCTCACCTGTAGTCACGACCTGGGAGACGGACGACACCCGGGCAGCCCACGGCACGCCCTCCGCCAGGACCGCCCCGCACGCGTCCGCCGGGGGGAAGGAGGGAGGATCGCCAACCTAGAAGAGCGCCATCCCGCAGACCGCCAGCTCGAGTTCGAGCAGCTGCTTCTTGCGGTCCAGACCCCCGCCGTAGCCGGTCAGGCTGCCGTTCGAGCCCACCACCCGGTGACACGGGATGACAATGCCGATCGGGTTCTTGCCGTTGGCCAGACCCACCGCCCGTGCGGCACCCGGCGAACCGATACGTGCGGCCAGCTCGCCGTAGGACTCGGTCTCGCCGTAGGGAATCTTCAACAGGGCAGCCCAGACCCGTCGCTGGAACTCGGACCCCCGAGGCGCCAGCGGCAGGGTGAAGCGGGTGAGCGACCCGGTGAAGTACGCGTCGAGCTGATCCGCCGCGTTCTTGAACGGCTCGGCCTGCCGGCCCGCTGGTTCATCTTCGCCGAGGTCTTCGTCATCGGGACGATGCCGCTGAAGGTCCATGTACAGGCCGACCAGCGCGCTGTCCTGGGCGACCAGGGTCAGCGGACCTACGGGGCTCTCGATCACGATATGGCTGCGCATCAGGCGGCCTCCTCATCAGGCATGTGGTTGATCGGGTGATTTCCTGTCGCCCAGAGATACTGGACGGCATACGAACGCCAGGGCCGCCAGAGGTGAGAGTGGTCGGTGAGGCCTCTATGCGTCGCGGGCATCCCGAGCTTCTCGGCGGCAAGCCTGATGCCCAGGTCGCCGGCAATAAACGCGTCGGGATCACCCAGGGATCGCATTGCGATGATGTCGACGGTCCAGGGCCCGAAACCGTGCAGGGCATTCAGCCGGACTCTGGCCTCACGCCAGTCGGCCCCCAGATCCAGGTCGAGCCGTCCCTGCGCGAGAGCCTCCACCAGACCCATCAGGGTGCGCCGGCGTGACAGCGGCATGGCGAGATCGCACGGATCCATCAGGGCCAGAGTCTGTGGAGTGGGAAACAGGTGGGTGAGGCCGCCATGGGGGTCAGTAATCGGATCGCCGTATCCGCGGACCAGCCGCGCCCCGTGGGTGCGGGCCGCCGCCGTCGAAACCTGTTGCCCCAGAACAGCTCTGATGGCGAGCTCGGCAGAGTCTACCGTTCTCGGGACACGCCGGCCCGGGCTGCTTGCGACGAGTCTGGCCATCGCGGGATCTGCGGACAGGACGGCGTCCACAGCCTCCGGGTCGGCGTCGAGGTCGAGCATCCAGCGGCACCGGCTGATGGCGCTGGTGAGGTCGCGCTGATCGGTGAGCGAGATCTGGCAGGCCACATGGTCGGGGGTTGGCCGCAGCGCAACGACGGCGTGACCGTGGGGGAGTCGAATCGTTCGACGGTAGGCACCCGCGCGCCACTCCTCAACTCCGGGAACGGCGGTCGCCACCAGGTGGCCGAACAAGTTGTCCGGACAGAACGGCTTCCGGAAGGGAAGACGAAGCGACAAGGTGCCCACCGCCGCGGATGTCGTCGGGGTGCCGACAGACGCGGATTGCTGCAGTGCTGCGGCAGGCGCGGAAGCGAGCTCCGGCATACCCCGGCCGCCCTGTTGTCCTCCCGCGACTCTGGCCAGGGCCCGCAGCTCGGTGGGTGACTGGGCGAATACTTCCCGGACGGTGTCATTGAAGGTTCGGATGCTGGCGAACCCGGCGGCGAAGGCGACATCGGTCATCGACAGCGGGCTCGTCTCAAGGAGAACCCTTGCGGTCTGGGCCCTTTGGGCTCTTGCCAGAGCCAGTGGACCCGCTCCGACCTCGGCGCTGAGCTCGCGCTGGATCTGGCGCACGCTGTAGCCCAGCCGGCTGGACAGTCCCGTGACGCCTTCACGGTCAACGACACCGTCCGCGATCAGTCGCATGGCTCGCGCGATCAGGTCCGAGCGGAAGTTCCACTCCGGGGATCCGGGGCTGGCATCGGGGCGGCAACGCTTGCAGGCGCGGAAGCCGGCCTGCTGAGCCGCGGCAGCACTCGGGTAGAAACGCAGGTTCTGGCGATGCGGCCGGGCGGGGCAGCTCGGGCGGCAGTAGATGCCGGTGGTCACCACGGCACAGAAGAACCAGCCGTCGAAGCGTGCGTCCCTGGAGCGTATGGCGCGTTCGCAGGCTTCGGAGTCCTTGTGCATATCCATGATCATGCCTTGTGCCGACCATTCGTACTAGCGAAGATGCGACATCAACAGACACTCCGGGTCGTCGCGTCTCGGGCCTCATCACGACCATGTCCACGGGACCCTTCAAGCCCGGGACGCCTCCGGCCGCGCCCCTTCGAAGGGGTGAGCGTGCCTGTTGTGGAATGGAGCCCGCCGCCGTGGCTGGTTTCATTCGTCGGTCTCATGAGGTGCAGCAGAACACATGTGCGACACGTTCTCGCAGGCTCTCACCTTGATGGCTGAGGCATTCGCTGATGCCCAGGCGGGGGCGGGGTTCCTGGCGCCGGGGGATCTGGCGGCGGAGGTTGACGGGGCGCAGCGGGTGGTCAACGCGGCGGGTGCGGTGCAGGCGTTGCGGGTGGCCCAGTATGCCGGCCGGCAGCAGGAGCCGGACGGCTCTGGTGTCTGGGTGGATGTTGATCACGGGGTGGGGCATGTCAGTGAGCTCGCCTCTGACTGTTTTGGGCCGATGTTGGCGATGAGCCCGGTCGCGGCCAGCCGCAAGTTCATCCAAAAACGCGACGGCACCTGCCGCTTCCCGACTGCCGGCGAGGCTCCACCCGCTGCGAACCCGACCACGTCACCGCCCACTCCCGCGGCAGACCCACCACCCCCTGGAACCTCGCAAGTCTCTGCAAACACCACCACCGCGTCAAACACAACGCCGGCTGGACCCTGACCATGACCCGAAAAGGCGTGTGCACCTGGACCGACCCCCACGGACGCCAGTACGTCACCAACCCCGCAGACCACCACGAGCTCGCCGCCTGAGCTGACGCCGAGCGTGTGCCAGGTGGCTATCCGAGGCCGCCGGTCGCAGGTCGCCGGTCGCCGGAAGGGCGGCCTTCATGGGTTGCCGATCCTGCCCACTCCGCGGCCCCGGCGGGTCGGGGGTCGCTCGTGTGCAACTGTGGGCGAAGATGGGATCCTGAGCTGCACCAGCACGCCACCCACGAGGAGATCTCCGAGCATGGCCCGTCGCACGTCATCAAGCCCGCCGCACCCGGCAGACTTCACCGAGCGGATCGTTGACATCGACGTCGAGGAGGAGATGCAGGGGGCGTTCCTGGAGTACGCCTACTCGGTGATCTACTCCCGCGCTTTGCCGGACGCCCGTGACGGACTCAAGCCGGTCCAGCGACGGATCCTGTTCGGGATGAGCGAGATGGGGCTTCGCCCCGAGCGTGGACATGTGAAGAGCAGCCGTGTCGTCGGTGAGGTGATGGGCAAGTACCACCCGCACGGTGACGGCTCCATCTACGACGCGCTGGTCCGCCTGTCCCAGTCCTTCACCATGCGCCTGCCACTGGTCGACGGCCACGGCAACTTCGGTTCGCTGGATGACGGTCCGGCGGCGGCCCGCTACACCGAGGCCCGGCTCGCCCGCGCCGCGATGCTGATGACGGAGAGCCTGGACGAGGAGACGGTCGACTTCGTTCCCAACTACGACGACCAGCTGATGCAGCCGGGGGTCATGCCTGCGGCCTTCCCGAACCTGCTCGTCAATGGTGCCAGCGGTATCGCGGTCGGCATGGCCACGAACATGGCGCCACACAACCTCGTCGAGGTGATCGGTGCCGCTCGTCACCTGATGGCCAACCCCCAGTGCTCACTAGACGACCTGATGAAGTTTGTGCCCGGTCCCGATCTCCCCTGTGGCGGCAAGATCGTCGGGCTGGAGGGGATCCGTGATGCGTATCTCACGGGTCGTGGGTCGTTCCGCACCCGGGCGACGACCCGGATCGAGCACGTCACGCCCCGCAAGCTGGGCATCATCGTCACGGAGCTCCCCTACCTCGTCGGACCCGAGAAGGTCATCGAGAAGATCAAGGATCTGGTCCAGTCCAAGAAGCTCCAGGGCATCAGCGATGTCAAGGACCTGACCGACCGCAAGCACGGCCTGCATCTGGTCATCGAGATCAAGGGCGGATTCCACCCCCAGGCGGTGCTGGAGCATCTTTTCAAGATGACCCCGATGGAAGACAACTTCGGTATCAACAACGTCGCGCTCGTCGATGGACAGCCGCGCACCCTCGGACTGAAGGACCTCCTGCGGGTCTACGTCGAGTTTCGCACGGACGTGGTGCGCCGCCGCAGCGCCTACCGCCTGCGCAAACGGGAGGAGCGGCTCCACCTCGTCGAGGGCCTTCTCATCGCGATCCTGGACATCGACGAGGTCATTCAGGTCATCAGGGCTTCCGATGATGCCACCATCGCCAAGGCCCGGTTGATGGACGTCTTCGACCTGTCCGACCCGCAGGCCACCTACATCCTCGATCTGCAGCTTCGCCGGCTGACCAAGTTCTCCCGGGTCGAGCTCGAGACCGAGAAGGCCGAGCTGGAGCGTCAGATCGAGGCGCTGCGCGCAATTCTGGGTGATGAGAAGCTGCTCCTGAAGACGGTGTCGAACGAGCTGGCACAGGTCGCCAAGGCGCACGGGACGCCGCGTCGCACGGTTCTGCTGGAGTCCGCCGGTCAGCCGGTCACCTCAGCCACGCCGCTGAAGCTGACTGACGACCCCTGCTGGGTGCTGCTGTCCTCCACCGGTCTGATGGCTCGCACCACGAATGTCGAGGCGCTACCCAGCACAGGGAGCCGGCATAAGCACGACGCCGTGACTGCAGCAGTCCAGACCACTGTCCGGGGCCATGTCGCCCTGATCACCTCGCGCGGGCGGATGATCCGGCTCGCCGCACTTGACCTGCCTATCCTGCCGCCGACCAACGGCACCCCGTCTCTGTCCGGCGGTGCTCCGCTCGGGGCGTTCGTCGACCTGCCCAAAGATGAGCAACCACTGACCCTGACATCCCTGTCGCCGCAATCCCCCGGCCTCGCCCTCGGAACGGCACAGGGCGTGGTCAAGCGAGTGACGACCGACTACCCGGGGAACAAGGACGACTGGGAGCTCATCAGCCTGAAGTCTGGCGACCGCGTGGTGGGTGCGGTCGAGCTTCGCACCGGAAACGAGGATCTCGTATTCATCACCTCGGATGCCCAGCTGCTGCACTTCCCCGCAGCCGGCGTGCGCCCGCAGGGCCGAACAGCCGGAGGAATGGCTGGTATCAAGCTGGCTGTCGGCGCACACAGCGTGTTCTTCACCGCGGTCAATCCCGAGGTGGACAACCTGGTGGTCACCTCGAGCGGCTCGTCAGGGGCCTTGCCCGGCACCGAGCCAGGATCGCTGAAGGTCACCCCGTATGCCGAGTACCCCGCCAAGGGCCGGGCGACCGGTGGTGTCCGTTGCCATCGCTTCCTGCGCGGCGAGGACACTCTGGTCCTCGGCTGGGTCGGGGGCAGCCCGGCCAGGGCGGCCGCTGCCAACGGCGTTGCCCTGGAGCTGCCCGAGGCCACCGGCAAGCGTGACGGCTCCGGCCTCCCGGCGGCCACCCCGATCGGCGCCATCGTCGGGCCTCTGCCCGAGCCCCGCGAAACGCTGCTGGCGCCCTCACCTGACCCTGCCGACCTCGCCGATGATGGTGCGGCATTGCTCCCGGGGCCGGAGTCGACACCCGAGTTCCCCGCGAGCCGGGGGTGAGCGGGGCTGCGGCTGTGCGTCACGGCCGCAGCAGACCTGACGCGTGCTCGATCCTCTGGGATGGCGCGCAGGTCTCGGCACTGGGCACGGCTCCCGCGGCCGCGTTCTGGGTGGCTCTCGAACAGAACGGCCCCTGGGGTGCCAGGGCGGCCACCCAGTCCCACCTCGACCCTGACCTCGGCAGGGCCTTGGACCGCATGTGTAATAACGCAGGCGGGCGCTTGCTGCTGATCCGTTGCCCAGACGCACATTCAGACCCGCCCCGGGGCAGTCTCCAACGGGTCTACCTTGCTGGCGGGCTGGCGGGCACCCCCTGGCTCCTGGAGGCGGATCTGACTGACCCGGCGAGACTCTGCCTGCTGGACGCCGACCAGCTGCGAAGGGGGGACGCTGATGCCATCCAGGCAGTACTGCCCGAGCTGCGCCCCTCCCCCGCCCCCGTCCTGATGATCTGCGCCAACTCCAGGCGAGACATCTGCTGCTCCGTGCGGGGAAGACCGGTGGCTGTTGAGGCCGCTCTGGAGCGCCCCGGCCAGATATGGGAGTGCTCGCACACCGGTGGACACCGCTTCGCCCCGACGGGCGTCCTTCTGCCCTCCGGCCAGGTCTTCGGCCGGCTTTCAGGTACCTCCAGCATTGCCGCCGTCGATGCAGCGCGCCGTGGCGAGGTACCCGCGGAGCTGCTGGGTCCGACATACGACCGTGGACGCAGTCATCTTGCCGCGCCCGGGCAAGCGGCCGAGTCCATGGTGCGACAGCAGATCCGGGAGTCCAGCCAGCTTGCCTTCACCACGGTGGCGGTTCCGTCAGCAGCTCAGGAGAACGCCTGGGACTGCCGGGTCAGCCACGTCGACGGGCGCCACTGGGATGTGTTGGCCACTCGCGGCCCCGGGGCCGACGACCTGCCCGAGTCCTGCGGCAAAGAGGCCGTGCCGACCTGGAAGTGGTCCGTGGATCTCGCGGACGACGTGGTCAGAGATTCCCGTCGATGAAACCAAGCATCCGGATCCAGGCGTCGGCGCACTCGGCCCGCCACTGTGCGAAGCCCTGGTCGAAGGACGAGTGGGGCGCCCCCTCGAAGGCCCCGCTGGTGGCGTGAAGACAACGTCGTCATGCGCATAGAGCCCGGCCGTGCACCCGTACGCAAGTCGGACGAGAAGAACAACGGTGGACCCGGTCCACCCATCCCGTGCGGGTCAGGCGTCGATGCGTTGCCGGTCCAGAGCAGCGGCAGAGTCGATGATGAAGTCCTTGCGCGGGGCGACGTCGTTGCCCATCAGCAGGTCGAACACCTGCTCGGCGACCTCAGCGTCCCGCAGGGTCACCCTGCGCAGGGTGCGGTGCCGAGGGTCCATGGTGGTCTCGGCCAGCTGGTCCGCGTCCATCTCGCCAAGACCCTTGTAGCGCTGTAGCGGCTGCTTGACCTTGCGGCCCTTCTTCTCCAGCGAGGACATGACCTTGCGCATCTCGGCCTCGCTGTAGGTGTAGAGGAGATCGTTCTTCTTGCCACCCGCGTTGATCACCTCGATGCGGTGCAACGGCGGGACGGCGGCGAAGACCCGTCCGTCGGCGACCAGGGGCCGCATGTAGCGGAAGAACAGGGTCAACAGCAAGGTGCGGATGTGCGCGCCGTCGACGTCGGCATCCGTCATGATGATGACCTTCCCATAGCGCGCGGCGCTGAGATCGAACGATCGACCCGATCCCGCACCGATGACCTGAAGGATCGCCGCGCACTCGGCGTTCTTGAGCATGTCGGCCAGCGAGGCCTTCTGCACATTCAGGATCTTGCCGCGGATCGGCAGCAGCGCCTGGTGGTCCGAGGACCGGGCAAGCTTGGCGGTTCCGAGCGCGCTGTCACCCTCGACGATGAACAGCTCGGTCCGGTCGACATCGCTGCTGCGGCAGTCCGCCAGCTTGGCCGGCAGGGAAGAGGTCTCCAGGGCGTTCTTGCGGCGCTGGGTCTCCTTGTGCTGTCGCGCGCTGATCCGCGACTTCATCTCGGCAACGACTTTTTCGAGGAGCTGAGCCGCTTGCGCCTTCCCGCCGCGCTTGGGCGAGGTGATCATCACGGTCAGCTCCTTCTCGACGACCCTGGCAACGATGGCACGCACCGCAGAGGTGCCCAGCACCTCCTTGGTCTGACCCTCGAACTGGGGCTCGGCCAATCTCACCGTGACCACCGCGGTGAGTCCGGCCAGCACGTCGTCCTTCTCGACCTTGTCCGACCCGACCTTGAGCCGGCGGGCATTGACCTCGAACTGCTTTCGGAAGACCTTGAGCATCGACTGCTCAAAACCAGCCATGTGGGTGCCGCCTTTGTGGGTGGCGATGATGTTGACGAACGAGACCGTCTTGGTCTCATAGCCGGTGCCCCACCTCAGTGCGATGTCGACCACACACTCGCGCTCGACATCGGCGGGGGTCATCCGTCCTCGTTCGTCAAGAACCGGCACGTTCTCATGGAACGTCCCAGATCCCTGCAGGCGCCACACGTCGGTCAGCGGTGGGTCGATGGCCAGGAACTCGGCGAACTCGCTGATGCCGCCGGCATGGCGGAACGTCTCCTCAAAGGGACCGTTCTCCCCTGGTGTGCCCGGCACGCGGCGATCGTCACGGATGACAAGGGTCAGACCCGGAATGAGATAGGACGTCTGGCGGGCCCGGGAGGCCAGGTCGTCGTAGGTGAAGCCCGCCTCCTTGAGGAAGATCTGACGGTCCGGCCAGTAGCGGACCCTGCTGCCGGTCCTGCCACGGCCCACCTTGCCGATGATGCGCAGCTCGCTGTTGTCCACGTAGGGCGTGAACGGCGCATCGGGGCTCTTGACACCATCCACGTCGTCATAGACGCCGGGCTCACCGCGGTGAAAGCTCATCGCATGGGTCTTCATCCCGCGGTCGACCTCGACGTCCAGACGGGCCGAAAGCGCGTTGACCACGGAGGCGCCGACACCATGCAGCCCCCCGGAGGCTGTGTAGGACCCACCTCCGAACTTGCCGCCGGCATGCAGCTTGGTGAAGACCACCTCGACACCCGACAGGCCGGTTCGTGGCTCCATGTCGACCGGAATGCCCCGACCGTTGTCGCGGACCTCGACCGACCCGTCAGCCATCAGCGCCACATCGATCCGGTCACAGACGCCGGACAGGGCCTCGTCAACGGCGTTGTCGATGATCTCCCAGACGCAGTGCATGAGCCCTCGGGAGTCGGTCGAGCCGATGTACATCGCCGGACGCTTGCGGACCGCCTCCAGGCCTTCGAGCACCTGTAGGTGACGGGCCATGTAAGTCGATGTGTCCGCGGTCGATGTGTCCGCTCTGAACGTGCTCGCGTTGGGCGCGACGGCCATGGATGCGCGGGTCCTGGATGCGCCGCCCGTCACGGTTGCGCTCCTGCTTGTCGGGGTGGCGATGGCCACGGACGTCCTCTCGGTACGGCGGAGGAGTCGGCCGAGGCCAACCCCAGAACTCCCTTGCAGGCTATCTCCCCGTACCGACAGGCACGCGACAGGCACGCGGGCGGCACGCGGGTGGCACACGGCATACGGCATGGCAACTATTGCGCGGAGAGTGAAACAGGCCACGACTTGGCCTCCATACGGCCAGAATGGATGTCGGGAAGGAATCTTCGTGTTTGACTGTTGTAACCGGCGAATGGGTAAGCCCACCAAGCAATCCACTCGGTGCGCGTCTACGAAGTATCAGCAGAAGAAGTATCAGAACGGATACCGACGAGATCACGACACCAGGTAGGACCGCCAACGGCGCCCAATACGACGAAAAGGATGGCTGACGTGACAACTGCACTGGCACCGACTCTGACCGTGGCTGATCGCTGCGACCGCTGTGGCGCCCGGGCCTACGTCCGAGCCAGCCTCAGCTCAGGTGGGGAGCTGTTGTTCTGCGCCCACCACGGTCGCGAGCACCTGCCCAAGCTGCAAGATCTGGCGACGAGCATTCAGGACGAAACCGATCGCCTGATACCGGCCCCTGCCGGCGCGGAGACGTCCTAGATCAAGACGTGCCATATCGAGGAGCGCCAAATCCTGGCGGCCGTCTGAACCGCTATGGACGGAGTCGATGTTGTCGTAGGACTGCTCATGGTGGTCGGGTTCGTTGGCATCGTTGTGCCCCTCCTACCTGGCCTCCCGCTGATCTGGGCTGCTGTCCTGGTCTGGACTCTCGAGACACAGCGCCAGGCTGGGTGGGTCGTCTTGGCCATCGCCACGGTCCTGGCGCTGCTGGGAGTTCTGCTGCGGTTCCTCCTGCCGGGCCGATACATGGCCCGGGCGGGAGTGACCACGTCCAGCACGGTGGCCGGGGCGGTTCTGGGCATCGCGGGCTTTCTCGTAATCCCGGTCGTCGGCGTCTTCCTGGGCTTCGCGCTCGGGACCTATCTGGCCGAGCGGATCAAGGTCGGCACACATGCTACCGCCTGGCCGTCTACCAAGCAGGCCCTCAAAGCCATCGCGCTGAGCATAGGTATCGAGCTGTTGACTGGCCTCACGATCGTCACTACCTGGCTGATCGGTGTGACGACGATCGCCTGACCATCCGAGTATGTTAGCTGCGTCGCTTTTCGTGGCCCGGTGGGTTTCGCTACTCAGTCAGTCTCGTGGCCCGGTGGTGCGGCGCCACAAGACCGACAAGCGATGGGTCGTGGCCAAGCAGGTGAGGACAGTCTGTGATTGACGTGCGCATGCCCTATGCCTCGCTGGCCCCCGATTGCCGCAACGGCTGAAAACTGATTCATCCCACGAATCGCTACTGACCCTCGTCGCGACGGCGATCCCATCGGTTTTCAAGACGACGCAAGAACGGTTTCTTGGTGGCGTCGGTCCCCTTGGCCGTCTTGCGCATCTTGCCGAGGCGGCCTGCGGGAGCATGCGGGCGCACCGTCCCGTCCTCGGTGACGGCGCCCAGGTTGGCCTTGGGCCCTTTGGGCGGGGTGATCGCGTAGGCGACTCCTGCCACCATCAGCGCAAAGCCGATGGCTCCCCACCAGATGGACTCTGTCGCAACGCCAAGGACGACCAGCCCGAGACCTGCAACGACTCCCGCTGCCCCGATCACGAGCCCCCGGCGAAGGCGGGCACGCGCAGCAGAGCCCTGCATCTGCGAGGCGAACTTTGGATCCTCGGCATACAGCGCTTGTTCCATCTGCTCTAACAGACGTTGCTCGTTCTCTGAAAGCGGCACTCTCGACCTCCCGTGGGCGGCTCTACTGTATGACAACAACGCCCCACGATGCCGATTAGTGCCAGAAATCGACGCTGTGTGGTGCTAAGTCAAGGTTCTCATCAACTACCCCGCTCAGGATATGTCGCCGCGCTTCGGAGTGGTAGCCAACCGCTCACCTTCGACCAGACTTGCTGGGCGAACGGCACCGGCACCGAACCGTGCACTGGCCTGGTCGACCGCGCGATCGGCGTCTCGCCAGCCGTGCTCCGGCTCGTCGAGCAGACCCTGAACCGGCGCCAGATCAGAGTCCATGAGGCCCTCCATCCGGACTCCGACCAACCGCAGGCGGGCCCGTTGCAGACTCAGCCCGTCATAGAGTGCCCGCGCCGTCGCGTAGATGTCACGGCTGACGTCTGTCGGGTCACGCAGGGTCCTGGAACGGGTGATCGTGGTGAAGTCGGAGAAGCGCACCTTGACCGAGATCGTTCGCCCCACCATCCCCGCCGCGCGTACGCGGGCTGCCGTGCGGTCGCTGAGCTTGAGCAGCTCCCGGTGGATGTATGCCGGGTCATCCACGTCGAAGGGAAACGTCTCGTCGGCGCCGATGCTTCGTTCACGACGGGTGGGCGTCACCGGACGGGAGTCGCGCCCCCAGGCCAGCGCGTGCAGGGCGGGACCAGCGTTGTCGCCGAGGGCCCTGCGCAGCGTGTCAACGGGGGTGTGGGCGATATCAGCCACGGTGTGCAGGCCCAGACGCTGCAGAACCTCCTCTGTCCTGTCGCCAACTCCCCACAGTGCCCCGACCGGTAGCTGGTGGAGGAAAGGGACCACCTCGGCCTCGGGCACGATGAGCAGCCCGTCAGGTTTGGCCAGTCCCGACGCCAGCTTCGCGATGAACTTGGTGGTGGCAACGCCGACCGAGCAGGTGATGCCCTGCTCGTCGGCAATCGTGTCGCGGATCCGCTGGGCGATCTGGAGTGGTCTGCCCAGCCGCCGTCTGGCGCCGGAGACATCCAGGAACGCCTCGTCCAGCGAGAGGGGTTCGACCAGCGGCGTGACGCTGGCGAAGACCGCCATGACAGCCCGGGAGATGCGCTCGTAACGGGCATAGTCAGGGGCGATAACGGTCGCTTGCGGGCACAGCCGGCGGGCCCGGGCGATCGGCATCGCCGCCGCCACGCCGAAGGCGCGAGCCTCGTAGGTCGCGGACAGCACCACCCCTCGGTTACCGCCTCCGGCAATGATGACCGGCGTGCCCCTGAGCTCGGGGCGAGAGAGCAGGGAGGCCAGGGCATAGAACGCATCCATGTCCACGTGCAGGATCGAACAGCCGTCGTCGTCAGGTGCCTGCCCGTCCGGACGTTCGGGCAAGACATACTGGCGCCGGCTCATCGGCGTGCCCCCGGCAACAGGTCAGACAGGCCATCGGACTGACGCGGGGCCGGGAAGTCAGCCGCGGCGTGCCAGCACGTGCAGGGCTGCACCGATGTGCCCCAGGAACGCGTAGTCGGGATGATGTGAGGCGGTCTGCTCCAGCATGAGCAGTGCGGTCCGGTCCGCTTCGAAGTCGACATAGGCGGCTGGCACCAGGTCGCTGAAGATGCGAACGCCATGCAGGTCCTGAACAACAAGTCCGGCGCCCTCGACAAGGGCCGTGATGCCTGCCGCATCGAAGCGCCGCGGCAAAGGGTCCGCCGGACCCCAGCGACCGTCGTCGCTGGTGAGCGCGCGCTGAGCCTGGGCAAACTGGCCGGCGAGGGCCCGAGCCAGCACTGCGGCGATACGAGTTGCAACAACAAGGCTGACATGGCCGCCGTCGGCGAGTACCCCCGCAACGGAGCGCAGAGTTGCCGCCGGGTCATCGACGAACTCCAGCGCACCATGGCAGCACACGAGGTCGGCATCGGCATCGGGGTGGACCTCGAGCAGGTTGGCAGCGTCACCCTGCACGGCCACGACCCGCCCGGCGACTCCTGAGTCACCGGCTCGGCGAAAGAGCGAGGCAAGCGCGTCGAGGCTGGGGTCGATGACCGTGACGTGATGACCGAGCTGGGCCAGCGGGACGGCCAGACCGCCGGTGCCACCACCAAGATCGACCACCCGCAGAGGACGACCGAGCTGTTGTTCGCGCTCGAGCACGATGGCTCGCACGGACTCCCAGACGGCAGCGGTGCGCACGGAGGTCTCGACGCCGCCTCGACCACTACGTCGCACTTCATCGGCCACGGCAAGGCTCCTCTGATGCTGGTAGTCGCCGACGGGAAACGGGCCTGACGGGGCGACTGCGGTGACGCTCGGGTCGTATCCACCCTAGCGTCCTGAGCTTCCCGGGCTGGCGTGCCACAGCTTGCGGGGTGGAGCGCCTTCCTGGGGCACGGCGTGGCCCTCCGTGGGCAGCTTGCGGGAGTCCCTGGCATCACCCCCGGCAGGTTTGACGTCCGCGTAGGGCGACTGCCTGAACCCTGAGGCGTGCACCAGCATCCTGCGGCGGGATCCGCCAGCCCCATCGATCGGGTCGTCTTGGTCGCCACCGTGCTCATCGGCTTCGGACAGCGTCGCGTGGACTTCCTCGAGACCACCTCGGCTCCAGTCGTCCCACAACCCGGAAAGCTCCCACGCCCCGGTCGCACGCAGGGAGACCCCCCTGGGCCCGGTACGTCGCAGGATCCCGCGGACCAGCAGCATCCAGGAGTGGAAAACTGTTGCCGCATAAGGGCCCTGGACATCTTCGAAAAAAGTGGCGTCAACCGGTCCGGTCGAGTCGTCAAGGGTCAGGAACACCACTCGTCGACCCGAGCGGACCGGCGGTGTCTGGGTGGCGACCTTCACCCCGGCAACCCACAGCTCGGACCGGCTGCGTTGTCCGAGCAGCTGACCGGACCGGGTCACTCCGAGCGCCTGCAACATGGGGGCATAGAAGTCGATGACGTGAGCACTGGCATCCAGCCCGAGGATGTCCAGCTCGGCCCGAACCCGCTCCTGGCCCGTCATCTCGGGCAACCCGGTGGCTGTGGTGAGCTCGGGGGCATCCCCCAGATCCAGGGTGAGCTGGGTGGGCTGCGCCCGGGCCGGCATGACGGGCAACGCGCCCTGGGACTGAGCCGCCGCGAGAAGTCGCACGTCACGCGTCCGCGGGCCAGCCGGTCGATCCGGTGCCGCCGGCCCCGGTGTCGATTCTCTGGTTGCCGTCGATTCTCTGGTTGCCGCTGCGGCCCCGGAGAAGCTGCGGGACGGTCGAGCTGCCGCCCTGCGACCGGCTCGACGCACCGATCTAGAAGTGGATGTCGCGGAAGACCACCGGTCGAGTTCGGCCACATGCAGCAAGAGGTCGCGCCGGGTCACCCTGCCGCGTCGCCCGGTTGAACTGCTGGCGCCGGAGACCCCCATCGTGCCGCCGTGCCGGCTCAGTCCATAGAGCGAGTCGAATCCCCCGGCCATGACCAGTCGCTCGACCACCGGGCGGCTGACCTGGGCGCGATGCCAGAAATCGGCAAGAGTGATGTAGGGATGGCCGGCCAGGATGCGCTGCACCTCGGCGTCGCTGATTCCCTTGACGTCGGCCAAAGACAGCCTGATGCCATAATCTCGCCCATCGGGCAGATCGGGACAGGGCTGCTGCTCCGCGGGATCCGCGTTGTCTCCTTGCCCCCATAGAACGACCCGTTCCACCTGGTAGCTCTCGCCTGAGGCATTGACGTCCAGCCCCAGAATCGTGATGCCCAGGTTGCGGGCGTCATCCAGGATCAGTCGTTTGGGGTACATGCCCGGGTCGTGGGTGAGCACCCCGGATAGGAAGGCTGCCGGGTGATGAGCCTTGAGCCAGGCCGACTGGTAGGTGGGCAAAGCGAACGCTGCCGCGTGGGCCTTGCAGAACCCGAAGGAGGCGAAAGCCTTGAGAACCTCCCAGATCCGGTCGACCGAGGCCGGCTCATATCCCCTGGCCGCCGCTGCCGGGCGCCACCAGGTCTCGACGTCCAGCTGACCCTGAGGTGATCCGAGTGCCCTGCGCACCTCATCTGCCTGGGCCAGGGTGACGCCGGTGGTCTCGGCAACGATCTTGAGCACCTGTTCGTGGAAGACCACGACGCCCTGGGTCTCCTTCAGCGCCGACACAAGGCTGGGGTGGAGGTACTCCGGCGCACGCCAATGGTTGCGGGCCAGCAGGAACGGGCTGATCATGTCGGACTTGACCGGGCCGGGGCGGAACAACGAGATGTCGATGATGAGGTCTTCGAAGGTCTCCGGGCCGAACTTGCCGATCAGCTCACGCTGACCGGGGCTCTCGATCTGGAAGCACCCCAACGTGTGCGTGGACCGGATAAGACGGAACGCCCTGTCATCATCGAGAGTGACCTGTGCCCGGTTGTCAAGATCGATGTTGACGCCGTCGACCCGGGCCACCTCGTCGACAGCGTGCGCCATCGCGGACTGCATGCGGATGCCGAGGATGTCGAGCTTGAGCAGGCCCAGGGTCTCGACGTCGTCCTTGTCGAACTGGCTCATCGGAAACCCCAGCCAGCTGGCCTCGACCGGGGTGCGATCAAGCAGTCCCTTGTTGGACAAGATCACACCACAGGGATGCACGGCGATGTGCCGGGGCAGACCGTCGAGCCGTTCCACGAGGTCGAAAAGGACCCGCAGGCGAGGAGCAGTCAGGCCGCTGGCGCGCAGCTCGGGCAGCTCGGCCAGGGCGCCCCGGACATCGCGGGCCCGAATGTGTGGGAACGCCTTGGCGATGACGTCGATCTCACCCGGCGGCAACCCGAGCGCGGCGCCGGCGTCCCTGATCGCATGGCGCACCCGGTAGGTGTCCATCATCGATACACAGGTCACCCGGTCACCACCGAAGCGTTCCAGGACGTGCTCGTAGATCTCGGTGCGCCGGGCTGACTCCACGTCGATGTCGATGTCGGGAAGCTGGGCCCGCAGAGGTGAGCAGAACCGCTCCATGAGCAGGCCATGACGCAACGGCTCCACCCCGCTGATGCCGAGCAGGTAGTTGACCAGGCTGCCGGCCCCCGAACCTCGCGCCGCCACCCGCACCCCGAGATCACGGATCAGGTCGCACACCGCAGCCACCGTCATGAAGTAGGTCGGGTAGCCGAGCCCGGCGATGACCCGAAGCTCGTCTTCGAGCCGCGATGCCACCGCTGACAGCTCGGCGTCCCCCGCTCCCCCGTATCTGGTCGCGATGGCCCCCCGGCAACGAGCCGCCAGAATCTCCTGAGGACTCTCGCCGACGGCGATGCCGAGGGTTGAGGGCTCCGGAAGGTGCACCGAGCCGATACCGAGGTCGGTGCGCGAGTCCAGCGCACACGACTGCGCCAGGGCCACGGTGTCGGCCATCAGCTGGCGGGCCCGGTCACGTTCACCGCTGCCCCCACCGGTGACCCCCGCGCCGGCGGCCCGGGCGACGTCGCAGGCCACGGAGTACATCTGGGCGGACGAGCTGAGATGGCCGGCCATAGTTACCCGGTCGAGATGACGCGTGTCCAGTGGCACGAGGCGGCGGGCTGCATCAAGGAGGTCGACGGTCACTGCGCCGCCGGGATCGGCATGCCGGACCGCTGCCGTGAGCACCGTGGGCAGACCGGCCTCTGTGGCCAGACCCAGCAGCCGGGCGGCATGCCCGAGGCTGGCAGGGGTTCCCTCCGGCCCGCCATGGCACACCACCTCGATGACCACGCCGCCGCGCGGCAGCAGGTCAACCCACCGGCGAAGGAGCAGACGTGCCCGCTGGGGCTGGCGGGCCAGCAGGGCCTGGCCCACATCAGAGCCCGGTCCGAGCAGGACCACGAGTGCCAGCGCTCCGGTCCGCGGATCGACGGCCATCTCGGCAATGAGCTCTGCGTTGCTGACCGGAGCCCCGCGTTCACCGCTGAGGTGGGTCTGGGTAACCAGATGGCACAACCTGCCCCAACCAACGCCGGGATCGACCCCGGCTCCCTGTCCACGAGCCAGCACGGTGACCCGGGGGTATCGGGGATCGACCTCGGCGCCGCCCCGGGCGGGATGGGCACGACCAGGGTGGACCCGCTCTGCCCGAGCCCCCCGCCCGGCACCGACATTGGCCTGCCCTGTCGTCTGGGATGTGCCCTGTCTCACAGCCAGATCCACCCCGAGCACCGGAGCGATGCCGGCCTGGTCGCAAGCCTGCACGAAACGGACCGCCCCATAGAGTCCGTCGCGGTCGGTCAGTGCCAGCGCGGGCTGGCCCTGCGCGCAGGCACGCTCCACCAACGCCGCAGGGGTCGATGCGCCGTAACGCAACGAGAAGCCGGACGCGACGTGCAGGTGGACAAAGACGTCACTCATGTCCACCAACGTCACTCATGTCACCAACGTCACTCATGTCACCAACGTCACTCATGTCACCAACGTCACTCATGTCACCAACGTCACTCATGTCACCAACGTCACTCATGTCACCAACGTCACTCATGTCACC